>CAZJGK010000101.1:1646-9124 GCA_964545545.1 uncultured Fibrobacteraceae bacterium | reverse complement strand
TCGCGACCAACCGTCCATGAGACAAGGGGTTATGCCTGACGGGAACACCTGTGGGAGACTTTTCTTTCCCGGCGGACACAATTTCCGAGGCACAACCAACGGAATCAAGGGGCGTTGCCGGTTCCCAAGCGGCGCAGATCATGTTGCAGCTGGGCATTGCCGGGATGAAGCTCCAGGCCGCGCTCAAAGGTTCCTCGCGCCGCTTCCTTGCGGCCCAGCCGTGCCTGGATGATTCCCAGGTCCAGGAAACCGCGGGGATCATCGGGGTGAACGGATACCAGACGGGAAGCGAGACCAAGCGCCTGGTCGAGTTCGGCCCGCTTGGCCAACAGCACCGCATAGTTGTGCAGGGAGTCGGCGTCGCGATCATGGCCGGCGAGGATCTGCGACAACAAGGGCATGGCTTCGTCCTCGCGCCCGGCCTGCAGCAAATCCGAAACCTTTTGTTTCAACAGCCCCAAGTCGGCGGGGAACGAGTCCAGGCCTGCGGCGAGATCCTCCCGGTAGGATTGTTCCTCGTGCAAGGCCCTATCCACGGCGAGCAGGCCCTGCCAGGGGACCGGACCCGGCGCACCCCCGGCCAGGGCGCGGCGATACAGATCGTCCGCCCGCTGCAAATCGGCCGGGGAATCCTCGACTATGCCCACATACGCCCAGCGTTGGGCCTCGTTGGCCTGAGCCATGGCCGACCACATCGCCCGCACGTCCCGCAATCCCCAGGGCACGACCACCAGCGTGCCCGCGATCCACAACAAAACGCGATTGCGCGGGGACAACCGGGCCTCGAACAGGGCGGCCGCGGCCAGCAACACCCACAGCGGCACCAGCACCTGGCGGTAACGGCTGACCACGAAGAACACGCTCTGCAAGGCCATGACCAGCAGCAACCCCAGCATCCAGGCGGCCGCCGGAGACCGCCTGTGGCGCATCAGCATCAGCAATCCGTACCCCAACCCCAGCATCACCAGCAACCCGTAGGGCACGACCAGGAACCGGGCCACAACCGCTTGCCGCGACCAGGCCCCCAGAGGGATCAACTGGTCGATTTCCCATCCCTGCAGTTGGAGCCAGAATTTCCGGGCCCACAGGGCCACAATCCGCGGAGGATTCCGGCCCATGGTCCGCGTGGCCCGGGCCGTCCAGATACTGTCGGCCTGGGCCAGGGACACCTCCGGTCGTCCCGACTGTTCGGCAAGGTACTGCCGCCCCGCCGGATCCTCGCGCCAATCACCCGGGATGGACGCCACATAGAAACCATTGGCCTGGGGACCGTTGCCGATATAAAGGTTCACCCCGCTGTTGAGGGTCGGCGGACGGAGGTGCCCGGCCAGGCGACTGTTGTGGATCACCGGCACCGCCATCACCAGGACAACCGCCCCCACCAGCAAAGTCAGGGGAATCCAGCCGCCTCCGCCGGATGCGCGCCCTCGCCGCCACACCAACCACAGGGCCATGGGCACCAGGGCCAGGGCCGTACCCCGCAGCAGCCCGGCCAGTCCCAGGACCAACCCCGTCAGGAACACGCGCCAAAGCACCGGGCGGTCGTCGGGTTCACGCCCCGGCAACAGGGCCACCGCAGCGGTGACCAGAAATGTCAGGGGCATTTCCACCAGGATGGCCGTGGTGTACGCCGCCGCCGGCCGGTAAAGGAAGAAGAGAACCGCGGGCAGCGAGGCGGTCAACAGGCGGCGGGTTCGGGTACCCTCGGGCGGGGCCAGGTCCCGCCAGCCGATCCATCCCAGCAGCAGGACGGTCCCCAACCAGCACATGATCTGCAACAGGCGGATTCCCCTGAGCCGGTCGGGCGTAAAAACCCGGTCCGCGGGCACGGCGCCGGCGCTGCCGGCCAGGCGAATCAGCTGGGGATACAGGGGGGACATGAAGCAGGGCTCGGCCGGACAGAGGCCCCGGCCCGAGAGTTCGGCGGCGCGGTCCAGGTAGTAGATCTCGTCCAGGAGGGGCGCTTTGCCGAACACGGACTTTTCCGCTTGGGGCAGCAATAGACTCCAGAACACGATCCCGGCCACCAGCAGCGCTGCAAGCATCGCCGGCAGCAGGATCCCGACTTCCGGTCGGCTTCCCCCGGGCTGCCGCACCCCGGCAGGCATCACACGCTGAACCTGATCTCAATGATGTCGCCGTCTTTGACCTGGTATGCCTTGCCCTCGAGGCGCACCAGGTTGGCCGCCTTGGCCGCGGCCATGGTGCCGGACGCCATCAGGTCATCGTAGGCCGTGACCTCGGCGCGGATGAACCCCCGCTGCAGATCAGAGTGGATCACTCCGGCGGCTTCGGGAGCCGAGGCGCCCGTGCGCACCGTCCAGGCACGGCACTCGTCGGGGCCCACGGTGAAGAAACTCTGCAACTCCAGGGCGCCGTAGGCCGCGTGGATCATGCGGGGCAGGGCCGCTTCTTCCATGCCCAGGTCGGCCAGGAATTCCGCGGCCTCGGCGGGTTCGAGCTGGGCCAGCTCTTCTTCCATGCTCGCACATAGGGGAACCACCTCGGCGCCGACACCGTCGGCGGCCGCGGCCACCTCTGCCGGCGGCTCTTCGCCCTCGGCGTGGTTGAGCACCACCATCAACGGCTTGAGAGTCAAAAACGCGAATCCGGACACGATTTTCTGTTCATCCGGATTCAGCTCAAGACCGCGCAGGGGGCGGTTGTCTTCCAGCTGGGCCTTGAGGCGCTCGAAACAGGGCGGTTCCAGGGGGTTGGCCACCTTGCCCATGCGGGTCTTGTCCTTGGCCAGCTTTTCCAGGCGGTTCTCGATGACCTGCAGATCCGTCAGGATCAACTCGAGAGCCATTGATTCCATCTCACCCACAGGATCGGGGTCGCCGTAACCGCCGTCGAAGCAGCGGACCACTTGGGCCAGGGCATCGACCTTGCGGCCGTGCTCCAGAAAGCGTACGGCCTCGCGCCCTCCGTCCGAACCGGTCCCGCCGGAAAAGCCCGGAATGTCCACCCACTCCACCGCAGCGTAAACGGTGCGTTTGGGCTTGAACATCTCCGTCAACACGTCCAGGCGCTGGTCGGGGATCCTGCCCACGGCCCGGTGGGGCTCGACTCCGCCCTGGCCCGTGGGCTGGCCGGCGCCGGTGATGGCGTTGAACAGGGTGGTCTTGCCCGTGAATTTCATGCCGATGATGCCGATCTGCACACAAGCCTCCAGGAAGTGGGTTGGTCATCTCCACCGGCAAGATAAGCCAATTGGTCGCCCATTTCCCGGAAAATCAGGGGCTCGGGCGGCGGCGGGCCGCAATACCCGCCGCCGGGCGGCCGTCCGCATCGAGGCTTTCCTCGTAGGCCAGGATGGTGAAATCAGGCTCCGGAAAATACGTCGGCAGTTCCCCGCACCGCAGGCGATGGCGTCTGGCGGGTTTGCCGTCGTAGCCCGGCCGATCCAGAAAGGTCCGCACCAGGATCACGCCGCCTGGTTTCAGGATCTCGGCACAACGGCGCATCAAGTCACGCTGCAGATAGCGGAAGATGGTGATCACCGCCCAGGGGCCGGGAGGCACAGCGGCCGGATCCCGCAAATCGGCCGTCTCGAACCCGCAGGACACCTGGTGTTGAGCCGCCAAGCGGCGTCCAAGGTCCAGGGCGTCGGGCAAATGGTCGCAACCCGTCACGGCAAAGCCCCGCAGGGCCAACCAGACGGCCGTACGCCCGCTGCCGCAAGCCAGATCCAGGGCCGGCCCCGACACCGGAGGCGGCAGCAGACCCGCGTGGCGCAGCAGCCAAGGGTCCGGGCCCCACAGGCGGGCGTTCCCCGGGCCATACTCCAGGCCCGATGCGGCCGCCCCCTGCGGGAGGTCCGGCGGCATGACCAGACCCTGAAGATCGGCGCGCCCCCGGTGACCCAGTTCGTGCAGGACCCATTCCAACCGCCGCGGATCGTCATCGACCACGAGCAGGGGCTCCTGGGGCGGAGGCAGCAACACCGAGGGCAGGGGGTCCTCCGCCCCGCACACATCCCCGTCAGGCAAGGGAATATTCACGCTGCCAGGCAGGTGTCCCTCCTTGAAGACCTCCGCAGAACGAGGATCAAGGACATGCCCGGCCCGGAAACCTGGAGCCGCACGGACCAGGTCCAGAAAATCCGTCCAGGTTCCGCAGGGCGGCCGCCGTGGTGAACTGTTGCCATCAGGGGGCATTATGGTCTACCTTTTCCAAAAGTGTTCATCCCCTCTTCAGGGTAGGGAATTCCGGTCGATATTCCCAGGGACCGGTGCCCGTCCCTGTGATCCTCACTCACCATAATCAGGAGAGCCCATGCCTTCCATCCAGAAATTCGTGGTTACGCCCAATCTGCCGGGACCCCTTGAGCCTCTGCTCGGCATCGCTCGCAACATCTGGTGGACCTGGAATGTCGAGGCCATCAATTTGTTGCGTCGGGTCGATCCCGATCTGTGGGACAAGTTCGAAGGCAATCCTGTGGCCGTGTTGGGATCCTTGTCGGCAAAACGTGTGGCCGAACTGCAGAAGGACGGGGCGTTCCTGGCCCACCTGGATAGGGTTCAGCAGGATCTGGACCGCTACCTGAACATGCCCTCCTGGTTCTCCGAGGAGCACCAGGACATCCCGCCGGGTGTGGTGGGCTACTTTTCCCTCGAATTCGGACTCCACGAATCCCTGCCCCTGTATTCGGGCGGCCTCGGCATCCTGGCCGGCGACCACCTGAAGTCGGCCGCGGACCTGGGTCTGCCCCTGGTGGGCGTGGGGCTCGCCTACCAGTACGGCTACTTCCGCCAGTATCTCAATCACGACGGCTGGCAGATGGAAGAGTATGCCGTCAACGACTTCTACAACATGTCCATGACGCTGGAGACCGACGACTCAGGCCTGCCGGTGACCATCGAGGTCCACTACCCCGGCCGCGTGGTCATGGCCCGGATCTGGCGGGTGCAGGTCGGCCGCGTGCCCTTGTTCCTGCTCGATACGAATTTGCCCCGCAACCTCCCCGACGACCGTGAATTGACCAGCAAGCTGTACAGCGGCGACAACGACATGCGCATCCGTCAGGAAATCCTGCTGGGTATCGGCGGGCTGCGCGCGCTGATCAAGCTGGGCCACGAGCCGAAGATGTGCCACCTGAACGAGGGGCACTCGGCGTTTCTGGCCCTGGAGCGTATCAACCTGCTGATGAAAAACCAGGGCCTTGATTACGACACGGCCTTCGAGATCGTCCGGGCCAGCAATGTGTTCACCACCCATACGCCGGTCCCGGCCGGCAATGATCACTTCCAGCCAGACCTGGTCCGGCGCTACCTGACCGTCAAGGCGGATCAACTGGGTATCGGCATCGAGAAGCTGATGGCCCTGGGCAGGCAGAACCCCAACGACGCCACCGAAACCTTCTGCATGACGGTGCTGGCCCTGCGTCTGTGTCGTTTCTGCAACGGCGTCAGTGAACTGCACGGCCATGTTTCCAGGCGCATGTGGCAGCACGTCTATCCGGGCGTGCCCGAGAACGAGATCCCCATCGCGCACGTCACCAACGGCATCCACACCCGCAGTTGGCTGTGCAACGAAATCTCCCGCCTGTACGACCGCTACCTGGGACCCCGCTGGTACGAAGACCCCACCAACCGCAGCCTCTGGGACCGGGTCGAGCGCATTCCCGACGCCGAACTTTGGCGCTCCCACGAGCGCATGCGCGAACGCCTGGTCGGTTTCGTGCGCGGCCGCCTGAAACGGCAATTGAGCAATCGCGGGGTCAAGGGTAAAGGGATCAGCCAGGCCGCCGAAGTGCTGGATCCCGAGGCGTTGACCATCGGCTTTGCGCGTCGGTTCGCCACCTACAAGCGTGCCGCCTTGATCATGCAGGATCCCACCCGATTGAGCGCGATCCTGAACAACCCCGAACGCCCGGTGCAGTTGATCTTTGCCGGCAAGGCCCACCCCATGGATCATCCCGGGAAGGAAGTCATCCGCCAGCTCATCCACCTGTCCCAGACCAGTGAATTCCGCAACCGCATCGTCTTTTTGGACGACTACAACATCGAGGTGGCCCGCTATCTGGTCCAGGGCGTGGACGTGTGGCTGAACACCCCGCGCCGTCCCCTGGAAGCCAGCGGCACCAGCGGCATGAAGGTGCCGCCCAACGGGGGCATCAACCTGTCCATCCTGGACGGCTGGTGGTGCGAGGGCTACAAACAGGACAACGGCTGGGCCATCGGCGCCGGCGAGGACTATGACGATCAGGACTACCAGGATCTCGTGGAAAGCAAAGCGCTGTACGACCTGCTGGAAAACGAGATCGTGCCCACTTTCTACGACCGCAGCAGCGACGATGTGCCCCGGGAATGGACCCGGCTGATGAAGAATTCCATGCGCACGGTCAACGCCGAGTTCAACACCAACCGCATGGTCGAAGACTACACCCAGCGGTTCTATATCCCCTGTCTGACCAACGCCCACCGGCTGGAGCGGGACAGCTTCACACCGGCGCGGGAACTGGCGGCCTGGCGCTACAAAATTTTCGACCAATGGTCCTCGATCCGGGTCCTGACCGTGGATACACCGCCGCAAACCGTCCAACCCATGGGCACCAGCTTACCGGTGGAAGCCACCGTTAACCTCGGCGTGATCCCTCCGGACGAAGTGTTGGTCGAAGCCTACCACGGCCTGTTGGACACCTCCGGCCACATCACCGACGGGGAAGCGGTGACCATGTTTGCCCAAGGAGAAATCCATGACGGGGTGATGGCGTTCAAGGGCGACATCGCCTGTCGCCGGGCCGGCCTGCGCGGCTTCACCGTACGGGTCACCCCTCGCAAGAACGGCTATCCCCTGGACCGCTTCGAGACCGGCCTGGTCACTTGGTGGGAACAGGGAGAAGGGATGTTCTCGGCGGAAACCGAGATGCGGGTCAATGCCCAGGTGAAGGGATAGCTTGTCCCACTTTTGAGGGTGATCATTGCCCCGGAATCACGGCCACGCCGGCCTGTTTCCGGGGCCAACATCAAACCGCAGATGGCCTGCTCAGGATCCTGCCAACCTAACAGTTAATCCGAGTCTTCGGGCGGGTTTCCTGAGGCTTCGGCCTCCTCTGACAACTTGCGGTATTCCTCAGCCGTCATGTCCGGTAGGCGCTTGACGAAGGCCGTAATGTTCCATAGCTTTTCCTCGTCGTGCGTGGGGCCGAAGGCCGGCATGCCGCTCATCTTGATGCCGTTCTTCACCATCCAGTAGATCTCCTGCGGTTGCCACTCTCCGGCCGTCTTGGCCAGATCTGGTGCGGGCGGGTTCAGCCCCTCGCCGACCTCCCCCTTGGCAATCCCGGGGGCCCCGTGACAGACCACACACATTTCATTGTAATGCTCGAACCCCTCTGCAATATCCGGAGCCATATAGGTCTCGCTCACCGCGATGGCGTCCGCGTGGCGGGCAACGGAATGGTCCATGGTCGTTGACAGCACCTGCACGGTGAAACCGTGATGCAGCTTGGTCGCCGCAACGTCATAGGCCCC
>CAZJGK010000101.1:0-1546 GCA_964545545.1 uncultured Fibrobacteraceae bacterium | reverse complement strand
AGGTCATGACGGACCCATGTCTTGACCAGAATATCCCGATCCTGAAAAAACACCAGGGTTCACCAGGGATGATTATTCTGCAGCCCGCCCCAGCTGCCTGCCCAGCAACCTGCTGCTGAGGGCCGCCAACAGGAACACCACCGCGGCCGTCACGAACACCTCGCGGTATCCCGCCCACCGCAGCAGCAGAAACCCCACCACCGGGCCCAGCGCGCCGCGGATCCCCACCATGGCCACATGGATGCCCTGATAATGCCCGCCCTTGCCGTTCGGGGCGAAGCTGATGGAACCCACGTTCCAGGTCACATTGATGCCGGCCATGCCCAACGAGTAGAACCCGAAGGCGAAGTAGGCCGTCAGCGCAGGATGGTCGACAAAGAGGTGGGATCCCACCAGCAAGGCGGCAGGATACAGGGCGACCACCGCAAAGGAAATGGTGCTCAACCGCACCGGGTGGATCCGGTCCATGAGCCGGCCCATCAACGGACTGAACAGCGCCACACCCAACGACGCGATGAGCACCCGGGCCGAGGAGATCTCCTGGTAGCTGAGGTTCAATTCCTGGGTAAAGAACAGCGGCAGCACCGGAGCCAGCATCATGTAGGCCATGCCGTAGATCATAAAGTTGGCCTCATACCACCGGAACTGGTGATCAGCGGCAAAGGTGGCCGCGGCTTCCCGGAACGGGGTCACCAGGGCCGGTCCCAGCCGTCTCCACGCGACCCGGCCCAAGGGCAGGCGGGGCACGATGAAGATTCCCAGGGGATCCTCGGTGGCGTCGTGGGCCGGCCGCGGCAGACGGGCCAGGATCAGGGGATACAGGAATCCCACCGCTCCCACCAGGGGATACACCAGCCGGAACCGCCCGGGGTCGGCATCCAGCATCCGGCCCAGGAGCAGGCTGAACGCCGCGGCCGTCAGATTCTGGACCAGGGCGCCCTGTCCGAACACGCGGCCGCGCCGCGCGGACCCGATGTTGGCCTGCAGAATTCCGTTCTGGGCGGGATAGAACATGGCCGCGAAGAAGTAGACCACTCCCAGCAGGGCCAGAAAGCCGTAGGCCGAGTGCACCAGGACCGCCAGGACCAGGACCAGCCGGCCTCCCACACCCCCGCGCAACAACCATCGCCGCCGGCCGCCCCGGTCCATCAGCTGTCCCCAGTACAGGGCCAGCAGCATGCCGCTGGTCTCCATGACTACCGAGACCGTCACCAGCCAACCGGGCGCCGCCAGGGATTTCGCGAGCACGAAGGGGAACAGGATATACCCCGCCCACCCCCCCCCCAGGGCCGCCAAGGCCCGCAGATAGCGGCGGGCGGTCAGGCGTTCCAGAGCATCGGGGACGCCGGCTGCAGGCAAGGAAGTTTCGGGGCGTTCGTCCAGGAGCCGCTCCTTGAGCCGGGGACGGAATCAATCCAAGGGAGGGTAACCATAGTCTGGGAACCAGGAAAATCAAAAAAAGCCAAAAAACCGGCCCAAAACACCGGTTCAGGTGTCTATTGCGCCAATATTCGTCCCCCGGGGGACGAATCCCCCGTCCCGGTGA
>CAZJGK010000100.1:0-9157 GCA_964545545.1 uncultured Fibrobacteraceae bacterium | reverse complement strand
TTTCCGAGGCGAAATCCTGGATGTCGGAAATCACCTTGTCGTTCAATTCGGGCATCCCGTCGAAATGCTCCGTTTCCTCGGCCGCCACGCGACCCTTCCTGAGCCCGCCTGCCACGGCAACCGGGGTCTGGCCGCCCGCCAGCATGCTCGCCAGGTTCTTGCGCAGTACCAGGGCCATGATCCCGAGCATGATAACCAGAACCACTTTGCCGCCGTACTGGGTCACCAATTCCACGATGCCCAGGGGAGGGCCGCCACCGGCGGGAAACTCCGGAGCCGCCTGGAACTGCATGTTGACAACTTCCACCTGGTCACCCCGAGCCGCGTTCATGCCGACGGCCCGTTCCACGATACGCTGCAGGTTACTCAGTTCATCATCCTGCAGGGGAGTATAGACAGGTTCTCCGCCATCGGGATTTTCCTCGTAATGACCATCGACAAATACGGCTACCGAAAGACTTTCAATGCCGCCGGTCTGCGAAATGACGTGCTCAAGGGTCTTGTTGATCTCGTAATTGGTTGTGCTGTTCGCGGTGTTGTCGCCGGTCGACGCGGTGTTGGTTTCGTTGCGGACTTCACTGCGGACGACCGTAGCTGAAGGATCATAGATTTCCCGTTGACGATCGATCTTTTCGAAATTCAAATCGGCGTCGACCTTGACGATGGACTTGCCTGGGCCGAGCACCTTGTCCAGCATGCTGGATGCTTTTTCTTCAAGGTGATCTTCCACTTCCTTGCGCAGACTCAGCTGGGTTTCGCTGCGTCCGATATCATCATCCCGCTCCAGATTGGACAGGACCTTGCCGGCCTGATCGAGAACGGTGACCTTATCCGCGTGCAGGTTTTCCACGGCACTGGCCACCAGATTCTGGATCCCCGTGATCTGTTGCTCCTCCAGCTCATGGCCGCGACCCATGTTCAGCACGACGCTGGCTGTGGGAGTGGCTGCTGTCTTCTTGAATATCGAAGGCTTGGGCATGACCAGATGGACCCTGGCTGACTGAATTCCTTGCAGTGATTCAACGGTTTTTGTCAGTTCACCCTCCAGCGCCCGCTTGAAATTGACGTTCTGCAGAAACTCGGTCAGGCCATATTGGTTGCCGTCGAAGATCTCAAAGCCCACGGTTCCGGACGAGGGCATGCCCTTGGATGCCAGGTCCAGACGCAGCTTATCCTTCATGCTGCTGGGAACCATGATGGTGGTCCCACCATTCTTTAAATCGACCGGAACATCCTGTTTGGCCAGTTCTGTCAAGGCGGCCGAAGCGTCCTCAGGAGTCATATTCGTGAACAAAATCGCCATATCATCCTTTTGGAGCCAAAGGGAGAAAACCACCATGCAGATTATGCTGGCCGTCCCCACCGCCCCCAGAATCACCTTCTGGTTGAAGGACAAAGCCTTGAACCGCTCGTTAAGGTTTTCGATGATCTGCTTGAATCCGTCCACGATTTACCTCTGTTCACCTATGGTTGTTGTCGGTCAAACCTGCATGCGCATGATTTCCTGATAGGATTCCAGGAGTTTATTCCTGGTTTCCAATAGCAACTCGAAAGCCAACTGGGATTCCTTGGCCGCAATCATCACGTCATGAACCTCGGTCGGGCCTCCGGCCACCATGTCCTGTACCATCTGATCACGCTTGGTCTGCAGTGAGTCCACGTCGTCGATGGCATTCTGCAGCTTCTGGGCAAAGCCAGGCTTGACTTGTTCCTTGCTGCCGATTCCATAGACGGCACCCGGGCTGATGGAGCCGAGGGATTTCAAACTGGCGATGGTCATCATTCTCTCCTGCTGCTCGGGTCAGCGGCGACGCTTTCAGATCTTCAGCGCGTCATTGAACATATCCTTGGCGGCCTGAACCGCACTCACATTGGCCTCGTAAGCCCGGCTGGCCGTGATCATGTCCACCATTTCGGAAATCGGATTGACGTTGGGCATCAGGACATATCCTTCCGGGTCCGCATCCGGATGACCGGGGTCATAGACAACCCTGAACTCCGAGGAATCCGGGGTGACCTCGACATCGCTGGTTACGCCGTCTTCGGTGTTCCTCGAAAAGAAAGGAACGGGATCCATGTGACCTGGTTGGTCCTTGACCATGAAGTCGGCAGGCGTACGCCCCATGGCAGCGCGATGGCGATTTATCTTGTCCCCGAGAACCTGCTTGAAAATGGCCCGCTGGCGGCGATACGGCGTCCCTTCGGCCGTCCGCGTCGTCTCGGCGTTGGCAAGATTCCGGGCGACCACATCCATCTTTGTCCGCTGGCCTCGCAATCCCGAGGCACTGATCTTGATGGCAGAAAACATCCCGTCACTCATGAACAAACTCCTTCACTCCTAGATGACTCGGCCTTTGATCGCGCTGTTGAGCATGCTGTAACGCATGCTCAACAGGCGGGTGGCCATGCGGTAGCTCAAATCCGTGGTGGCCAGGCTGGTCATCTCATTGTCGATGTCCACGTTGTTGACGCCGTTATCGAAATCGTTGTCCTCATCCACAACCTGTTCCTGCACATCAAGCGGTGATTGCACCCCGATGGGAATGTGGTTGGGTTGCGTCGTCCTGCCCCGAATGGACATTCCGTTGCGGTCGAGCATTTCCTCGAACTTGACCTTCTCGCTGCGGTAGCCGGGGGTTTCCACGTTGGCGATGTTGCGCGCGGTAACCCGGTGGCGATTGGCATAGACGTCCACCGCCTTCTTCAGGGAAGCCAAGTGTGTCTGGTCGAACAATCCTGTTTTAATCATGGCTTCATCCCGGAATTTCCATACCCATGCGGGTATAGATATTCAGTTTGTTGCGCAGGGTCCGCACGCTGATTCCCAATTCCTGCGCCGCCTGGGTCCGGTTGCCTCGTGTGACCTCCAGCTTGCGCAGGATCAACTCCCGCTCCATGTCCCTGAGGGTCATTTCCGGATTGATCGCCGCCGGACCATCGGTGGTGTCGATCTCGTCGGCCAGGCCCAGGGCTCTCTCATCGAGCTTATCCCCTGCGGTCAGAATGACGGCGCGCTCGATGACGTTTTGCAGTTGCCGGACATTTCCCGGCCAGTCCATGCTCAGCATGGATTTCATGGCCGCCTCGGTGATCTCCATGACGGGTTTCCCGTTTTCCGCGCAGAAAATCTGGCAGAAATGGTAAGCAAGCAGGGGAATGTCCTCCTTGCGGCGGCGCAAAGGAACGATGGTTATGGGAATCACGTTGAGGCGGAAATACAGGTCTTCCCGGAAGTTCCGCGCCTTGATCTCTTCTTTCAGATTCCGGTTGGTGGTGGCGATGATCCGGACGTCGGCCGAAATGGAGTATTTGGACCCGAGCCGCATGAATTCCCGCTCCTGGAGCACCCGCAGCAACTTGGCCTGCATGGAGAAAGGCATTTCGCTGATCTCGTCGAGCAGCAGCGTCCCGCCGTCGGCCAGTTCGAACTTTCCCTTGCGGGTCTGGATCGCCCCGGTGAAGGCGCCCCGCTCGTGGCCGAACAATTCCGCTTCCAGCAGGGTTTCGGGAATGGCCGCGCAATTCAGGCGGATGAAAGGGCCGTCCTTGCGGGGCCCGGACATGTGGATGGCCTTGGCTACGACCTCCTTGCCGGTTCCACTTTCACCCAGCAGCAGGACCGTGCCGCGGGAGCCACCGATCATGGCTATTTTCTCCCGCAGCATGAGGATTTCCTTGTTGTTGCCCAACAAGCCGTGAAAATCGTTGCGCACGGCCACGTTGCGCCGCAGGGCCTGATTTTCGCTGCGTAAGCGGACAAAAGATTGGGCCTGGTTGATGACATGGTTCAGCTGGTCAAGACCGAAGGGTTTGGTCAGGTAATCGAAGGCTCCCTGGCGCGTGGCCGCTACGGCCTGCTCGATGGAACCGAAGGCCGTCATCATGATCACCAGAGGTTTGTCTCCGTGGTCGGACATGATTCTTTCCAGCAGGCCCATGCCCCCATAGCCCGGCATCTGGATATCGCTCAAAACGAAATCGTATTTCTGGCGGCGCAGCAGATCCCAAGCTTCCTCCCCGCTGGAAACCGTCGTGACCTTGAATTTCCCCGCCAGGGATGCTTCCAGGAAGTCCCTCATGGTCTGTTCGTCATCGGCAATCAGGATACTTCGCTTATGCTCCATCACTGGCCTTTCCTGCCAGGGTAACGGCAGCAAATTCGGGCGCCGCAACCTCCATGGTGACCGTCGTGCCTTGCTCATGGCTGCTTTCCAGCGACCAGTCGAGGCCGTGTATATCGAGAATCGTTTCCACCCGTGAAAGCCCGATGCCGAGGTGTCCCGGTTTCCCGGAGACGAAGGGGTCCTGCACCTGGCTGCCGAGATGCAGGGGAATTCCCCCCGCGTCATCACGGATGATCAGGCTGATTCTTCCCTGCCGACTGACCTCGCTGCTGATCCGGACGCATACCCGGCCAGGGTGGCCATCCGGCCCTTCGGCCGCGTTATCCAGGACGTCCTTGAGAACCTGGGTCAGGTCCGCAGCAGGCAACATCAGACGACCCGGCAGGATCGATCCCAGGCTCACGGCCAAGTGAGGATGACGCGGCAAAACGGCCGCCAGACAGGACTCCAGGACTGACACGGGATCACAATCGGGATTCTCGGTTTTGCGCTTGGCGGTCATTTCATCCACCGAGGCAAATACCCGCTCCATTTTTTCCACCTCGCCAATGATCTTGCGTGCCCAGCGTTCGTTGTCGCCGGCGTCCTGACCCAGCCCGGCAATGAGACTGGCGTAACCCTTGATGCCACAGAGGCTGTTGCTGGTCTTGTGCAGGTAACCGCGCAGAAGGCGCTGTTGCGAATTGTTCGAATCACCGGCCAAACGCAGCTCGCCACGGCAGGGGCCGCTTTCCGTCGGCAATTTTTCCCGGAGTCCCTGCATCAAAGGTCCCTTGTCAGTTGGATCAGGGTCATGTCGTTGCGTTCCTCACATGCCAGGATTTCCTCGATGATCCGGCCTACGGTCGTCAGGGCGGAATTGAGTCGCGCCCGGCCGCCGACCGACCAGGATTTCCGCCCCCGTTCCCAGGCCAGCTTGCTGTCCGCCTGGGTTGTTTCCAGGCGGCGGATCGTGTTCAAACAGTTCTTCTTGGTTTCCAGTAACCCGCGAATCTCTTGCATGGAAGCACCCTGCTCCAGGGCCTCGCCCTGCCTGCGAGAAAGCTCCAGTACCTGGGCATAGATCTGTTGCTCATCTTGATAAAGACTGAGCAGACCGCGCAGGACTTCCGCTTCGAGGCGGTTGGCCTCAGGGGTTGTAGAAACGGCTGGTGCCATAAGGCTCGCCTTCCCTTCGAATCCGCTCCAACTCCTGCGCGGCCTTTTCCATGGCGCAGGCCTGATCGTGCCAGGAACCTTGGGCTTGGGCTCGGCAAACCGTGCTGTACCCGGTTGAGGCCGCCAGGAATTCGCCGTCGGCCATGTCCATCCCGGCCAGTTGGTAGGTGGCCCAGAGATTCAGGCTTTCCAAGGGGGATTCCGTCAAAGTGCTGTAAAGTTCGCGGGCCTGGGACTCCAGTCCCAGCAGGTAGGAGACATCAGCAAGCGTGGTCAGGGTCCAGGCGCGTTCGTCCTCCGTTAGACCCAGACTCAGCCCGCCGTTGCGGATCAGGACTTTCAACTCCGTATAGAGGGATTCGGACCGCCCCAATTTATGCAGCACCCGCGCCAGCCAGTAGCATTGCGAATTGTTGAGTACGTCCCGGGCCGCCCAGAAATCGTCGCATAGTTGATCAAGCTGAGCCGGATCACCGCTTACCAGACACCAGCGCAGGGCCAGCACCGTCTCCAGCGGGTCGCGGTCGCGGACGCCGGCAGATGTCAATTCACGGATCTGCCCGGCCAAGCGCAACGAATCATTGGCCGCTATGGCTGCGGCCAAGGATTCAACCTTCAGTTCCGACGTGAAGTCACCTGCCGTATCCCGTTGTGCAGCAACATTAAACCACACCAGGGATGAGTCGTATTCGGTCAGGTTCACATAGTTGCGGGCATTTGCCAGGGCCACCAGACCAGACAGGTTCCGCGCGTGACGCGGGTCCTGGAACTGGGTTTCAAGCACCCCGAGGGCCTTGGCTATGGTCAGGTGCCGGTACGGAGTAGAATCACAAATCGCCACCTCTTCGTTGTTGAACGGGTAAAGCGCGTGGTTTTCGACGATTTTCTTGTCCTGACGGGCTGCCACTTCCTGTTCCAGGGAATGGAGCCACTGCAGGTAACCATCCTGTTCGACTTGAATCATGGGTGCCGGTTCCTGCCCCCAGGAGGAGGCCGCCAAGGCCACCACGGCCGACAACACAAAACCTGCAATTTTTCGCGCATTCAAGGACATGGTCATTTCTTCCCATTGCTGGCAGTTCTCACCCCATCCATGGGTATACCGCAAAGGCCATGCCGGTACACCAGACCGCCTCACAAACGCCGCACTCAAAATTGGCGACTGGGAGGGATCAAGCGTCAAGTTTGTTAATTAATTTAACTGCAATGTGTTATGGAATATGCGGACTGTGGGGCCAGGCCCGATAGTGAATTTCAGAGGCTAAGCGCAAGAAAGAAAAATTCCGGGCCCCTGGAGACCCGGAATTCCACGTGACAAAATAATGGGCAAGAACTGGTCAACCTCGGTCGACCCTGTGATCGCAACCGTCCCTTCGATCGCAATCAGTTTTCGGCCGCATCACTCATCAAATTGTCCTCATCGGATTCGCCTTCCTCGTATTGCCGCAATTTTTCACGCAAGGTCTGCCGACTGATGCCCAGAATGCGTGCCGCTTTGGATTTGTTGTTCTCGGTCATCTCCAGGGTGTAGAGAATATGCAACCGTTCAACTTCAGCCAAAGGGACCATCCCCGTGGTCTGCCCCGGAGCATGCCGGTGAGAACCCGAGCGGGGATTGCGGCCGTCCATGATATAAGAGGGAAAATGATCCGCCATCAAGCGGGCCGGTTCCTCCAGAATCATGATGCGTTTCAAGAGGTTTTTCAGTTCCCGTACGTTTCCCGGCCAGGGGTATTTCTGAAGGGACTCCAGCACCTTCTGATCCACCGGGCCACATTCCAGACCCAGCTGATGGTTGAAATCGCGCAGGAAGGAATTGATCAGGACCTCCAGGTCCTGGGGCCGCTCGCGCAGGGGGGGGACATGGATTTCAAGAACCTGCAGGCGATAGTAGAGATCATTGCGGAACGTGCCCGCTTCAATCGCCTCCCCCAGGCGCTGATTGGTGGCGGCCACCACCCGGGCTCGCACATCCAGGTCGTCCTTGCCACCCACCCTGCGGAACCGCCGGTTTTCCAGCACCCTCAGCAGACGGCTCTGAAGCAGGATCCCCATCTCACCGATCTCATCCAGAAAGATCGTTCCGTTGCCGGCCAGTTCGAAGAGCCCTTCCTTGCGCGATTTGGCGTCGGTGAAGGCGCCCTTCTCATGCCCCAGCAATTCACTTTCCAGCAGTGTCTCAGGCACGGCGGCGCAGTTGATTTCCATGAAACGATCGTGGCTGCCCACGCTGACTTCGTGGATGGCCCGGGCGATGATTTCCTTACCGCAGCCGGACTCGCCCTGAATGAGGATGGAGGTGTCATTGCCACTGCGACTGTTGCCGATTTTTTCCAGCATCGCTCCCACCCGCACCAGACCCGGGCAGGCCTTGATCATGCGCATATAACGGCCCTGGGTGTCGCGTGTCCGGGGCTTGCCGCGATCCGCCGCAGGTACTCCCGAATCATCGAAAATCGCCTTGGCGGGGGTTGTCGCGCGCAAGGCGGCGCGCACCTGGCTTTTGATGGTGCCCAGCTTGAAAGGCTTGGGAATGAAATCGTAGGCGCCGTCGCGCATGGCGCTGACGGCGGTGTCCACATCCCCATAGGCCGTCATCATGATCACCGGCACCTGGGTGCCCTGGTTGCGCAAGGCCTTGAGGATATCAAGTCCGGAAATCCCGGGTAGCTTGAGATCGGAAATGACCAGGGAAAAGGTCTGCCCGTGGCAATGGGCCAGGGCCTCTTCCCCGGTTTCCGCGGTGACCACCTCATAGTCCGCAGCCACCAGGGATTCCTTCAGTGAATCGCGAATCGTGGCCTCATCATCGACAACCAGAATCCTTGGTTTCATTCTGCAACCTCCATACGGGCCAGATCCGGATTCCCGGCCGCATACCGCGGCAAGACAACCTGGAATACGGTGACGCTCTGGTCGCGCACTGCTGTGATGTCACCGCCATGGGCGGTTATGATCTTGTGGCAAAGGGAAAGCCCCAGCCCGGTGCCGGAACTCTTGGTGGTAAAAAACGGCCGGAAAATACGCTCCTGATCCCCGGGCGAAAATCCAGGACCATCATCGCAAACCCTGATCACGATACCGGGCACCAGGAAACGACCATGGCCCTGGCGGGCCGGCAGTTCCACAGCCTCCGGCGCACCCAGTTCGAGTTGCACGTGGCCACCATCACCCGCGGCGTCCACGGCATTGAGCAACAAGTTCAGCAAAACCTGCTTGATCTGGGTGGCGTCGATCTCAGCCATCAAGCCCACTCCAGCGGCAGTTTGCCTGCCGGGCAGGGCCTGCAATTCCAACGCGATGCCCCGTTCCTGAGCGCGGCTCTGGCAAAGATCCACGGCATCTTGAGCCAGCTCCCAGACATCGTCGCGGGCCAGCACGGGCTGATAAGGACGGGTGAAATTCAGCATCCGATCGATGGTGGCGTTGATCCTTTCCACCTCCCGTGTGATGACATCGAGATAGCGGATGCGCCCATCAGCAGGGTTCAGTTGTTCGGACAATAGTTCAGCCTGGGCGCTCAGTCCCATCAGGGGATTGCGGATTTCGTGGGCCAGGGTGGCGGACATTTCCACCAGGCCCTTCAGCTGGTCCACCCGCAGGCGCTCCCGATCCAATTGCCGCCTTTGTCGCTGATCTTCGGCCACCACGACCAGCCAGGATTGATTGCGAGCCTGGCCTTCCATGAGCGACGACTGCACCTCGACCGGAATGATCTCGCCACTGCGACAGGTGATCTCGCCTTCACCCTTGAAAACGCCCCCGTCATGCTGACGTAAAAACGGCATCAGCAGGCCATCCTGTCCCTGGACCTTCAAGCGTGCATCCCTCACAAGCTCGGGGAAATCCTCCCCGGGACCCACGGCGTCGGCCAG
>CAZJGK010000099.1:0-9382 GCA_964545545.1 uncultured Fibrobacteraceae bacterium | reverse complement strand
CGCGCATGAACGGGCGTCCTTGCACGTGATTTCAGGACCGGGAAGAAATCGCCCGGTCAACATAACACCCACCGGACGGGTACGGCACGGAAAAACACGGGGGGAACCCGAAGGTTCCCCCCGCAGCCTGATGCGGCAAGGCATCAGCGGAAGATCGCGCCCATCCTTTGGGCCGCTTCCGGACTCAGGTGAATGTTGCCCGGGGAAACCTTACGGGACGAACCCATGCCGTAGGTGGGATCCCAGGACAGGGCGCTGACGTCCACATCGGGGACCGAAGTGCCCAGGGCGTCGTTGAGGACCGCGATGAACTCGTTGGCCACCACGCCGTAACCCTTGTTGTTGGGGTGGACACCATCGAGGGAGAACAACGTGGCGTCGGCCGCGGCCTGGACGTTTCCTCCAAACGAGGGGTTGGCCAGCAGGAACAGGAAGTGGACCGCGGCCGTGGGCCCGTAGGCGCTGGTGCCGCCGGCAATCTCGGCCATCAACGCGTTCATGTCCACGACTTCGACGGTGGCGTACCCGCTGGCGGTGACGCTGGCGGCCACACCGGCGATGACCTGGTTGAAACCGCCGACGGCCGTTTCCACGGTGGTCTTTTCGGTCTCGGTCAGGGTGTAGTTGGCCGGGATGGGATCAGTCATGGGGTTGGCCGTGGCCAGCCAACTCAGCACGGGGAAGGTGAACAGCGCGACGTCCGCCTCCTCGTACCCTGCGGGCCAGGCGGCGGCGCCGGCGGCGGCCAGGAAAGTTGTCTCGTTCATGAAGTAGGGGATGCTGGTGATGCTGGGGATGTTGGCGGCCAGGATCAACGGCGGAAAGCCCGTGGACTGGACCATGCCGCCGGCCAGCAACTGCATCATCTCGCTGTACTGGGCCTGGAAGGTATCGTTAGTGGTGATGTTGCCCCCGGTCAGGGGATTGTCCCCGACCATGGGGTGTCCACTCATGGCTCCGCCCAGGACATCGTTGTTGCCGATCCAGACCGTGGCCAGGGATGGCCCCTTGGCGATGGCCTGGCGGGCCATGGAGGCCGTCTGGTAGGTGATGGCCTCGGGCGTGCCGGTCAGGTCCAGCACGGTGGCATCGGCGACCGTGTTGCCGAAGAAACTTGCCCGGTTGATGAAGTCGAAGAAGGGATTTGGCGACCCGTAGGGGGCGCCATAGCTGTTGGAGCTGTCGGAGGTGTTCAAAACTTCCCACAGCCGCGCGCCCGGCACGCCCAGGTTGTGGTAGGGCGTGGGCACGGTGGCCGCCAGCAGCAGGCTCGGCACCGACACCAGGGGTGTCTCTTCCCAAAGCAAGCCGCCCGAGTCGGCATCGTAGTACATGGAACCCGCGGCGTTGGCCACGTCACTGGGGGTCGAACTGCCCACCCCGGGCCAGGCGATGTACGGCTCGCTGAATTCGGAGTCCCCGATGGAATTGTCCAGGCCCAGCTGCCCGGCGATCAGGCGGGGGTAGCTGTAGTACTGGCCCGTGGGAAGGCCCTGGCTGGTGAAACCGACCAGGCCGCCGTCTTCGAAACCGGCGGTCAGGCTGTTGCCCAGCGCGACGTATTTGCCAAAGACTTCGGCGCCCTGCGGTGCGCGTAGGCCGGTGGGGTGATCCGCAGGATCACTGCTGCATCCGGCCAGCGCGAAGGCCAGCAGGAGCACAAGCAAACCAGAGAAAATCAGATGCTTCTTCATTTCCTGCACCTCCTTCTAGAAGTGATAGCCAAGGCCGACACCGAAGATGTTGGCGATTGATTTGTAGGTTCCCACGGGATAGGCGGGATCGGGATTGGCCGGGCGGCCGTCCTCGATGTTCGTCCGCGCGTCCCCGATCACGGCCATGTAGGTAAAGGTCATGTCGTAGTTCCCGCTCTTGAGCATGGCCCCGAAGGAAATGTCGTTGCGGTCGCTGTCCGGCAACAGGGGGCTGACCGCCGCCAGGGGCTGGGGCGTCGTGTCGTAGACATAGCCCGCCATGAGTTTGATCTTGTCCGGCTGCAGCACATAGTCCATGCCGAAGCGGATCTGCCAGGCGTTGTCGTAGTAGAACGCGATGTCCTGGTCGAGATTATCGTTGGTGAAATCCAGCGCCAGCTTGTCGAAGTGGGACCAGGTGAAATAAACGTAGTCCAACTCGGAGCGGAAGCGGTCGCTGAACTGGTAGGCCAGGCCTGCGCTGGTAATCGAAGGCAGGTTGAATTTCGAGGAGACGGTCTGGTCGCTGCCGCCGAGGCCGGCCAGCAGCTGGGAGGACCACTCGTAGCCGTCTTCGCCCGGCGCGATGGCGTTGGCCAGGGTTGCATCCTTGTTCTTGTAGTCCATGGCCTTTTCCATGTGGTGCATGACCCCGAACGAGACCTGGTCGTTGGGGCGGTACATCAGGCCGAAGGTGGGCGTCACATTCGGACTGCTGGTGCCGCTGATTTCCGTATCGAGGGCGTTGATGCCCAAGGTCGGGTGCAACGTGTAGCGGTGAAGTTCCAGGTTCTGAACCGCCACGTCCGCACCGATGGCCAGAGCCAGGTCGTCGGTGAGCATGAGGGAAATCGCGGGCGTGACATAGATGGTCTGGATCTGCACGTCGTAACTGACCTGGCGTCCGACCCATAGTTCGGGGTTCTGCCATTTGACGCCCAGACCGAAGGGGGCGCAGACGCCCAGGCCGAAGGTGGCGGTGTCGGTGATGGGTGTGGTGAAGAAGACCCCCGGCGCGAGATAGGTCTTGTCCTTGGTCTTGCCGTAGTAGTCTCCGCCGCCAAAGGTGGTGGCCTGGGAGAACTTGATGTCGGGCGCGATGCCGAAGAGGTTAACATCCAAATTGGATCCCGCCAGGAAACTGATTCCCGCCGGGTTATAGAACATGGCTGAGCCATCATCAGCAGTGGCCGTAAAGGCACCGCCCATGGCGGTGGCCCGGGCACCGGATTCATAGATGCTGAAGCCGGCACCGGCTGCCCACTGGGGCATGACCAGCACGAGCCCGGCCAGCAGCAGAACGAACATCGTGGATCTGCGCATAACGCCTCCTCTGTCAGTTGAAAGATGATGCATTCCGGGCTTGCCGCCGCAGTCGTGCCCAGAAACGAGGGACTGTGATATCAGGAAAGTTGAAGGCACCTTATCACACCCAAAAATCCGGGCCAAGACCTTTTCCTGACTCGGATTTGACCTGTGGGGCATGCTTGGGAACCCAGGCTGGATTCCAGCGTATGCCCTGCATGCGAACCCGGAATCCCTGGAAATGGCCCCTTTGCCTCGGCGTGGCTTTGTCCCTGTTGCTGCTGGGTGTCTTTTTGATTCCACGCAGCTGGATATTCCTGCTGCCGCGCAACCTTCCCCGTGGCCATCGCCCTGACGGGGTTCCCGGCGGTTCCTGGTTGGTGCTGACGCCGCCGCCGGAAATTGAAGTGGAGATTCAGCGGCCGGAACCTGATCCCGACGAATCCCGGGTCATCAGGGAGATCTCCGCCGGTCCCGATCCCGACTGGTGGCGCCGGGGGGTCCAGGTGCGCATCGCCGCCGACGGTCCCCGGCCTGAGGCCGGACCGAAACACGCGGCCGTGCAGGACAGTGTCCATGCCGTCCTGGAAATGTTGGGCGCCCCTCCTGATTTTTTGACCCGCAGCCGGCCGGACAGTCTGCTCGCCGCACGGCTGTTCGCGCTCAAGGTGAGCGACGGTTTCGCCTTCGACCAATGGAAGCCGTACCTCGCGGCCATGGCCCGTGCTCACGACTACGCCGACATCATGTCCCGTGCGGCCGATATGTTCGACGATTTCCTCAGCCGGAAAATCATGGTTCCCGATCAAGGGGAGCCGGAGAAACATTCACCTTGAATTTCCCGGCTTCCTTTTCCAGAATGCAAAACAGATGATTGCCATCCATCCCGGCAGCGAGGCGGCTTAACATGTTCACGATTTCGCGGGACCCCACCGGCGACGTGGTGGTGACCGGCAGGCTGGACACGCACGCCGCGGAACGGACTCGTGAATTGTTGAAGCAGGTGGACGGAATCTGCCGTCTGGACTGCACAGGGCTGGACTATATCGCCAGCGTCGGACTGGGGATCCTGGCGGCGACCCAGAAGAGACTGCTGGCCGGAGGTGGCGAGTTGGTCCTGGCGGGGTTGAATTCCCATCTGCGTGAAGTGTTTTCCCTGGCGGGTTTTGAAGGCGTTTTCCATTTTGAATGATTTTCTTTTCCTGGCCCTGACCCCGGTCTGGCGGGTGGCTCTCGCCCTGTCGCCTACCCTGATCTTCCTGGCCTTGCTGTACGCCCTGGACGCCCGCCGCCTGGTCAGGTTGCCGCGGGTTTGGGGGGCCATGCTGGCCGGCGGGTTCGCGGCGGGCCTCAGTTACCTGCTGAACAACCGGCTCCTGGGTTGGAGTGGATTATCGCTGCTGAGCTTTGCCGTGGTGATGGCGCCGGTGGTGGAGGAACTGCTCAAGGCCTTGTATTGCGGTTGGCTGGTCCAGACCCGCAGGGTGGGCTTCCTGGTCGAAGGGTCCATCCTGGGTTTTGCCGTCGGGACCGGCTTTGCGCTGGTGGAAAACCTCTACTATCTGAATCATCTGGATCGCCCCGACCTGCTGATCTGGGCCGTCAGGGGTCTGGGAACCGCGGTCATGCACGGCGGGGCTTCGGCGGTGTTCACGGTTCTGCTGCTGGGGCTGAAGCGGTGGGAATCCAGCCGTTGGCCGTGGGGGGTTGCCTTGGCCGCGGCAATCCTGTTGCACGGGGGCTTCAACCGGATGCTGATCCATCCGGTCATGGCCACCGTGGGTGTCCTGGTGATCATGCCTCTGGTTCTGGCGCTGGTCTATCGCCTGGGAGAGAGCGGCCTGCAACGTTGGCTGGGCCGGGGCATGGATCGGGATCTCGCCTTGCTGGCGTTGATCAACTCGGGCCGGGTGGATGTTTCGCCCCTGGGCACCTACCTGCGTGATCTCAAAACCCATTTCAAAGCCGGGGATGTGGTGGACATGCTGTGTCTGCTGCGTCTGCAGGCTGAATTGAACCTTGTGGTCCGCGGCGGCATGCTGTTGAGAGAAAACGGGCTGGAGGGCTCCTTGCCGGCAGATCTGCCGGAACGGCTTGTCGAGGTGGAACACCTGCAGTTGTCCCTGGGCCGAACCGGCAGGCTCGCCCTGCGTCCGGTCAGCCGCTGGCGCGGGTCCCATCCCTGGCAATGGCACCGTTTGCATCAGTGGCTGCATGAGCGGGAATTATAGGTGCCGAACCAACCCGGCACCTTCGGCTTCAAGTTTGAAACCGTGCTTCTCGTAAAAGGGGCGCAGGAAAAACCCGGTGCGGATGGTCTTGATACCTGCCGCTTTCATCCTGGTACAGAACTCGTGCATGATCCCCGCGGCAATGCCGCGCGCCGGCAGTGAGCGGCTGACCACCACCCCGTCCAGGAAAGCCGTTTCGGGATCCATGACCCGGTACACCACGCCGGCGATGACGAGTTCGGCCTGATCCATGACGACCAGGTGCCGGTCATAGGGGCTGACGGTCTTGGGAAATCCCGCTTGCAGGAACAACCGGTAAAGGAGGCCGACTTCGGCGGGAGTCGTGGGCTCGCCCACGGTGTAGGTGTGGTCCTTGCGGTCGATCAACCGGGAGCGGACAACCACATGGTCCTGGGCGGGATCACCGAGGGTTTTGATCTCCACCGCCTGGTCGCCCCCCCAGTGGGGGAAGGCCATGCGGGCAAACGCCAGGCGGTCATCCTGGCTGGTAAGGGCCGCCTGCAGCTCCGATAGCTCCACCATGGTGGAGGCTTGAAGACCCGCCGAGGTGTGGAGGCGTTCAAGCACCCGGTCGAACAAGGCGCCGACGGCGGCCGTCGTCTGCCGGAAGATGGTATGGCGGAACAGGGAATAACGCGCAATTTCGGGCAGACGGTCCAGATGGTAGAGACTGATCAGTTCCTGGAGGATTTCAAGCTGTGCCGCTACCGGAGCGCCGGTGTTGGCGCGATCCCATTCATCGTACCGCTGGATGGCCCCCTGCAGGGACAGCGGTTGATAATAGCGGGACTTGAGTCCGGTCAGGAAATCCTGCAGATCAGCGGCGAAATGCGGCCACATCACGGCATCCCCGGCTATTTTATCCGTCGGCGGCAAGTTCCCCAGATCGGTCAGGAAAGCCTCGGCCCGGGATACTCCCAGCGCCTCGACCACCGCATCGAACAGCCAGCTTTGCTCCAGATAATAATCCGTCCAGGGATAGTGGCTTATGGTGTGGTGGATCAAATTCCGCCACAGGGGTCGTAACAGGCTGAAGGGCCCGGAGTAGGGGGTCCAGCCCGTCAGATTGTTAAGGAGGTCTCCGGTGCGGAAGTCGGGGTCGGGCACCACGATGTTGTAGGGGGAGATCCGGCCGGGGATAATGCGTTGCCCGCTTTGATCCCAGCCCCTGATCACCACGCTCATGGCCCGCACCATCAGCTGTTTCCAGCGCATGCGCGACGGAAGGGTGGTGCCCGGCCCGCGCACGCTGCTGAACTCCCGGATTTTCTCCCAGACCGTCAGATCGCTGGTGTAGGCCATGGACAGGGAACCGAGGCCCGGCCGGCAACTGCCGAATTCCGGCAACACGGGTGTACCGGACACGCAGCCGCGCAGAGCGAGGTACCAAAAAATGGTTTCCAGCGCCTTTTCCGAATCAATGTCCTTGAAGATGATCAACTGAAGGTCGAAGTGCCTGCCGTCGGTGGTGTTGATGCTGATCCGGAAGCGGGAATCCTCGAACCGGGAGATGATGCGGGACACCCAGATCCCCCCGGGTCCGATTTCCTGGAGGGGGATGTCCTGGCCCTCGAAGGCGAGCATCACCGATTCCCGCAGGAACGCGGTGCCGACCAGGATTTGTTCCAGCCTGGCGACTTCCTGGACATTCAAACCTTCCTGGAAAGCAATCTTGCCCTGCCAGGCCTCCGGGTCCATACCCACGTAGTCGGTCTGGAGTCGCGACTCGAACCAGTCGCCCAGTTGCATGAAGGCCTCACGGGCCTGGGCGGCAAGGACCGGGTCGACCTCGTGCCGGATCCAGCTGACCAGTTCGGCGCGGATGGTCGCATAGAATTCCAGATGGTGAAGGCCGAATTCCACCAGCAAGCGCAAAAGGTCGCTGAAAACCCGCCGGGTGCGGGGCGGGACCGGCCAAGCCAGGTGGTCGCGGTAGTAGGCCAACCGCTGGCGCAGGGCGGTCAAGCTGTGAGGCTGGATGCTTGCGCTGCCGATGGCCTTGAAACTCTCCTGATCCAGAAACGGCAGTCCCGATTCGACGAAAGCGGGCAGGTGGCGCCTGTAGTCGGGATGGGGGCCATCGAGCACCAGCACCTGATAGGCCCGGCAGCGCACCTCCTGGACCGGATGGTTGGCCAGGGTTTGCAGGCGGGACCGGATGACCGCTCCGCTGGGTCCGGGGTTGTGCACCAGGCAGGCGGCCAGTTCCTTGATGGCCTCCAAGGCCGGCTGCAACGTCCCGAACAGGGCCTGGGTGCAAAGGGCGTTGGTGGTGGCCAGGCCAGGCTCCAAGGTCACCGGCTCCAGACAAGCGGGGAGAGCGTCGGCCTTGCGTTCGGGCAGGCGGACGCGCCCCGAAACATCTCCCAAGGCTGTGTCCCAGCCCGCTCGGCAGGGGCTGAAACGGATCAGGGCGGGGTTGGCCATCCACAGCAGGGGCTGGCGGGCGAACAGGCCGAGGTCTATCTGGATGCGCCCGTCCGGTGGGGATCCTATGTGGTACTCCAGGTCCCCTATCCGGACTCCGCCCTGGGTTCCGGGTCCGAGGTCCAACTGCTGACCGGTTTCGGTGTTGAGCAGGCGGCCGGGGCGGGCCGCCACCGCATTTTCGATCAGACCGAGGTCCCTGAAGAACCAGCGGGGAATACGCACCGTGAAATTTCCACAGTCCAGCAGGCGATCATCGCTGCGGTAGAGGGCGGCGATGACAGCGGCGAAATTGTGTTCGATGGCCTTGCGCCGCAGGGATCCCTTGGGCGTGAGCTCGCCTGCGTCCTGGGAAAAATCCCGGTCCAGCACCGCAAAGTTTACCACCCGCTCCCAGGCGGACAGCGAAGGATTGGCCGCAGTGATGATGTGCTGGAAATAATGCTTTTGCTCCTCGTCGTCCTTGAGGGGAAGCAGGACGTCGTCCCGGGAATCGGGGACGATGAGCAGGGTGTTGTAGGCCCGGCCGTCACCGGCCAGGAAAGTACGCTTGATGCCGGGTACCTGTTCGAAGAGGCTCTCCACCGCGCGCGGGGCGATGGTTTGTCCGCGGTTGTTCTTGTAGATGTCCTTGATGCGATCGACGATTTCCAGGTGGCCGTTGGCGGTTTGGCGAAACAGATCGCCCGTCGGCAGCCACCAGTTGTCGGTGTCGGGTTGCCGCAGGTCCAGGGAGCCGGGGGGATCATCGGCATCCAGATAGCGGGCGATGTAGCAGCCGCTGACCTGGAGTTCTCCGTCGGGGCCCAGCCGTGTCCTGGTGCCGGGCAGGGGAATGCCTACCGAGCCGGGGACATAGTCGTCGGGCGGGGTCATGGTCAAGCCGCCGGTGCCTTCGGTCATGCCGAAACCGCTGCAGAGTTTGACGCCGCCATGGTGGAAGAACCGGAAGACCTTGGGGTCGAGATAACCGGCGGCTGATATTCCCCAACGCAGCTTGCCTCCCACCAGGCGGCGCAGGTGCGATGTGGGATCTGGGTCGGCCTCCGGCAGCTGGACTTCCTCCAGGGCCCGGTCGGCGATCTGCTGCCAGCGCACCGGAACACTGATCAGACCGGTCGGGTTGACCTTGCCCAGCAAGGTAAGCAGGGAATCGGCCGTGGGATTCCCCGCAAAAACGTAGGTTCCTCCCCAGAAAATCGTCCCCAGCATTTCCAGGTAGCGGCCAAACGTGTGGAACAGTGGCAGGTAACAGAGCAACACTTCGTCCCGGCCCACCGCGGGCAGGGCGGCGGCGCGGGCAAAACGTTTGCTCACCAGGTTACGCTGGGTAAAAACCACGCCCTTGGGCAGGCCCGTGCTGCCGGAGGTGAACATGATCGTGGCGACATCCCTCAGGGTGCGCCGGGGGCGGGCGGCCAGGATCCCCGCAACCTCTCCGCCGCCCAGCTGGGCCTGTTGCTCGGCGAGCAGCAGGATGCCCGGTTGTCCCACGCGGGGATCGGAGTGCAGGGTGAAGATGGTGAAGGGAAATTTGACCTTGTCCCTCAGCGCCAGCAACTGGTCCAGGCGTTCGGGGCTGTCACAAACGGCCACGGTCAAAACCAGGCGGTCAAAGATCCAGGCCAGGTGCTCCTGCTTGAAATGGATGTTCAGGGGGGTGTCCAGGATGCCCTCGGTCAAACAGGCCAGATCGCAGCACGC
>CAZJGK010000098.1:2543-9751 GCA_964545545.1 uncultured Fibrobacteraceae bacterium | reverse complement strand
ATGGTTTCCAGACCAAAGGCCTGGGCCGGCATCTGGATGTCTTGATTCTGGATGCCTGGTCCCGGGATGAACGGGGCGATCTGCTCCCGCTGGGCGGACTGTTGTTGCCCTGGGGGCCCTGGCGGGAGCCGGTTACGGCGGCCCAGCGGGCGGATATCTGGCTGGTGGAAAGCGGGGGAGATGTTCCTGCCAGGGGGGCAGGAGGCAAAACCGTGGCCGCCTTTTGCCGCCACCAGCGCCTTACCGATACCGAGGGGAATCCCGTGGAGGAAGCCGGCGGTTTGGACTGGGCTGCTCTGGCGGGAATTGCCCACCCGGAAGTTTTCGAAAACTCTGCCGAGCGCCTGTTGGGCTGCCCGCCGGCGCTGGCGATCCGATGCCGGGATCATGAGCCTTACCCGGATGGATTTCTGCGCAGCATAACCGTTGCCTTGGCCGAGGCGGGTGTGGCGAACCTGGTGACGACCGCCAAGGACTGGGTCAAGCTGGCCGGCAGGCTGCCGGACCGGTTGGGTGTCCTGCTCGTGGTGCAGGATGTGGTTTGGCAGGTGGGAAAATCGCTCCCGGACATGGTCCGGGAGCGGATGCGCGGTCACGCGGAAGGCACAGGTGTCTAGTTCGAGGAAACCGCTCCGTAGAACGTAACGGCCATTCCTGCCGGGATGGCTACCACGTGTTCGCTGCTTGACTCATGGCCATAGAACGTGAACTCCAAAAAGGCGGTGAAGCTGGAAGGCGTCACACCCGGAGTCTGCAAGTCATCGTACAGCTGCCGGAACCACGGCTGCTCTTTCATGCCGCGATCAGCGACCAGGACGTTGACCACAGCCTGGTCGTCCACCGGGACGATGGCGTCGATCATCCCGCCGGTCACGTTGAAATTGGTCAGGGCATCCGGGGCGTTGGGACCGGGGTGCCAGGTCAGGTCATAGCTGGTCACGTGGAACCAGCTGTAGGTGCCGTTTTCCGGCAAAACCATCTGGTTGTTGAGTGCCCGTGCCTGGAACAGGACGGGAACCCAATCGATGGGCAGGAAGTCGTCGTCCGTGCCGATGATCTTGTCGTTGCCGCTGTTGAGATAGGCGGAGACCAGCGGTAGGCCTGAATTGACGGATGTAACTTCACAGACCAGGCGCTGGCGCTCGTTGTTGTCCGTGCTGCAGCCCGAAAGAGCCGTCACGGCAAGAATGACGGCAAGTATGGTGAGCAGGAAACGGTATTTCACGATTGACCCTCCAAGTGACCGGTAAACCGGGTGCGTCCCAGTGGACAGATACTCCCGGCTGTGCTTATTTTCGGTTTCCTGGTTATGTTTCGGCCACAAGGGGTCCCGGCTTTAGCTCCGATTTTGACGAAGGTGGTTTCTGTCATGTCAGTTGCCGACAATTTTGATCCTGTGCGCAGCCGCTTTCTGGTGATCGGTTCGGGCATCGCCGGCCTGCAACTCGCCCTGCTGGCCGCCGAAACCGGTACGGTTCAGGTTGTTACGAAGAAGGAAAGCCGCGAGAGCAATACCAACTACGCCCAGGGCGGCATCGCCGCCGTCGTCTCGCCCCTCGACGAATTCGAACTCCACATCCAGGACACGCTGGTGGCTGGAGCCGGGCTTTGCCGTGAAGATGTGGTGCGCCGGATGGTTGAATCCGGCCCGGCGCTCGTAGACCGGTTGGTCGGGTACGGTGTCCCCTTCACCAAGGATTCGACCAACGACGGTGCGGAATATTCCCTGGGTCGCGAGGGAGGGCATTCGCGGCGCCGGGTCCTGCATTGCCGGGATCTGACCGGCAGGGAAATCGAGTCCCAGCTGCTGGCCGCCTGCCGCGATAATGGTCGCATTCAGCTGGAGGAAAACCACATCGGGCTGGACCTGGTCCAGGGCAAGGACGGGGGGCTGGACGGGACCGATGCTGAGCGTATCATCGGTTGTGTGGTCCAGGATCGTCATACCGGCTCACGGCGGGTTTATCTCGCTGACGCGGTGGTGCTGGCAACTGGTGGCTGCGGCAAGGTCTACAGCTACACCAGCAATCCCGACATCGCGACCGGTGACGGGCTGGCCATGGCCTTCCGGGCAGGCGCCGAGTTGCGGAATCTCGAGTTTGTCCAGTTCCATCCGACCTGTCTGTTTCATCCGGAGGCCAAGAGTTTTTTGATCAGCGAGGCGGTCAGGGGCGAGGGTGCGGTCCTGATCAATCATCGGGGCGAACGCTTCATGAAAAAATACCATCCCCAGGCTGACCTGGCGCCGCGTGACATCGTGGCCCGCAGCATTGATACGGAAATGAAGACCAGCGGGGATGTCTGCGCCTATCTCGATCTGCGGCACCTGGACCGGAAGCATATCGAGGAACGTTTTCCCAACCTGGTGGCCACCTGTCGAGGGTTCGGGATCGACATGGTGGGAGAGCCCGTGCCGGTGGTTCCCGCCGCCCACTATATGTGCGGCGGTGTGGCCGTGGATCTGGATTCCCGGACCAACCTGCCCGGGCTGTATGCCGTGGGTGAAGTCGCCTGCACCGGGATCCACGGCGCCAACCGCCTGGCCAGCAATTCCCTGCTGGAAGCCGTCTTTTTCGCCTCCCGTGCCGCGAAGGCCATTGCCGGCGAACCTGCCTTGCCCGCCGACATTTCCTCGCGGCTGCCGCGAATTATCAAGGGGCAGGATCCGGAGCAGGGTCAACTCGAGGTCATGGTCCTGGAGCACGACTGGGATCTTGTGCGCCGGATCATGTGGGATTACGTCGGTGTTGTCCGGGACCAGGAACGTCTGGACATTGCCCTGTCGCGCTTGCGTGGCGTGCGGGAAACGGTGGAAAAACTCCTGGCCAAGGCTCCCCGCTTTCCGGAGGCGGTTGAGTTGAGGAACATCGCCCTGGTGGGGGAGATGATCGTGCTCTGCGCCCGCTCACGGAAAGAAAGCCGGGGACTGCACTATACCCTGGATTATCCTGACCTCTTGCCGCAGGCCGAAGATTCCATTTTGCGCCGCGGGGTGCCCCTGGGCGGGGAAACCTGCTATGAACCAGGGCCGGACAGCCAACATGGTTGAGCGTTGGTATGATGTCGCCTTTGCGGATCACTATCCGCTTCTCTATGCCCACCGGGACGAGGCCGAAGCGCACCGCTGTCTGGCGCTTCTGCTTACCCTGGCCCCCTTGAATCCGTACGCCTCGACGTTGCCGGTCCTGGATCTTGGCTGCGGTGACGGCCGTCATCTGCAGGACCTGGCTTCTAGCGCTCCGGTGGTGGTGGGTCTTGACCTCTCGGCCCCTTTGCTGAAACTGGCGCAAAGGCGCCGGGATTCCGCCACCGGAGGGATCGCGCTGGTCAGGGGGGATATGGGGCGCATTCCGCTGCGGGATGAGACGTGTGGCGGGGTTTTCTCCCTGTTCACCTCCTTTGGTTATTTCGGCGACCTTGCCGCCAACGCCGTGGTGCTGGCCGAAGTGGCCCGGGTGTTGGCTCCGGGTGGGCACTGGTTCCTGGATTACCTGGATTGCGATCGTGTCCGGCAGGAGTTGGGGACGGGTCCCGGGGAACACCGTCGCGTGCGGACCCTGGGCCCTTGCCGTTTCACAGAGGTCAGGCGTTTGAGTCCCGGCGGTGATAGAGTGATCAAGGACGTGACGGTTGAGCCGCAGCCCGGGTGTGGGGAAGAAGCGGCCCGCTATGGTATCCTGGAATCGGGCCTGCGCTATTGTGAACAGGTGGCCTTGTTCACCGTGGAGGAAATCGACCGCCTGGCGGGCGAACTGGGTTTGAGGCGTGTCGCGGCCGCCGGCAGTTACCAGGGCGAGGCCCTGGGCCGGGGTGACCGGTGGTTGCTGGTTTTCAGGCGTGAGTAACGCCAGTCAACGGAGTTCAGCGTGACCCTATCGGGAGTAAGCGAGCGGGGACCCCTCGGGGACGGATATTCCGGCCTGTTCAATGCCTGGTTGGCGGATGAGACCGGCACGGGGGCGGCGTACGCCCTGCGGGCGGCCCTGGCCGCCGAGAACCCTGCGGCGGGGACTTTCTTGTCCACCGGAACCTGCGGCGTGGTGGTGACCGGCCAACAACCGGGTTTTCTCGGGGGGCCTCTTTATACCCTCTACAAGATTGCCACGGCCGTGGCGCTGGCTGCCCGTCGCACCAGTGCGGGTTTGCCCACCATCCCCGTTTTCTGGTCCGGTGATGACGACAGCGATTTACGCGAGGCGGTGGCACCCCTGGCCTGGGATCAGACGAGGCACGAGTTGAGGACAAGTCCCGGACGGGCCCTGGCGCGGGATGTCCGTTGGCATAGGCGCATGGCCGGCACCCTGGACAGTGGCGATATCTGTGGCTGGGCCGCCGGCTGGCTGACCAAGTGTGCGGCGCTGGGGCAGGATGATCTGGTGGTGGATCTGGCTGCCCTTCATCAGCGGGCGTGTGCCGCAGGCTGGTCCTTGTCGCGCCTGAACAGCGCCGGCTGGCTCCGCTGTTTTGGTGACACGGGCCTGGTGATCATCTCCGGCAATGATCCCCGGTTGCACGAAACCGCGGGACCCCTGACAAGAATCCTGAGGAACAGGACTCCGGAACTTGCGGACCTCGCCCGCGGGCAGGGCCAGGAACTGGTCCAGGCGGGGTGGCATGCCCAGCTGGACGAGCGCAGTCTGCGCAGCCCCTGGTATGAAATCGAAGGCGATGCGCGCGTGCCCCTGGCGTCGGATCGGGACGTGCCGGCCGGCCGGCTGAGACCCGGTGTCCTGATGCGAAGCCTCGTTCAGGACTGGCTTTTGAATCCGGTTTGTGTGGTGGTGGGACCGGGGGAATATGCCTATCTTCGCCAGTTGGAGCCTCTTTACCGTTTGTTGAACATTCCCCGGTGTCCGTTGGTGCCTCGCCTGGGGGGAACCTTGGTTCCTGCGGGGGTGCGTCTTTCCCCGGATCAATGGACCCGAAATCCGGTGGCCGAGGCCGACGCCCTGGCGCAGGAGTTTCTCCAGACCGGGACGGACCAGCTGGCGGCTCTGCTCCAGGATCGTCTGGGTTTGACGGCGTCCCGCAGCCAAACCCTGGCCGTGGGCCGGACGCGGCGCTGGCGGCGGGGGCTAAAGGCCATGCTGGCCTGCCTGGCCGCGGAGCGGAGCCTGAGTGGTGATCTCCCCGGGTGGGTTTGCCCTCAGGGGGGAGTTCAAGAACGCACCTTGGCCGCCTTCAACGCCTTGGGCTTGTGGGGCGACCCGCTGCTGCATTCGGTGCGCCAAGCGGCGGACACACATATCGAAAATGGCCGGCAGGGCCGGTGGCAGGCCATGCTCTGGGAAACCATCCATCCGGGAGATGATTCATGAATCAAGAGCCTGTTGCCGGTTGTGACCTGCTGGTGGTGTCACCCCATACCGACGATCTGGAAATCGGGGCGGGCGGAACCGTGGCGCTGCTTACCGACCAGGGCCGCCAAGTCTGGGGCCTGGATTTGACGGGCGGGGAACTCGGATCCAACGCCACCGTGGACGAGCGCTGGCAGGAGGCCGCGGCAGCTTCCCTGGCGTTGGGGCTGTCGGGCCGCGTGCAACTCGAGCTTCCCGACGGGTTCATCGATGCAGGAAACCGCGGCCAGGTGGAACAGGTAGCGGCCTGGCTGCGCATGCTGCGGCCTCGCTGGGTGATCACGGCCCCGGATCCGGTGCGGCACCCCGATCACCAAGAGACACCCCGGCTAGTGGCCAAGGCCTGTTTCATGGCTCGGTTGGCCTCGTGGACACCTGCTCCCGCAGGCCACCGCTTGTGGGCCGGCGGTGCTCGGCCCGATACGCCCGCCTCCCGCTGGGAAGTGGAAACCGTGCTGAATGTTTGCCCGGACCAGGGACAACCCTCGTTGGTCTTTGATGTCGGCCGGGCCTGGGAAAAGAAGCTGGCGGCCCTGGAGTGTTATCAGAGTCAGTTCCGGCGCGGGTCCGGGCGGCGGGAGACGGCCATCAACGATCCTGCTTTTCTGGAGCGGATGCAGAGACGGGCCCGCACTTGGGGCCAGCGGGCCGGGATAAGATACGGGGAGGCTTTTCAGACGGCCGCCGTGCCTGTGTTGTCGGACCTGCCCGGCCAGAGGTGGATCTGATGCGCATGCCCAACGTCGGCATTACCTGTTATCCCAGCCAGGGCGGCAGCGGCGTGATCGCCACCGAACTGGGTCTCCATCTGGCGCGGCGCGGTTGCGAGGTCCACTTCATTTCCAGCGAACTTCCTTTTCGCCTGCAGGGATATGACCGCAACATCATTTACCACAAGGTGGAAATGCCGCAGTATCCCGTGTTCCAGCATTCCCCCTACACTTTGAGTCTGGCGACGGCCATGTTCGATGTGGCGACGCGGTTCGAACTGGACCTGCTTCATGTCCATTACGCCATACCCCATGCCGCCAGCGCCTATCTGGCAAGGCAGATGCTGTTGCCGCGCCGGTTGCCGGTGATCACGACCCTGCACGGCACGGACATCACGCTGGTGGGTCAGGAACCCACATTTTTCCCCATCACCCGCTTTGTCATCGAACAGAGCGATGCCGTGACCGCTGTTTCCCATTTCCTGAAGAACGAGACGATCCGCGTGTTCGGCACCGGAGAAGATATCACCGTCATTCCCAATTTCGTGGATGCCCGCACTTACCACCCGCGACCGAATCATCCGCTGCGCGAACGGTTCCGGAAACAGGGCCGCTTTGTTCTCCTGCATGCCTCGAATTTTCGCAAGGTCAAGAACGTCCAGGCGGTGGTTGATGTGCTGGAGGCGGTCCGGAAGGAAGTCCCGGCCATCCTGCTTATGGTCGGCGAGGGCCCTGAACTCGGTGCGGTGCGGGAAATGGTCACCCGGAGCCGTTTGGACAGCGACGTGGAATTTTTGGGTCATATGGATCGTCTGGAGGAGATCCTGCCGGCGGCAGACGTTCTGCTGTTGCCCTCATGGCACGAGTCCTTCGGACTGGTAGCACTGGAAGGCATGGCCTGTGGGGTGGTGCCGGTGGTGACCTCATGCGGGGGAGCCGTGGAATTCATCAACGACGGCGCCAACGGCTTTCTGCGGACCCCCGATGACACCGCGGGGATGGCCCAGGCGGTTCTGGATCTTGCGAGGGATCCGGAGCTTCTGGTGCAGCTGTCCGAGGAGGCCCGGCGCGATGCGGCCGGGGATTTCGGTGCCGGTTGCGTTATCCCCAAGTATCTGGATCTTTACGAACGACTCCTGGA
>CAZJGK010000098.1:0-2443 GCA_964545545.1 uncultured Fibrobacteraceae bacterium | reverse complement strand
TTCGGGGTCATGGCCGGGGATGTGTTCAACAGCTGGGGTGTGCGCAGCACCTTGGATTTCGGCCGGATCGTTTTTCACCTGGTGGAGGATGGCCTGCTGAAGAAGCAGGCCGATGATTCCCTGACCGATTTCCTGGATCGGTTCGATTTCCAGGAAGCGTTCGCCCTGAAGGTTTTCGAGGGGCGTGCCTGAAGGGTTCGCTTCCCCTGGAACTTATTTCGGTTTGGTTCCTTTCTTGCCAGTTGCTGTGCTCTACAGCATCTTGATGAAGATCGCACCCCGATCCAAGTGTCGGCCAGGGAGGGTCGGCGGAATTCGGTCCCCAGGAGCAGCGGCCGGCTTCCCATCCCATCGATCCAGCGCACCAAGGAGAACCCATGTTCCCTGCGATCCCCGCAATGATATCCTTGCCGGCGATGCCTTGCACCCTGGGCCCGGGCGAGCTGATGGGCCTGGTGGCCGGAAGTTCCTTTTTCGGGAAGGGGATCCTGCTCGTGTTGCTCGTCATGTCGGTGCTGTCCTGGGCGGTGTTCATCGACAAGGCCCGTACCCTGAGACGGGTCAGGGCCGGCCACATGGATTTCTGGCAGCAGTGCGAATCCTGGCTGGACGGCGGCCTGGCCCGCGGCGGGCTTGCCCACTGGAGCCATGACCATGACTCCCTGCCCCTGTCCAGCCTGGTTCTGGAGACCGAGAACCTGACCGAGGTTCCCGCCATTCGCCGGGCGGCCGAACGGGCGTCGTTTCTCGAAACCGAGAATCTGGAACGTTATCTCATTCTGCTGTCGACGGCGGTGACCATTTCCCCGTTCCTGGGGCTGCTGGGGACGGTGTGGGGGATCATGTCCAGTTTCTGGGACATGTCCACCCTCCACAGCGCGAATCTTACCGTGGTGGCGCCCGGCATCGCCGAGGCCTTGATTACGACCATTGCCGGTCTGTCGGTGGCGATTCCCGCGGTGATCTTCTACAACATGCTGGTGCGGAAAATCGATTTGGTGGTCGGTGAGATGGATCGGCTGCGGACCATTTTGGAGGAAGCCGCGGGAGGCGGCCGCGGGGCCGTCGATCCCGGCGAGCCTGACCGGGCCCAGCGCCCAGGCACCCATCCCGGGGAGACCATCTGATGGCCGGGCGGCGCGGACATTTCCGCAGCCTGACCGTGATCAATATCACGTCCCTGGTGGATGTGACGTTGACCCTGCTGATCATCTTCATGCTCACCGCCCCCTATATCCAGGGTGGTGTTGAAGTGAACCTGCCTCAAGCGGAAACACGATCGGTGGTGGTCAAGGAAGGGCCGGTGATTTCCGTGACCCAGAACCGACAGGTCTACTTCATGGAGCAACCCGTGGAGATCAAGGATCTGGCCGGTCTCATGGCGAAGTATGCCGACCAGAAGGATACGATCCCCGTGTATCTGCGTTGTGCCGAGGAGGTTCCCTACGGCATGGTGGTCAAGGTGATGGCCGCCCTGGAGCGGGAGGGCTTCGTGAACCTGAGCCTGGTGGCCGATCCTCCCCCTGCGGGGGAGTAGCATCATGACGCGTGGCCTGCCCTATTCCTTTTTGGTGCATGCCCTGGTCTTGATCCTGGTGATCGTGTACGGCAACGCCGTATCCAGGCCGCCGCTGCAGCCGATGCGGGCGATTCCCTTTCATGTCGTGCACCGGAATTTTGTTGATGCCCCGCCGGTGGAGTCGGTGCCCGAGGTCGTTGATACACCGCCCGTGACGCAACCCGAAATCCAGAAGATGGTCCCGCCGGCCGCCCTGCCGCCCAAGGAGGTGCCCGTCAAACCTCGCCAGCAGAAGCAGCCCCAGGAGCAGGAAACAGCGCCCATCAGAAAAACGCCCCCGGCCGCGGACGTCCCCGTGACCGGACCGAATGCTACCGCAGATCCGGTGACCTTGGCCAGCGGTCCCAGGGTTGATGCGACCGATGCGGATTTCCCTTTTTCCTGGTACCTGACACGCATCGAGGGTTTGGTCGACAGCAGATGGGATCCGCCGCAACTCGGTTTCGGTAAGCGGCCGCGTATCTCCTGTGCCGTCCATTTCGAGATCGTTCGCAACGGAACGGTGGGGGGCATCTCGTTGACCAAGTCCAGCGGAGTGGGGGTTTACGATCGGGAAGCGTTGCGCGCTGTCCAGGCGACCCGGCTGCCTCCGTTGCCCCCGCAGTACCCCGGCTCGCGCCTGGGCGTGACTTTCATCTTTAACCTGGAGCCGGATTCTTGAACCGTCATTCCACGCTGCTGCTGGGACTCATGTTTGTCCTGACGTTGTTCGACTTGATGTGGCCGGGTGCGGCCTTGAGCCAGGGCAGCGAGGTCGTTATCGAATCCACCCGGACGGCTTTCCGCAAAACGGACCTGCTGTTGTCCCCTTTCGATGTGCTTTCCGGCGGGGACGCGGCGGTTACCGGCGCGGACCGGATCAGT
>CAZJGK010000097.1:0-9764 GCA_964545545.1 uncultured Fibrobacteraceae bacterium | reverse complement strand
GTGACCAACACCCTGGTGGCCATGACCTCGATCAACCGGCGCACCGAGTTTCAGCGGGCTTTCGCCGGGGCCACCATGCACGATTTTTTCAACATGATGGCCATCTTCATCCTCTTCCCCCTGGAAATGGCCACCCATTTTCTCCAGACCTCCGCCACCTGGCTGAGCCTGCACCTGGTCGGAGCCCAGGGCACCCAGTTCCCCAACCCCGTCAAGAGCGCGGTCCATCCGGCGGTCCACGGGATCCATCACCTGTTCCTCGAGTCCTGGCACCTTTCCCACGGAACTTCCGCGGTGATCATGATCCTGGTCGCCCTGGCGGGTATTTTCCTGGCGTTGACCTTTCTTTCCAAGCTGCTCAAGAAGATGGTGCTGAACAAGGCCGAGGGAATATTCACCAAAACCCTGCGCGCCAACAACATGGCAGCCATGTTGATGGGCATGCTGGTCACCGTAAGCGTCCAGAGCAGTTCCATCACAACCAGCCTGCTGGTGCCCTTGATCGGAGCAGGCATCATTCCCCTCGAGCCCGCCTTTGCCGCCACCCTGGGCGCCAATGTGGGCACGACCGTGACCGCCCTGCTGGCTTCCTTGACCGGAACGCCCGCTGCGGTGACCGTCGCGCTGGTCCACACTCTGTTCAATGTGTCGGGGATCCTGATCATCTATCCCCTGCCGATGATCCGCAAGATTCCCATGGCTCTGGCCCGCGGCCTGGCGGCCGCCACCGCCAAGCACCGGGCCTATGCCCTGGCCTACATGATCGGCATATTTTTCCTTTTGCCCCTGGTCTTCGTCCTGGTGGACAAGATGCTCAGGGGAGCCTGACTCACGGGAGGCGACCATGCGTTTCGGATCCCTGCTCGATCTGTTCAAACAGGACAACTGGAGCAACAAGCTTGTGGAGATGATTACCGAGATGCTCGAAGTGGCCGCCGCCATGTTCCAGCACACCAGCGGCGTGATCGTCGCCGGCGCCGAGGACACCGACCCCCAGCGCAACATCTACGACCGCGACCGGCGCATCAACAAACTGGAGCGCCAAATCCGCCGCCGGGTCGTCTCGCGTCTTTCCGTAGGCAACGCGCCCAGCGATGTGCCCACGGCCCTGATCTTCATGAACGTGGTCAAAGACGCCGAACGGCTGGGCGACTACATCAAGAACCTGCATGAAGTCGCCGACATGATGCCTGACGACCCGGACCGGGAGCTGTACCGCAAGTGGCTGGCCGGATCCACGTCAATCATCACGGACCTGTTCAGTGCGACCCGCGAGGGATTTGTGAGCAGCGACGAAGCCCAGGCGGGCCACGTCATCAAATCCGCCAAGAACCTGGGCAGCGAGCTGGAGGCCAAGATCAGGGAAATCACCGCCAGCGACCTGGTCACACGCGATGCCGTCTGCCTGGTCCTCGTCCTGAGGTTCTACAAGCGGCTGGTGGCCCATATGAGCAACATTGCCTCGACCGTGGTCATGCCGGTGGATCTGATCGATTTCTACGACGAACCCGAGGGCTGATCCAGAGCCGCCATCACCCTTTGCGCCACGGCGGCGGGATCCACGCCGCTGTTCCCCTGGTAATTGCAGATGTGAGGATCGCCGGGGCATTGGTCCCGGCAGTATTCCGCACGGGGCAGCACGTGTACGGCAGCGTTGCCCAGGGGGCCCCACAGCGACGGCGCCGAGGAAGGCAGCGGGCAGAACAGGGACACCGTCGGCACGCCAAGGGCGCCGCAGATGTGCATGGGGCCCGTGCTCGCCGAAACCAGCAGATCGAGGGCCGCGAAGCTGACCAGGTCGTCCCGCAGGCTCCGCGGTGAGCGGGGACGGACCGCTCCCGGTACCTCGAGGAGTTCCCGGCACGGCTCCAGATCCGTCAGCACGACCGTGACCCCCTTTTCCGCCGCCAGCTTCTGCGCCAGCTCGGCCCAACGTCGGGCCGGCCAGTTCGGCGCTGAGCCGCCACAGGTGGCATGAACACCCACGAGTTTCCGGTCCTGATCCCCGTTCACCCACCGGGTGCGGCGGTGTTCTGCTTCTTCCTGCTCCTGCCGGGTCAGATGGATCTCCGGCGTTGTGTCGCGCGATCGGACCCCCACCGCCCGGGCCACATCCAGCGCATAGTCGGCCTCATGGCGACCCTTGCGGAATTTCCGGGTCATGACCGGCCGCACCAACGTCAGGACATGGAACAGGATGAGTCCGTGGCCCACCCGCCAGGGAATCCCCGCGCAGAACGCGGCATAATTGTAGCGAGCCTGGGGCAGCAGCATGAGAGCGTGGGTGAAGCGTCCCCGGCGCAGCCGGCCGACCAGCGACCGGAATGATTCCCCCCGCAACGGATCATTCCCGTCGTCGGTGATGATCCCGTCGACATGGGGATTGTTCTCGAACAGCGGAGAGGTCGCGGTACGGGTGAGCATGGTGACGCGGCAACCGGGATACCGCTTTTTCAGCTCGCGGGGCAAGGCGGTGGCCAGCACGCAGTCCCCGATGCGGTCCTGGCGGATGACCAGAAAGCGGCGCCAGCCCATCTAGGCTTTGCCCCCCTGGAACTGCATGTTGTACAGCTCCTTGTAGCGGCCGCCGGCAGCCAGCAGCTCGGCATGGGTCCCCACCTGCACGACCCGGCCCGCTTCCAGCATGTAGATGCGGTCCACGTTCTGGATGGTGGACAGCCGATGGGCGATGACGATGGTCGTGCGGTGCCTGACCAGGCGGTCCACGGCCTCCTGCACCAGTTGCTCGGACTCGGTGTCCAGGGCGCTGGTCGCCTCGTCCAGCAGCAGCAGGGGCGGATTCTTGAGGATGGCCCGGGCAATGCTGATACGTTGCCTCTGGCCGCCGCTGAGCTTCAGGCCCCGGTCGCCGATGACCGTCTGATAACCCTTGGGCATGCGGCTGATGAATTCATGGGCGTTGGCGGCCATGGCCGCCGCCTCCACGGAATCTTGGTCCATGTCCTTCAGGCCATAGGCGATGTTGTTGAACACCGTGTCGTGGAACAGGATCACTTCCTGGGTGACGATGCCCATGTTGCGCCTCAGGGCGCCCAGGTTCAGCTCGCGGACATCGTGGCCATCGACAAGCACCCGGCCCTGGTCCGGATGGTGGAAGCCGGGAATCATATCGATGAGGGTGCTCTTGCCCGAGCCGCTGCTGCCCACCAAAGCCACGATTTCCCCGGGGTCGACCTCCAGGCAAACATCGGCCAACACCGGTTCGCCGGGAAGATAGGCAAAGTCCACATGCTCGAATTCGACGCGGCCTGCGAACTTGCCCGGCTTGAGACCGGCGTTCTCATCGACGACTTCGGGCTCGGTGTCCAGAATCATGAAGATGCGGTCTGCCGCAGCCATCCCCGCCTGGATCTCGTTGTTGACCTGGCCCAAGCTCTTGATGGGGCGCACCATGGAAAAGATCACGATCAGGAACACCACGAACAGATCCGGCGCCATGAGACCGCCGGTGAAGACCTTGGTGCCCCCGTACCACAGCAGGCACAGCCCCACCAGGATCGAGAGTTGCTCGGTCAGGGGCGAGCTGAGCTTCATCACCCAGTTGAACTTGAAAATCTGCCGGAACAGTTCCTGACTCTGGGCCAGGAATTTGCGATCCTCGAAATCCTCCATGGCGAAGGCCTTGATCACCCGGATGCCGTAGATGGTTTCCTGCAGGGTGCTCGTCAGATCGGCCATCTGCTCCTGCTGGCGGCGGCTGAGCTTGCGCAGGCGTTTGCCGATGCGGATGATCACCCCCAGGCTCAACGGCAGCAGCACCGCCGCCATCAGGGTCAGCTTCCAGCTGAGGATCAGGGCCACCGCCAGGTACATCAGGAGCTGGATGGGGTCCTTGACCAACTTGGTGAAGCTCAGGCCCACGCACTGCTGGGCCACCAGCACGTCGTTGGTGGCGCGGCTGATCAGCTCGCCGGACTTGTTGCGGTGGTAAAAGCCCAGAGGCAAGGCAGTGAACTTGACGAAAAGGAGGTTGCGCAGGTCACGAATCACGGCCTGGCCCACGTAGGTCATGAGGATTTCCTGCAGGTAGCCCGCGATGTTCTTGCCCAGAAAAAGGAAGAAAATCGCCAGACAGACCCGCAGCAGCCGTTCTTCATCACTGCCCTGCAGCAGCGTGGCCTGCACCCACGTGGAAAACTGGAGCTTGATGTTCTCCACCCAGGAAAGTTTGTCCTGGATTTCCTGCAGGCGCGCGTGGGCCGCATCGGTGCTGTCGATCCCGGCCGGTGTCGTGGTCAGGGGCGTGGCTGCGGGCTCGCCTGCGGCCACCACCGATGGGGGATTCTGATCATCCAGAAACAGGGCCTTCAGGAACGGGGAGACCATGGTGATGCTCAACACGCTGAGCACCGAAAAAATCACCATGAAAACGACCGACAGCGCGACCTGCCCCGTATAGGGCTTGATCATCCGCAGCATGCGGCCGTAGGTATTCATGCGGTCAGAAACCCCCGCCCAGGGCGGCGGCGATGATCTGGATCATGGACGCGAACTCGGGTTCCTCATACCCCTGGGACTGGAACAGGATCCTGCCGTCCGGGCCGATGACATAACTGCGGGGAATATAAGCCGATGCGTACTTTCCGTAGCTGCTGCGGTCAGCGTCGACGGCCACCGGAAAGGTGAAACCCTTCTTCTTGATCCAGGCCTTGACCGCCTCCGGCTTCTCGGCCCGTGAGACGGCCACCATGGCGAAATCGGCCCCGTGAAACCTGTCCCAGACCAGGCTTTGCAGGAAGGGCAGTTCCTCCACACAGGACGGGCACCAGGTGGTCCACCAGTTCACCAGCACAACCTTGCCGCGCAGATCCTTGAGATTGAACGTGCCGCCGTCAAGCAGGGGCACCGTGAAATCAGGCGCCTGATCCCCGACACGCGTCAGGGTCGCGGCCTTAACTTCAGCCGTGGAATCCTTCTGGTTGGATTTTGTCTTGGCGCAACCGGCCAGAACCACGAAACAACAGGCCAGAGCCAGGGTCATTCGAAAGCGGGATATCATGCGGGCCTCCGGACTGAGCGGAATCGAAATAAGGACATCCCGCAATATAGTCTAATTTTGCCCCGGAAAAAAAGCCGAAGTGGGCGACTTGACAGTGAACTCAGTCGCCGATGAAATCGGACAAACCGGCCGCCGCGAAGATCGAGCGGACCCAGTAGTGCACATCATTCTCGCGCACTACGCTGCGCAGGAGTTGAATGCGGCTCTTGCGCTCGTCGTTGGAAAGGGTCAGCCCCTGGTATATGGCATCGGCCGTTTGGTCCAGGTCGAAGGGGTTGACCAGTAATGCGCCTTCACCCATTTGCTCGGCGGCCCCGGCAAATTCGCTCAGAACGAGTACACCGCGATCGTCCACGCAGCAGGTTACATACTCCTTGCAGACCAGATTCATGCCGTCGCGCAGCGGCGTGATGAGGGCCATTTCGCAGGCGTGATAGCGCCCCAGCAACTCACGGCGACTCAGGCTGCCGTAGGCATAGTGGATGGGCACCCAGCCGGCCTCGGAAAAGCGACCGTTGATCTGCCCCACCAGCATCTCGATGTGATTCTTGAGGTCCTGGTAGTCGGTGACGTGGGTCCGGCTGGGCACCACGCACTGGTAGAGGGAGACCTGCCCCTGCATGTCGGGGTACTTCTCCAGGAAGTGGGCGAAGGCCGCGAATCGTTCCGGAATGCCCTTGGTGTAGTCGAGGCGGTCGAGCCCGAAGATTAGCTTGCGGTTCTCGAAATGTTCGTGAAACAGCCAGGACTCCAGATTGACCTCCTCGCTCTTGGCGGCATAATAGAACTCGTCGAAGTCTATGCTGATAGGCCAATTACCCACTCGGACCTGGCGATCGCCAAAGAAGAGCGTGGACATGGCGTCGTGCTGTCGGACGCCGACATCATCGAATACCCAGCACACCGTCTCGACGAAATTGTCATGATCCCGAGACGTTTGGACGCCGATGGTGTCGTAGGCGCAAAGGGCGTCAATCAGTTCCATTCGCTGTGGTAACCGCCGGAAGAGATCCGGCGAGGGGAAGGGAATGTGCAGGAAGAAGATGACCGGATTACGAAACCCTTTGCGCTTGAGGTATCGTCCAACCAGACACAGCTGGTAGTCGTGGACCCAGATGACGTCGTCCGGCCCGGCCGCCTCAATAATCCGATCCGCGAAACGCTCGTTGACGGTGCAATACATTTCCCAGGTGTCGCGATCGAACTTGCAGTGACCCAAAAGGTCGTGGAACAGGGGCCAGAGGGTCTCATTGGAATAGCCGTGGTAGAAGAGGTTGACCTCCTCTTCGCTCAGCGGGACGGACTGCAACTGGCAGGGGGTGCTGACGGAAGCCTCCTCCAAAGCCTGATCCACGTCCTCGTCGTGATCCGCGCCGATCCAGCCGACCCAGACGCCTTTGCTGCGCTTGAGCACCGGGTTGAGGGCCGTGACCAGTCCGCCATGGCTGGGGGTGACCTCCCAGGTGCCATCGATCTTGGTCATGCGCACCGGCAAGCGGTTGGACACGACGACGAGCCGATTGACCTTGGCGTCGTCCCTGGCCGGCAGGGTCGAAGTGTGGGGGCCGGGCTCGCCGGTGGTCATTTCGCGCCAGTCCCGCAGGAAATCCAGCAGTTCGTCCGGTGGTGTCAGCCGCAGATCAGCCCGCGTGCTGCGCTTTTTGGCCCTCACCAGTACCGAAAGGCCCTTGTGGGCCAGGGCCGCAAAGGCGTCTTCGTCTGTCTGGTCGTCTCCCAGGTACGCCGCAGAGCCTTCCGCGCCGACCTCCGCCATGACCGTCCGCACCGCGTTGCCCTTGTCCTGACCCAGGACCCGCAGTTCCAATCCTCCGTCGAATGGCGTCAGTTCGATGGACTCCACCTTCGTGAAAGGGGTCCACGCACCGAGGACCGCTTGTCGTAATTTATCGCGTTCCGCCTCCGGTAACCCGCGCCAATGAACCGTTACCGAGGCAGGCTTTAACTCACTTTGCGCCTCCAGGCCGTTCTGGGTAATCCAGAATCTGGCGTCTTCGATGACGCCTTGGGCATCGAGCGGCAGGGGAAACGTGAATCGCTTACCATCGGGTGTTCGTCTTTCCCAGCCGTGAGCGCCAAAGACTTCGGGCGCAGGGTCCAGACCCAACAGCGGCATCAGATCATCAATGGGGCGCCCGGAAACGATGACCAGCTTGGTCCGCGTCGATTCCATGATTTCGGTCAGGATCTCGCGCACACCGGGGTAGGGAAATGCCTTGTCGCGCTCGACGGAAAAAGGCGCCAGGGTGCCGTCATAGTCAAGGAACAGGACCGGCTTCGGCGAACACCTGACTTGCTGCAACCGGCCTTGCACCATCTGCTTGTTTGTGAGGTATTCCATAGGATCCTTCTGCTGTTCGGCTATTTGCCAAGTTTGCCGATTCAGTCGTCGGCCGTGATCTGGACGGGCAAGTCGCCGCCCGGCGGGACCAGTCGGAACCAATAGAATCCGTAGGGGCCCATGGTCACCAGATACGGCAATTCACCGACACAGGGAAAGATGCTGTCGCCGAACATGTCCACGGGGGTCCAGCCGTCGTAGCGTGCGAGGTCGAGTTCGACATACTGGCTGTCCCCGGAGAGGTTGTTGACGACCAGTACGGTCTGCAGCGACTCGCCCATCCGCAGGTAGGCGATCACCTTGGTGTTGTCGGGGCGGAGAAATTCGATCTCCCCGCGGCCGAACACCGGCTGGCGCTTGCGCACGTCCAGGATCAGCTTGATCCAGTTAAGGAAGGAAGAACTGCTGCGCTCCATCGCCTCGACGTTCAGGCCCTGAAAACTCTGGCCGGGATCGGTGATCACCGGCAGAAACAATTTGCTGGGGTCCGCGGTGGAGAACCCCGCGTTGCGGTCGCCGGTCCATTGCATGGGAGTGCGACAACCGGCCCGATCGCCCAGGTAGATATTGTCTCCCATCCGGATCTCATCGCCGTAGTACAGGATCGGGCTGCCGGGCAGGGTGAGCAGGAGGCTGTGGAGCAACTCGATGGCGCGCCGGTTGTTGTTCATCAGCGGAAACAGGCGCCGGCGGATGCCGAGGTTGATGCGCATGCGGGGGTCGCGGGCGTATTCGCGCACCATGTAATCCCGCTCCTCGTCGGTCACCATCTCGAGGGTGAGTTCGTCGTGGTTGCGCAGGAACATGGCCCATTGCGCGCCGGCCGGCACGTCGGGCAGCAGGTTGATGATGTTCTCGATGGGATGCCGATTCTCCTGGCGGATGGCCATGAACAGGCGCGGCATCAGCGGGAAGTTGAAGGCCATGTGGAATTCGGGCTCTTCAGTTGTACCGAAGTACTCCACGACATCCTGTGGCCACTGGTTCGCCTCTGCCAGCAGCATCGTGCCGGGATGGTTCTCGTCGACGTACGCGCGCAACCGGCGCAGGAAGGCGTGCGTCTCGGGCAGGTTCTCGCAACTCGTGCCTTCGCGGACAAAAAGATAGGGCACGGCGTCGACGCGAAAGCCGTCCAGCCCCTTGCCCAGCCAGAAGTCGACGATCTGCAGCATTTCCTCCTGGACGGCCGGATTATCGAAATTCAGGTCGGGCTGATGGCTGAAAAAGCGGTGCCAATAGTACTGTCCGACTTCGGGGTGGTAGGCCCAGTTCGAGGACTCCGTGTCGCAGAAGATGATGCGGACATCCTGGTAGAGATCCGGCGTGTCCGACCAAATATAGTAGTCGCGGTAGGGGGACTCGGGGTCCCGCACCGCCTCTTTGAACCAGGGATGCTCGTTGCTGGTGTGGTTGATGACCAGGTCGGCGATAACCCGGATGCCCAGTTCGTGGGCGGCGGCGAGGAAGGCCTCGAAGTCGCGCATGGTGCCGTAGTCTTCATGAATGCTGCAGTAGTCGGCGATGTCGTAGCCGTCGTCGCGCAGAGGTGAGCGGTACATGGGCAGCAGCCAGAGGCAGTCGATGCCCAGGTCGGCCAGGTAAGGCAGCTTTTCGCGCAGGCCGGCAAAGTCGCCGATACCGTCCTCGTTGCCGTCCTTGAAGGAACGGACAAAGAGTTCATAGAAGACAGCATCCTTGTACCAATCCGACTGAATCATCTGGGGCTCCTCCATTTGCATCGACTCGTCCAACAGACCAAAACTAACAAGGCTTGGGACGATTGTCGAAGTTCGTTCCCCTGACGAGCGTCGGCCCGACGAGCTACTCGGGGCCAAAGTGGCCAACAGCACCGGCTTTGTTCATCGATCCTCTTGGCTGTCCATGTCCAGTGCGACCGCCAGGTCACCCTGTGCTGCCCCCAGCGCGGCACCGAAGCGCCAGCAGAGAGCGCCGTCGGGAACACCTGTGGCGCCATATCCTTCCATGCGCAAGCGGCCGCCGAGTCTCCCCGGCGGCCGCTGTTTGCAGGAAGCAGGACAATCCTACTTCAACATGATCATCTTCCTGGTCTGGGTGAAGCCCGGAGCCTGGAGGCGGTAGAAGTACACGCCGCTGGGGCTGTCGGCAGCTTCCCAGTTCACCGTGTGCGCTCCCGCATCCATGGTCCCCGTCACCAGGGTTTTGACTTCCTGACCACGCAAATTGTAGATGATCAGGCTGACCGGCATCCGGCTCGGCAGACTGAACTTGATGGTGGTCATGGGGTTGAAGGGATTCGGGAAGTTCCCGTCCAGGGTCACGACCTTGGGCAGGTTATGGTCGCCGGCCTGCAGGTCAAGCTCGCCGCCCGTGCCGCCTGCGGTCAGACCGCTGAACGTGATCTGA
>CAZJGK010000096.1:5896-9996 GCA_964545545.1 uncultured Fibrobacteraceae bacterium | reverse complement strand
CCGCGACCGGTGTAATCGTGGTGGCCGTGAGCGAGGTTTCACCCGGCCAAACAGCGGGCATCAGGCCAGGGGATGTCCTGGTATCGATCAATGGCCGTGAGTTGACGGATCTGGAGACCTACGGCAACATGCGAAGTCTTCTGCTCCACCGGCCCGAGCCTGTCACCATACTGGTCAGAACCGGTTCGGTAGAGAATTATGCTTCAGTTCTGCCCCGCCTGCAGGGGGTGGAGAACTGAGCGGGACAGCGGCTGGAGTCGTGTGTCCCGGGCGTTCATGCCGGCTCGCCCCGGCGGGGAACGCCAGCCCGGTTTTCCGGGCACCCTCCCCGCAAAGGGGGGGGAAACCCCACGCTGCCAAGGAGGAATCCTATGGCCGGCAAAAGGCATTTTTTGCCTGCGATGCACGAAAAGGGCCTAGAGGTTTATTTTCGTGACATCAACCGTTACGACCTGCTGACTCGTGAGCAGGAGGTCGCATTGGCTCGTCGGATCAGGGACGGTGATGAGGAGGCTCTGCAGATCCTGGTCAGGGCCAACCTGCGCTTTGTAGTCTCGGTTGCAAAGCGGTACATAAACCAGGGATTGATGCTCTCGGACCTGATCAACGAGGGTAATCTCGGCTTGCTCAAGGCGGCCCGGCGTTTCGATGAGAATCGCGGGTACCGTTTTATTTCCTACGCGGTCTGGTGGATCAGGCAGTCCATCATGCAGTCCCTGCTGGACAAATCCCGGACCATTCGCCTCCCGCAGAACCAGACGGCGCTGCTCATCAAGATCAGCCGTACGCGCTCGGCCCTGCAGAATGAGGGTAATATCAATCCGGATCCGGGGCAGATCGCGGAACGCCTGGACCTGAATGAAGGCGATGTCCTGCATGCCATCAGGTCCGACCGCACCGAACTGGGCCTGGACGAGGTCAGTGACTCCAGTGACCGGCCGCTGACGGAGGTGCTGCCGGACCATGCCCAGGCTTCTCCTGATGTGGCTGTTCTGGAGCGGGGTTTGCGGGAGGATGTGCGCAAATGTTTGGCGACGCTCACCGAGCGGGAACGCCAGATTGTCATCATGTACTTCGGGTTGAGTTTTGAGGATGCCCAGACTCTGCAGGTTATAGGGGAACGTATGGGACTTACCCGTGAACGGATCCGGCAGATCAAGGAAAAGGCTCTGGCCAAGTTACGCCATTTGGGGCAGCGCAGCCTGCTGTTCGATTACTATTGATAGCGGCCCGTGGCCCGTCTCTTGCTTGTTTTTCCCGGGCAAGGAGTCGGGCTGCCGCGCCGAAGTTTGCGGGTCAAGGCAGTTTGAATATTGACAGGTCGGCGTTTCGGAGGCAGATTTAACCACCGGAATGGCTCTGTCGGTTTGTTGTCTGATGGAGCGAATGGTGATATGCGGCCTGGACCATGAAACTCAAAAAAAGCTATACCTTTATTTACATGCCCGACGATGATGCTCCGAGCCGTGCGTTCAGGGTTTCGCACTGGGCTGTGCTCGGCGGTTTGTGTACGGTTTTTGTGTTCTGTGTTCTCATCGTGATGACAGGTCTCGGTTTGAAAACCGGATCCTACTGGTGGCCGGGGGGGGGGCCCTTGGTCCACAAGAACCTGGTTCTGGAACATTCCCTGTTGAAACTGGAACAAAATGTCGGCGACCTGCGGCAACAGGTCGCCGCGGTGCGGGGCCTTCAGGACAAGGTGGCCATGGCCCTCGATTTGCCGCCACTGGATGATGAGACTTTTGCCGCCGGTGTTGGCGGTCGTGGCCCGGCCTCCACCATGGCGCTGGCCCCGGGTGGGTTGCCGGAACAAACGGCCGCCGCCGGGGCTGATTTGCAACAGATGCTGCGGCAGGTGCGGATCCAGCGGCAGGGTTATCTGGCCATGCTTGATACACTTGAAATCCGTCAGACTGCACGGGACCATATTCCGTCGGTCGGTCCCACGGACATCGGGTGGATCAGTTCCCGTTTTGGATTTCGCAAGGATCCCTTCACGGGGCGTCAAACATTTCACAAGGGGCTGGATTTCGTCGTTCCTGTCGGCACTCCAGTGCATGCCACTGCGGACGGAGTTGTGGTGGCTGTCCAGCAGCAACACGGTTACGGCAGGGTGGTCAAAATCGATCATGGCAACGGCCTGACTTCGGTTTACGCTCACCTCGATCGTGCCCTGGTGCGCAAGGGCGACCGGATCAAGAGGTGGGATGTGATTGCCCAATCCGGGAACACGGGTCGTTCTTCGGCACCGCATCTCCACTATGAGGTCAGGCAGAACAGCCGGCCCGTGAACCCTGTGGCTTACGTTCTCGATCGACATTCCCCTCGCAGCTGATTCCTGTCCGGAGGATGGCGGCCCGCTTTGGCGGTGAAACTTTTCTCGCCGTGTGCTAGTTTTCGGCTGCCCTCGATTATTCCCTGACCTGATTGGTCCAGACCATGTCGAGGGTTCCGGACAGGGTGCCCGTTTTGGATTTCAGGAGGGTCATGAACAGGCTCGGTTTGAAGATCAGTTGTCTCGTGGTGTCCTTGATCATCTGGATGCAGGTTGCCTCTACATCTTCGGTGGAGCAGGACATCGCGCTTCCCCTGCAGATCACGGGCCTTGCTCAGGGGCTGACCTATGCGGGCAGCGATGTGCCGTCCAGGGTTCCGGTGCGCGTCACCGGCAGCAAACTGCGGTTGATGCGCCACAAGTATTTTCATCACTACGTGGGGGAAGTGCGGATTGATCTTGGCGGCCGCGGACCGGGACCGGAGTTCCGGTATGACATCAAGGCCGGAGATGTGTTTACCAACCTGACGGCTGCCACGGTCTTCCCGGCAACCAGCCTGCACTTGAGGATCGATCGGGTGGATTCCCTGCGCTTGCCGGTTCGTTTGGTGCTGGAAAACCAATTGCCGGGTGACAAGGGTCTGCTGGAGCCGGTTAAGTTAGCGCCCGATTCAGTTCTGGTCATCGGGCCGCAGCGGTTATTCGAGCCTATTCCTGTGGTTACCACCCAAGGCGTTGATCTGGCTAAAATCACCGCCTCACTGGATCGCGAAGTTGAACTGAATGTGAATCGGCCACTCCTGAGCGTGAAGCCCTTGCGCGTGCGTGCCCGGATCAGGGTGGGCGTCATGCAGGAGCGGACCCTGGCCAACGTGCCGGTCGTTGCTCTGGTGGATGCAGGCCGGCCCGAGGTGGGGATTTCCCCTCCGGTTGCGGATTTGAAGGTTCGCGGCGTTGCCGATTCGGTCCAGACATTGACCAAGGACCGTCTGTTGGTGACGATTCCCGTGGGGGACCGTGGTGTTGGTGTCTACTCTCTGCCGGGGCAGGTGGATTATCCATCCTGGCTGACGCTGATCGGTATCGAGCCTCCCCGTTTCCAGGTCATCGTGGGCAATCCCCCCTTGCAGGGAACGGCGCCCGCCGGGTCCACGGCCACGGAGCACGGCGGTGACTGATTCAAAACCCGGCAACCCTGGGGAATTTAGCGGTCGACGGACCGCCGTTTTTGCGGGTCTGGTGATTCTGGTGCTGACGATCGGGACGCTTGTTTTTCCCTCCCATAAATCCATCGGCTCTCACGCCACCCTGCTTGTGCTTGACCCGGCCGCCAGTCTGCCCGCAAGACAGAGGGACGTCTATAACCCTCTGGGGCAGTTCATGGGGGAGGTGGATGGGGAGACGGTGAACGTTCGTGTCGTCGCCACTCTGGCTGCCATGTTGGAGGCCTTGATCCAAAAACCTGAATTTGTTCTCTGTCCCGATGGTGTGGGTATTGATCTGCCGGAAAAGGACTATTTGCCGCTTGTTGTGTGCAGGCGGGCCGCGCCGCAGAATCTGCGGCCCCGCAGTGTCCTGGTGTACCGGAAAGCAGCAGGTCTGATCCCCAAGCCATGGATTGAACGACCAGGCCGTACGGTCATCGGGGATTCCCTTTCCCTTGCCGCCACCGGAGCCTGGCGGCGGCCTGATCATCTCGCGGCCCCGGTTGACCATGGCCGGGGACCGGCTTTCGGCCCGGATCCCTATGATCATTCGCCGGTGCTCCAGGCCTTGCGCCTGGGTAGTTTCGATTATGCTGTGGTGCGTCAGTGGGATGCCGACC
>CAZJGK010000096.1:0-5796 GCA_964545545.1 uncultured Fibrobacteraceae bacterium | reverse complement strand
GATTTTGACCTCGTGCGCAGGAATTTTCCCGTAGATTGGCCACCGAACGCACCGTGAATGATATTAGCGACCCTGGAACAGAAAGCCGCCGTTCGTCCTCAGTCAGCGAAGGAACGCCATGAACATAAAATATCGTCGCATGAAGGGAACGCGTGATCTTCTCCTGGAGGAGATCGAACGCTGGCACTGGTGCGAGGACCGCTGGGCCGAGGTTCTTGGCCGGTACGGGTACGGTGAAATCAGGACACCGATCATCGAACCGTCAGGACTGTTCATGCGCTCGGTGGGCGACGGCACCGACATCGTCGAAAAGGAAATGTACAGCTTCGAGACCAAGGGCGGAGATCAACTCTGCCTGCGGCCCGAAATGACGGCTTCGGTCGTGCGCGCCTACCTTGAAAACGGACTGACGCGCCAGCCGGGCACGCTGAAATTCTACTATATGGCGCCCATGTTCCGGCATGATCGACCGCAGGCGGGACGCTATCGCCAGTTCCACCAGGTGGGCTTGGAGGCTATCGGTTCGGCGAGTCCGGTGCTGGACGCTGAAGTCATCCAGACCGCCATGGCGCTGTTTGAGGCCGTGGATGCCCGGGGACTTACTGTCCTGATCAACTGCATCGGTTGTCCCACGTGCAAACCCGATTATGTTGCCGGTTTGCGGGAATTCCTGCGGGCGAACCTGGATCGCATTCCGGCGGAATTCCACGACCGCATCGAGAAAAATTCACTGCGGCTATTCGATGCCAAGGATGACGAAGTCCAGGCCCTGCTGGCCGAACACCAGCCCATCACCGCAGCCCTCTGCCCCGCCTGCAGGGACCACCACGCCGTGGTGTTGGAGACACTTGATGAGCTGAAGGTTTCCTATCGGGAAGATTCCTCCCTGGTGCGGGGTTTGGACTACTACGGGCGAACCACCTTCGAGATCACCGGCGACACCGGGCGCAAGCAGAGCAGCCTGGCCGGGGGCGGACGGTACGACGGGTTGATTGCCCAGTGCGGCGGCCCCGACACGCCGGCCATCGGGTTTTCCATCGGGATTGAACGCACGCTGCTGCATCTGGCGGACGAACCCTTCGACCCCCAGCTGAGCAGGCAGACCCCTGTCGATGTTTATGTGGCGTGCATGGGTCCCGATGCCCAGCGGTACGGCCTGGTGGCCGGTGACCTGCTGCGGGGATTCTGCCGGGTCGAGATCGACACGTCGGACCGTTCGGTCAAGGCCCAAGCCAAATCCGCCAACCTGCGCCGGGCCAAAATCCTGTTGACGGTGGGGGAGGCCGAAGTCGCGGCCGAAACCCTGCAATTGAAGAATCTGGAATCCGGGAATCAGGTTCCCGTGGCCCGCAACCAGCTGTTGGCCGAGGTCAGAAAGGTCCTGGAATGGTGAACGACATGAATCAGCACGACAACAATGCGACGGCTCTGAGAACCCATCGCTGCGGGGAAGTCCTGGCCCACCTGGTGGGTCAGACCATTACCGTGGCCGGTTGGGCCGGGCGCATCCGCAACATGGGCGGCCTGGTATTCATCGATCTGCGTGATCGCTACGGAGTGTTGCAGGTGGTGTGCGAGGACGGGGACCCCCTGGCCATGGCAAACAACTACAAGCTTGAATCCGTGCTGGGTTTCACGGGGGAAGTCAGGCGCCGGCCGGAGGGCATGGTCAATCCCGACAAATCCACCGGGGAAGTGGAGCTGGTGGCCCGTTCGGCCGTCGTCTTGAATACGTGTGCGCCGTTGCCCTTTCAACTTGATCAGGCCGACAGGGCAGGTGAGGAACTGCGTCTGAGGTACCGTTACCTCCACATGCGGCATCCGGATCTGCTGCGCAATTTCGAGGTTCGCCACCGGGCAGCCCAGGCCGCCAGGCGTCATCTCTCCAACCGGGGTTTTCTGGAAGTCGAGACCCCCCTGTTGATCCGCACCACACCCGAGGGAGCCCGGGATTATGTGGTGCCCAGCCGCATTCACCACGGCCAATTCTACGCCTTGCCCCAATCGCCGCAGCTGTACAAACAGATCCTGATGGCCGGCGGGGTTGACCGCTATTTCCAGCTGGCGCGGTGCCTGCGGGACGAGGATCTGCGCAAGGATCGGCAGCCCGAGCACACCCAGATCGACCTGGAGATGAGCTTCGTGAGCGAGAACGACATTTATCAGGTGGTCGAGGAGATGATGTCCACAATCTTTTCTGAAGCCATCGGCGTGGATTTGCCGACGCCCTTTCCCCGCATCAGCTACGACGAGGCCATGGATCTATACGGCTCGGACAAACCTGATCTGAGATTCGGTTGCCCCATGCACACCGTGGATGATCTGGTCCCCGGTTGCGGCTTCCAGGTGTTCGAGGATGCCCTGGCCAGCGGCGGCACGGTGCGTTGTCTCAACGCCACCGGTTTGGCCGGCTGGAGCCGCAAGCAGGTGGACGAGCTTGAACAGATCGCCAAAGCGTGCGGGGCCTTCGGACTGGCGCGCACCAAGGTTGCTCCGGCGGGACTCGACACGGGGATCGCCAAGTTTCTGGGGCCCGAGTTTGCAACGGCCCTTCTCGACCGGGTGGGCGCCAAGGATGGCGATTTGCTGCTGTTCGTGGCCGGGCCGCTCAATATGGTGCGGGAAGCTCTCGGCGCCGTGCGCCTGGAACTGGCGGCCCGCGCCGGCTGGATCGTCCCCGGGACCTGGGCGCTGGCCTGGGTGCGGAACTTTCCCCTGTTCGAGGGCGATGGTCAGGGCGGATGGACCCCCTGCCATCACATGTTCACCCAGCCGCGGCCGGAGGATCTGGATCAGCTCGAAGATAATCCCGGAGCCGCCCGGGCTCAGCTTTACGATCTGGTTTGCAACGGCGTCGAACTGGGTTCCGGCAGTATTCGGATCCACCAACGCGAATTGCAGGAACGTGTGTTTCGCATCGTCGGCATGGACAAGAAGGAGTACGAAGGCAAGTTCGGCTTCTTCCTCGAGGCCCTGGGCTTTGGCGCGCCTCCACACGGGGGGATCGCCCTGGGGCTGGACCGGATCATCATGTTGTTGACCGGAAGTCCCTCGCTGCGCGAGGTCATTGCTTTTCCGAAGACCACCCTGGCTGCTTCCCCCCTGGACGGGAGTCCCGGTCCCATCAGCCAGTCCCAGCTGGATGAACTGCACCTGGAGATCGTACCGCAGGACGCCGCCGAATCATGAGCGCCCGGGGTGGACAAGGCCGCAGACCCGGAGGCGACAGCTTCGACCTGAAGGAAGTGGACCAGCTCGCCTTGCTGGGGCCCAAGGATGTCAACCTGCACTTCCTGGAAAAACACTTCGGTGTTCAGCTGGGAGTGCGAGGTGACCGCCTGCGGATCGATGGCCCCCCCGAGGGTGTCGCGGCCCTGCACCGTGTCCTGGAGGGACTGGTGGAACGCGTGCGCCAGGGACAGTTCATCGATGGGGTGACCCTTGATTATCTTTGCTCCGCGGGCCGGGACGATTCCGAAGGGGAAGGCGTCGCCATGTCCGATGCGGAAGTCCTGCTGCCCAGTCTTGGCCGCAAGCCGGCCATCAGGGCCAAAACGCCGGGGCAACGGGACTACATTGAGACCATTCGCCGTGACGATGTGGTTTTTGCCGTGGGCCCCGCGGGCACCGGCAAGACCTTCCTGGCCGTCGTGATGGCCATGGACTATCTAAAGCGCCAGCTGGTCGACCGCATCGTGCTGGTCAGGCCCGCTGTCGAAGCGGGGGAGCAGTTGGGGTTCCTGCCGGGTGATTTGCAGGAGAAGATCAACCCCTATCTGCGTCCGCTATTCGATGCGCTTTCTGACATCACCGGCGCGGGGCGGATCGCCAAACTGCTGGCCAGCGGAGTGATCGAAGCATCTCCGTTGGCCTACATGCGAGGCCGCACGCTGAACAACGCGTTCGTGATTCTGGATGAGGCCCAGAACACGACCCTGGGCCAGATGAAGATGTTTCTGACCCGGTTGGGATTTCAATCCAAGGCCGTTGTGACCGGCGACATCACGCAGATCGATCTTGCCGATGCCCAGCAGTCCGGTCTTGTGATTGTGAGGGAAATCCTTCAGCATACACCCGGAATAGGCTTCGTGGAACTGGGTGGAGGGGATATTGTCCGTCACCCTCTGGTCCAGCGGATTGTGGCGGCATTTGCAGAGGCGTCCGACACCCCGAGGCAGGGGTGATGCGCCCTACACCCGGTGACAACAAGGGGAGTTCATGATGTTGTGGCTGCGTCTGCGCGAACTTCCGGCCAGGTTGAGGCGCGACCGGGAACCGGTGCGCCGTGTCCTTCCGGGCCGGCGTATGGTTCTGGATGGCAACACCCCGGTTCAGACATGGCTCTGGATGTTGGGACTCTCGCTGGCGATTCTGGTTTTATACCTGGTCCTTTTTCCGCCCGTGCCCCGTTTCAACCAGGATTTTCCCGCGGTGGGGGATATCGCCAATCGTGAGATTCGCGCTCCGTTCGCATTTTCCGCACCTCTGTCTGAACAGAATGTTCGCATGCGGCGTCTGGCTCGGGTTGTGGAAGTGCCCCCGATCCTCAAAAAACTGCCGGCGGTGGCCGGTGGGGGGCAAGCCGGGCGTCTCGACGCCTGGTTGAACGCCTTGAGCGGAGCCCTGAGCGATACGCTGGGCATCGAGGCCGAAGCCGGTTTGTTGGCTCTGCAGTTTCCCGTGGTCAGTGCCCAGGAAATGCGGAGGTTGCTGGGTACCGAGCAACCTGATTCCACCGTGGTTCGCATGCAGCGTGTTGCCAAACGGATCATGGGCGGTGTCCTGGTGGACATGTTGCCGGAGGGCAAGTACAGCATGGTGACCATCGTCGACGGGAATAGGGAACGCGCGGTTCCCTTGCGGGATGTGGTCACCCAGTCCGGGCTGGAGGAGAGCCTGCTGGGAGCCCTGCGCGCGGCGGGGATGGCCCCGGTGGAAGCCGCCGATGGCGCATCCCTGTTGCGGCGCTTTCTGGCGCCGAACCTGGTCTACGATCCGGCGGCCACCCAGGCCAGGCAGGAATCGGTCCGGGAACAGGTCCCCACCACCAGGGATTTCATCACCGGGGAGCGGATCGTCGACCAAGGGGTCCGGGTAACCGAAGACCAGGCATCTTTCCTGAGCGCGTTGGAGCAGAAGTTGAAGGCCCGGGGCGGCAGCGACAGCACCGGGCAGCGGATTTATCGCTATTTTGCGCGGGCCGTGCTGGTGGCCATCGCTCTGGGTCTGTTCTATTGGCTGGGCTCCATTCATTTTCCCGACCGATTCCGGTCCCTGCGTCTCGTGGCCTCGCTGACGGTGATCCTGGCTGTCTTCCTGGTGGGGGCTTCTTTCGCCCTGGTGCATCCGGGTTTGGGTCCCATCGCCGTTCCCATCGTGTTGCTGGCCCTGCTGTCGACGGTTTTGAGCCGAGACAAGGTCGGTTACACCATGACCCTGCTGGCCCTGTCCTTGCTGGCCTTGTTGCCGGAAATTTCGGCTTCGGAGGTCTTCGCCTGGTTCATTCTGGGCATGGTCACCGTGATCTCCGTGCGCCGGATCCAGAAACGGCGCCAGTTCTACCAGACCATCGTGTTGTTGACCGCGTTGTCGGTCCTGCAGGGGTGGCTGTTCAACGTGGGAGCCGTGGTCGAGGGCCCCACGCACGGCGGCTGGTTGTTGGTGGCCATTTTCGCTCCCGTCCTGTCGGTGGCCTTTGGCTTGTTTCTGCTGCCGGTGGTCGAGCCCGTCGTGGGCGTATGCTCGGACCTGACCCTGCTGGAACTCTCGGATCTCAATCATCCCCTGTTGCAACGG
>CAZJGK010000095.1:3655-10082 GCA_964545545.1 uncultured Fibrobacteraceae bacterium | reverse complement strand
TCGACCGGAATCAGGGTGCCGGCCAAGTCCCACATCAGGACACTGATTTCCCTGGCAATTGGATCGGGCGAGGGCTCAGCCATGAAAATCTTGTTCCGTTCGAAGTTGGCGACGGCAGGAGAATTGCTAAAGGATAGGGGATCCCCCGCTGATTTCCAGTTGAATCTGGCCGCAAAGGAAATGGGTGACGCGCCCAGGGGTGTTTTGTTAAAGTGAGGCCAGAAATTCGTACATGACCATTCCAAAGGGGGGTCCACTGTGTTAATTAGGGAAAAGCTGGGTAGAATCGCGAGTTTGGCTTTCATGGCCGTTCTCGTGGGTCTGATCGGGGGGGCCTGGAATGTGGCCCTGGCCGATGATAAAAGCCTGGAGGAATTGCTCCAGCAGGTCGGCAAGGAATACGCCATTGCCTACTCGTCGCCTTTTTTGAATGCCTTCGGCCCGGCCATGAACAGCGGACTTTATCAGACGGCGCGTATTCCCCATTCCAGTCTGACCTTCGGCCTGAGCATCAAGGGCATGGCGGCCCAGATCGACGACGGGGACAAGGCCTTCCGACGCGTCCTCACGGGAGTGGACCTGGGCCAGTTCGATTCACAATATGAAGGCCAGACGGGCACGGTGATCATGAACGGTCCCACCATTTTCGGGAGCACCGAGGAAGGGAACGAAGGGACCATCACCGGTTACGTCAACGGCCTGCCCGTGTTCGAGGACAGCACCATTCCCGGCCTTGTGGACACCAAGTTCGTACCCATGGCCACCCCGGAGTTTTACCTGGGGGGCATATCAGGGTTCAAGGTGATCGTGCGCTGGCTGCCGTCCATCGACATCGCAGAGTACGGGAAGTTCAAGTATCTGGGTTACGGCGCCCAGTGGAACACTTCGGGCGTGCTGAAGAATCTGCCCCTCGATCTCATGGTTGGGTATAGCCATCAGAAGCTCGAGGTGGGAAGCCTGCTGGAGACCAATGCCACCGCCTATTACGTCGCCGCCAGCAGGACTTTTTCCCTGCTGACCTTTTACGCAGGCGCCGCCATCGAGAAATCGGACATGACCGTTTCCTACACCTTCGAGGGTTTGGACGAGAATATCACCTTCAAGGTGGACGGGGTGCAGGACAGCCGGTTTACCGCCGGGGCAACGCTGAATCTGGGTTTGAAAATCAATGCCGAAGTGGCCAAGGGCAAGATGACCACCTTCGCCGGCGGCGTGACCCTTGGCTTGTAGAAGCCATGTGAAAGGATCATGATCATGAAACGGACAAGCTTTTTACTTTTGCTGGCAGCCGGCCTGCTGATTCTGTCGGGTTGCGGCAGTGACGCTTTGGCGCCCAACGATCCGGTGCCTGACCTGTCGGAACTGGAATCGGCGAACCAGGCCGGCCTGGTGGGGTATGCCGTATCGGCTGTAGGCCCTTTGGCGGTGACTTTTGACCAGAAGAGCCAGGTCTATACGTTCCCTCAGGGCGGCCTGGTTGAAGGCAGCGTGAATCTTGATTTCCGGACGGGCGGGGCCCAGGGCACGTCGGCTGTTCCGAGCGCGGCCGATTACGTGCATATGTCAACGGTCGGCGATAACGGCCTGACCGTCGAGAGTCCCCTGGGTGGATTGATCTATTTGAGCGCCGACATCATGGCGACCATTGCGCGGGGAACGATCGATAGCGCCACGATCCTGGCAGGCAGTGGCGGAACACTCGACGCCGGGGCTTATTCGGCAACCTTCACCATCAGCAATCTGGCCGTGTATGAATCAGGATATCCCTCCGGCGGACCGATCATGTTCGACAACGGGTACCACACACTCGCGTTGAATTTCAACGGGACCCACCTGGCTGAGATCTCCCTGAATGGAACGGTAATCGGGCACTACGACCTGGACAGCCTGGCCATGTCTGCGCCCCGGCCGATCGACTGATCGACGGGCTGTTGATAACAAGAGGCGAACCCGTGGGGTCCGCCTCTTTCTTCGCTTATGCCGAACTTTCGCCGCAGGAATTCCGCCGCTTCCGGTCCGGACCCGATCATGAGATCGTGAGTCGCTGGTCCGGTTTGGAACCTGTTCCGCCACGACTTTGCGCTGCCTTAGAACGGGGCAGGCCTGGTGGATTTTCGGGTGGTTCCGGTTCGGAGATTCTCCGCTACCGCTCCATCAACGCGTGAGAACCAGGATGTCGAGCAGCCGGCTCCGAACCGGCCTGGTGAGTTCACCGTTGCCGGCATTATGACCAATTGTTATTCCACTTGCAAGGATGTTTTCGTTTTGTTGGCAATTGTGTCCGGGCTCCGCAGTGGTTATCATGCGGTTCGCAAGATCGGACACGAATCCAGGAAGGCGGGACAATGCGAGGACAGGGCAAACACAACCTGTGGGCTGCGGTCGTGGTGATTCTCCTGTTGCCCGGAGTGTGCACCGCGGCTCACCCGTCCAGTGAAGTCCAGGTGGATGCGGGCTATATCATGCCCGGCGGCGACCTTGCCGACGGGTTCCGCACAACCGATCTGGGATTCGGCGCGGATCCGGGTCTGGAGATCGGGTTCCTCTGGCGCTACCGCTTCAATCGGAGCTGGTCGCTGGCGACAGCCTTTCATTTCGTGGACTTCGGGGTGTTCAACGGCACCGATGAAACGGTGGGCGACTACAGGATCCGGGTCACCAGTTATCGCTATGGCCTGCAGCTGCGGCGCTCATTCGGCCGCGAAACCGGCTGGCAGCCCTTTCTGATGGCCGGCGTGGGGGTGTTTCACAACCGTGTCGAGGCCCGCGACAAGGTTTTCCTGGAGCCGTTCGACCGCTCCTTGTCGTCCCTGGGTTACAGTTTTCAGGCTGGGATCCGGCGCGGAAATATAGAGGTGGGGGTGGTCGGGGCCGTCAACCGGTTCTCTACCTGGCGCCTTTTCCAACCCGATCGGGAGCAGCATTACAACTGGGATGCGGTCAGTGTGCGCTTCAGCTGGCTGATTCCCCGCAGTTGATGAGCCGCGTCCATCCCTTCTCTCTGACCGCCGCCTGGACCGGCTTGGCGGTCATCTATCTCGGTTTTCTGACCATCGGTTTCGTGTTTCATTTCGTGCCGCCCACCCTGCCCCTGATGCTCAAGGATCTGGGAATCAGCCACAGGCAGGCCGGCCTGCTGATGTCGTTGTTTGCCCTGCCGGGCATTCTGCTGTCTCTGCCGGGAGGCTACCTGGCCGACCGGGTCGGCGCGCCGTTGATGGGCGGAGCAGGATTGTTGGTCATGGGGCTGGGCGCGCTCGGCATGGGTCTGGCCGACGGTTTTGTTTCGATCATGGCTGCCCGCACTCTTGCGGGTATCGGCGTGGCCGTCGGTGTGGTGGCCCTCCAAAGGATGATCGCCACCCTGTTTACCGGTCGTTCTCTCGGTCTGCCCATGGGGGTCGGCGGCACGGCGATTCCCCTGGGTATCATCGTCATCCTGAATGTGGCCGGACCCTGGGGCGCGGTGCACGGCTGGCGTTCGGTAGCGGTCGGAACCGGGTCGGTGACCATCGCGGCCGCCATGGTGTTTTTCGCCGCGTCCCGACTGGTGATGAGCAGACGTGGCGCGGTGCCCGAAGCAGGCCGGGGCCCTGGAGCCGTTCCCCGGTTTCCGGTGGCGGGGGCGGTTCGTGTCATCTGGATCGCGGCCCTGGTCTGGTTCTGTGCCAACGGGGCGATGACCTCGTTCATGACCTTTGCCCCGGATCATTTTTTCGAGCTGGGCTGGAATGTTCATGACCGCGGCTTGGCCACCAGCATTCCCATGTGGGGATCGGTCCTGCTGGGCCCGCTCGCTGGTTGGCTGACGGATCGCCATGGGGGCAAGGGCGCATTTATCACCGCGGGCATGGGCCTGATGGCGGTGTCCCTGGCGGCGATCCCCGGCAGCGGGGTGCCCCAGATCCTGCTGGGTCTGGCCCTGGGCGCGTCCCTGGCCGCGGTGGTCACCCCCTTGCTGTCGTTGCCGGGATCCTTGTTGCCTTCCGGCCAGGTGGGATGGGGCTTCGGAATCCTGGCGACGTTCGCCAACCTGGGCATTTTCTTTTGCCCGCCGCTGGTCGGTATGGCGCGCGACCGCAGCGGCGAGTTCACCGTCCCGTTCCTGCTCATGGGCGGAATCGCCGCCGCGGGCATGGTCGCGGGCAAGCTGTTGCGCCGCGTATGAGTAATTGCTCCCCTGTGGCTCCTTCCACCGGTTGCCGCCGGCGACGCCAAGGGGGTATCATGCAGTCGGAAAGAGAAAATTACCCGATCCCCGCAAAGGAGAGGAAATGAACCCCGAAGTGCACGCCCTGTGGCCGGAACTGGATTGGATCGAGGATGACCAGTTGCGTGAGGCTACGGCCAGGACCTGGGAACTGGCGCTGGAACGCAGTCCTTTGACGAGCGCTGATCTCGACACCATTCCGTTTACCCTGCTCGTCCCGGACTTGAAGGTCAGTTTCATGGCCCACAAGCGTTGTGTGGTGCATGTGGCGCGGGATGCAGCCCGTAAGATGAACGAGTTCTTCGGCGAGGAACTGGTCGTGGATATGGATGTGACGGTTGCCGGGGCCATCCTGGCCGATGTGGGCAAGCTCCTGGAGTACGACATCCAGGACGGCGTGAGCTGCCAGAGCGAAATGGGTAGGTATGTCCGGCATCCGTTCAGCGGGGTGGGATTGGCCATGGAAGCCGGCGTGCCGCCGCGTGTTTGTCACATCATTGCCGCCCATGCGGGCGAGGGTGACGCGGTCAAGCGCACACCCGAGGCCTGTGTGGTTCACCACGCCGACTTCATGACCTTTTTGCCGTTCAAGAACCGCTAGGAAAGTTGGCGACGGAAAATCCTTTGCGAAAACGGGAAAGGGGTTTATCTAGATGAAAAACAAATGGACGGCCCGCACCGATCCGGTTGCGGAGTCCGGGCCACTTCGTGATGTTCCGCAGGAGGACGATCATGGCCGACAACACCGACAAGGTCGAGGGAAACGCCGACGGCGCATTCTATGTCGACTCCAATTGCATCGACTGCGATCTGTGCCGTCAGACCGCGCCCGACAATTTTGATCGCAACGAGGACGAAGGCTTCTCCTTCGTCATCAAGCAACCCGAGAACGAAGATGAAGAACAGGCCTGTCGTGACGCCCTGGAGGAATGCCCCGTCGAGGCCATCGGCGATGACGGCTGAGCCCTGAATCTTTCGGCGATACTTTTCGCTTTGGCTCCGACTCCCTGGTGGGGGTTGGAGCTTTTTTTGTATTCTGTGGAACCTAAGGCCCGAACGGAAGGTTTGAAGGACCGGTGATGACGAGCACGGGTACATTTCCAGTCGGAAGGAGAATAAAATGAAATTCCAAAGACGCGGGTTGCCGCTCGCCCTGGGCCTGGCGGTCCTTTTGTTGTCGATGTCGGGGCCGACCCTGGCCCAGGGGCCGCTTGACAGCCCTTTGCGGTCATACGCCGATGTGGCAGCCAAGACCATGCCCTCGGTGGTCAATATCTCCACGGACAAGGTCGTGGATAACAATGCCGTCAATCCGTTTTTTGACGACCCCATTTTCCGGCGGTTCTTCAATATGCCCAACGATGATATCCACAACAGGAGCGGCAAGCAGGTTCAGCATTCCCTCGGCTCGGGCGTGGTGATCTCTGCCGACGGGTACATCCTGACCAATAACCATGTGGTGAAGAACGCCGACAAGATCGTGGTCAATTTCAACGGCGAGAAGGAATACGTGGCCAAGGTCATCGGTACCGATCCTCCCACGGATGTGGCCCTGATCAAGATCGACGCCAAGGACCTGCCGGCGATCTCCATCGGGGACAGCGATGCCTTGCGGGTGGGCGATCAGGTCATGGCCATCGGCAACCCGTTCGGGGTGGGGCAGACGGTGACCATGGGGATCGTCGGCGGTCTGGGCCGCAATATCAATCTGATGGACTATTCCAACCTGATCCAGACCGATGCCTCCATCAACCCCGGCAACAGCGGGGGCGCCCTGGTGAACATGGAGGGCCAACTCATAGGCATGAACGCAGCCATTTTGAGCCAAAGCGGCGGCAGCCAGGGGATCGGCTTTGCGATTCCCTCCAAGATGGCCATGAAGGTGATCGATTCCCTGAAAAATGACGGGAAGGTTCAGCGGGCCTACCTGGGTGTTCTGCCCCAGGAAGTGAACCAGGCGGTGGCCGACTACTACAAGATGGATAAGCCCCAGGGCGTATTGATCGCCCAGGTCAACGACGACACACCGGCGAAGAAAGCCGGTCTGAAGGATGGGGACATCATTCTGTCTGTGGACGGCAAGGACATCAAGAACCCGAGCATGTTGCGCAACCTGATCAGTCTGTCCGATGTGGGCCACGACGCCAAACTGGTGATTCTGCGCGACGGCAAGCAAAAATCGGTCTCGGTCAAGTTGGACGCCTTGCCCGAGCAGGG
>CAZJGK010000095.1:0-3555 GCA_964545545.1 uncultured Fibrobacteraceae bacterium | reverse complement strand
GTACCAGGTGAGAGATTCTCGCGTCTTTACGTTTCGTAAGGGCGCGAGATCTTTATTTATAAAACAATAATGGAACAGTGATCACCCCGGCTTTTGTGAAAAAACTGTCCCGTAATTGTTATTAGATTATTGGGATTGAAGGATGGTATTCTCATTGGTCGGAGGCCGGCAAGAGAGGCTCACCCCGTTTGCCGACTGTGTGGGCATTAGCCCAGGGCAATCCATTCATCTCGCCGATTGGAGCTCTAATGAAACTATCCCGTCTGATGATCTTCGTCCTGATCGCCCTTCTGGTAGCCGCGCCCTTTGTATGGGCCACCACCGGAGATGCACCGGAGACGACCAAGGATCTGGGCATGAGTGCAAGGGTATTTGCACCGGCCCAGAATGGTTACACCAAAAGCGGCGTCGCCGTGCTTCCCTATGCGCCGGACCGCTTGTTGGTCCAGTTCAAGGCCGAAGCCTTCGGCAAGGCCATGGGCCTGAACATTCCCTGGGTCCTGGGCGCTCAAGTCGACAAGGCCCAAACGGGCCTTGAGGATCTTGACGATCTTCTTGACGAAGCCGGCGCCGTCAGCATTTCCCGGCCGTACATCAAGGTGAAGAATCAGGACAAGGCCATGGATCTGGGCGTGGACCGCTGGTTCATGATCAAATTCGAAGGCGCACCCGACCTGCCGGATCTGGCTTCCCAGGTTCGCGCCGACAAGAATGTCCAGGCGGTCTCCCTGGACTGGCGCGCCTTCCCGGAGGCGGTTCCGAGCGACCCCCTGTATCCGAACCACTGGGGTCACAACAACACGGCCCAATTGCCTGGCTTGGATTGGGGCGGCACTTACGACCACACCCTGTCCACCACCGTGGGCACCGTGGGGTTCGACGCCAACGCTCCCGGCGCCTGGGACCAGGGATACGGCAGCAGCAGCGTGATCATCGCGATCATCGACAGCGGTGTGGATGCCGGTCATCCCGACCTGCGCCAGGTTGCGGGCTACGACTACGGGGACAACGACAGCAATCCCGATGACAACAGCAGCGATCCCGGACACGGGACCGCCTGCGCCGGTGTGGCCGCGGCCATGAACAACGGCATCGGGGCCGTGGGTATCGCCGGCGGGTGCAGCATCATGCCCCTGAAGGTCGCCAACTCCGCCGGGTCGATGTACTTCAGCGCCATCCAGAATGCCCTGTACCACGCGGCCGACCACGGCGCGGACGTCATCAGCATGAGCCTGGGCGCGGCGATCAGCAGCGATTCGGCCACCGATGCGGCGATTTTGTACGCCTACAACGCCGGCGTTACGATCCTGGCGGCCACCGGTAACGAGAACGCTTCGACGATCTCGTACCCGGCCATCAACCAGTACGTGATCGGCGTCGGGGCGGCCTCGCCGTGCGGCGAGCGCAAGCGCTCATCCAGCAGCAGCGGCGATCTGAACCCCGGCGTGAACGCCGATCCCCACAGCTACACCTGCGACGGTGAGCGCTGGTGGGGATCCAACTACGGAACCAACACCAAGGACGCCGCCGGTGCGGTGGACATTCTCGGACCCACCATCCTGCCCACGACCGACATCCAGGGCAGCGGCGGGTATGATCCGGGCAACTACTCGAATTTCTTCAACGGCACGAGCTGTGCGACGCCCTATGTCGCCGGTGTGGCCGCTCTGGTGAAATCGGCTAATCCCACGTTTACGCCCGCCCAGGTCCGCGCGGCCCTGGTCGACAACGCCCAGGACGTCACCAGCGTGGAATCCGGCTCCGGCTGGGACCGCTATGCGGGCTACGGCATGGTCGATGCGCAGGCGGCAGTCGGCGGCGGCGGCAGCAACCCGCCTCCCCCGACGGCTGATTTCACGGGTAGTCCCACCAGCGGCACGGCGCCCTTGGCCGTGGCCTTCACCGACCTGTCCACCGGTTCTCCGACGAGCTGGAGCTGGACCTTCGGTGACGGTGGAACCTCCACGTCCCGCAACCCCAGCCACACCTACACCTCGGCCGGGTCCTACACGGTCAGCCTGACGGCCACCAACGCCTATGGCAACAACACCAAGACCCGCAACGGTTACATCACCGTGACCGCTCCGGGCGGAACCTACGCCTCACTGCCCTACTCGACGGGCTTCGAGGGTGGATCCCTGGACCAGTACTGGACCACCCATTCCACGGGCGCCGGCCGGATCCTGGTGACCACGGCCAACACGCCCCACAGCGGCAGCTACCAGCTGACCATGGACAGCTCGACCAACGGCACCTATTCCCAGAACGAGGGTTGGCTGCAGTTGAACCTGTCCGGCCAGAGCCAGGTGGACCTGGATTTCTGGTGGAAGGATTTTGCCGACGAGACCCACGCCCAGGACGGCGTGTTCTTCTCGAGCAACGGCGGCAGCAGCTTCGTCAAGGTGCTGGACCTCAATGGCGCGAGCTACACGGACAACTCCTGGAGCCACTTCACCATCGATCTGGATGCGGCCGCGGCCGACGCCGGCCTGAGCCTCACCTCGACCTTCGTGGTGAAGTTCCAGCAGTACGACAACTACAGCATCGCTACTGATGGGTTCGCGTTTGACGACATCAGCGTGACGGCCGGCCCTGCGGGCTACCCCCCGGTGGCGGCCTTCAGCGGCACACCGACCAGCGGCACGGCGCCCTTGGCCGTGCAGTTCACCGATGCCTCCACGAACGTGCCCACGAGCTGGAGCTGGACCTTCGGCGACGGCGGGACCTCCACCGCCAAGAACCCGAGCCATACCTACAGCACGGCGGGCACCTACACCGTGACCCTGACGGCGGGCAACGCCTACGGCTCGGACGGCGAAACCAAGACCGACTACATCACCGTGACCTCCGGTGGCGGCGGCGGGGTGTGGGAAACCATCACCTACGATGACTTCGAGGCCGGGTGGGGCAGCTACACCGACGGTGGCGCGGATTGTGCCCGTTACACCGGGGGTGGGCGGGCCTACCAGGGCAACGCGGCCATCGATATCCAGGACAACAGTGGGGTCAGTTCTTCCTTCTATCACACGGCGGGCCACAACGTGAGCGCCTACGTGGACCTGGAAGTGGACTTCTACTTCTATGCCTACAGCATGGAGCGCAACGAGGACTTCTGGCTCCAGTACTACAACGGCTCCTCCTGGCAGACCGTCGCGTCCTGGGCCAGGGGTGTCGATTTCAACAACAAAACCTTCTACCATGTCACGGTGCCGATCCCGGCCACCTCGTACACCTACCCGACCAACGCCAAGCTGCGGTTCCTGTGTGACGCCAGCGGCAACGCTGACGATGTCTACATCGATCAGATCACGTTCAGCGGCCGGTTTGCGAGGAGCAAGGGCCAGCCCGTGCTGTATGTGACCGAACGGGCCGTCTTCAGGCTGGAGGAGGGTGGTCCGACCCTTGTGGAGGTGGCGCCGGGCATCGACGTGCGGCGTGACGTACTGGACCGGATGGACTACCAGCCGAGGATTTCGGAGCCGCTGGTGACGATGGATCCGGAGCTGTTCCGGTGAAGGCGGAATCAGAGGGCTGAAGGAGGGCTCGATGGCGGAA
>CAZJGK010000094.1:0-10189 GCA_964545545.1 uncultured Fibrobacteraceae bacterium | reverse complement strand
ACGCCCGCGAGCTGGATCCCCACGTGTGGCAGACATTCATGCCGCCGCCGCAGGAAATTTTCGTGAGCCCGTGAGAATCGATTTCCCACTCCAGCCGGAGCCACGGTCGGGGTGGGATCATGAACGGAGGGTGATCATGAATATTAACCATTTGTTCTGCCGGCGAATGCTGCTGGTCTGTGCGGCTCTTTTCGTTTCAGTTTCGTTCTTGTTGGCGCTGATCGTGATTCCGGCGGTCAGGTCCGACAGCTTTCCCGGGGCCGCCTCCGGAGCAGCCATTCCGGCTTTCTGGGTGATTATCGTTTTGTTACTGCTCTCGGCAGCCACTTGTGTCTTCATTGCAATTAGGCCATCGGAGAGAAGTCCGACCTCACCGTCAATTCTTGTTGCACTCGGACTCGTCGTGCTGATGTTAGGATTTGCATTCGCCGACGCGGCCCCCGCTTACCGATCACACGGTCCGTCAATGCATAATGTTTCCACACTTCTTTTCGGCTGTATGGCAGTGAGTTTCCTGGCCGGGGCATTGGTTATTGCCGTGGCGTTTCTTCGTCCCAAGGGGGCACAAGTATCATGAGAAGGCCAAGACCCCGCCCAAGGGATCTGCGATGAAAACAGGGGAACTCAGGCACTTTCGCCTGTGTCGGGAGAATTCGACGGCCGCCGCCGACCATCTTTCACACTTCGCACTGCTCCTTGCTGCCATCGTCGTGGCAGCGTCCGCCATGCCGCCCTTGGCCACCGCTCAGCAGACGGGACCCGGACTCGTCCCCTTCACCCCACTGCAGTCCTTGCTTGTGGAACGGCTTGGATTTTTGGTCCTGGGCGCGGCCTTCCTGGCCATTGGTCTGACCGTTCTCCTGCTGGTCGCGACCCGAATCGAGTTCCGCGACGGTATCATTCTTCTCTTCGGGATCATGTCCCTGTTGTGGGGCCTGCGGTTCCTCAGCCGGGCGCCGGTCATCCCCCTTCTGGTCGGCGGTGATGCAGACACCTGGGCCCTGTTCACCCGGGGTCTAGCCTATTTCAGCGCCCCGCCAGCCTTCGCCTTCGTCTGGCGCCTGTTCGGCCGAGGCTGGAAATCATCGGTCCGTATCCTGACCTGGGTCAGCTCGGCCTTCGCCGTGTTCGCCTCCCTGGCTATGGCAATCGACCATGATCCCCTCCGGTTCGTCCAAGCCTTCGACATTCTGATCCTGGCCGGAGCCGCCGTCATCGTAGCCACCCTACTGCAGCCGGGATCCCGAAAGCACCCCGGACTGAAGAAACTGGTCATCGGTGGGCTGTGCAGTCTGGTTTTCATCGTTCTGAACAACCTCAGCAGCCTGGGTTTGGTCCGGATTCCTGACGTGGAATGGATCGGGGTGGTCATTCTCTTCGGTACCTTGGGATACATGACGGTGGGCCATTTCATCGGGATTGAACGCCGGCTCACGGCCTTGCAGCAGGAATTGGCAACAGCCCGCCAGATTCAATTCTCCATTCTTCCCCATGAATCGCCGGCTACCAAGCACATGGCCATCGCCACCCGGTATCTTCCCATGACCGAGGTCGCCGGTGATTTTTTCGACTTCGCCGAAATCGACGCACAGCGGTGCGGGTTCCTGATCGCCGATGTATCCGGCCACGGGGTGCCCGCCGCCCTGATCGCAGCCATGGTCAAGGTGGCGTTCAAGACCCAGGCTGCGTGCTGGGAATCCCCGGCGCAGGTTCTCACTGGAATGAACGAAATTCTCGGTCATCGCCGGGATGGGCAATTCGTCACAGCGGGGTACGCCTTCATCGACACGACCACCGGGAAGCTACGTTACGCCGGGGCGGGACACCCCCCGCTGTACATCGTGTCGGGTGGTGACGAGGTCCAGGAGCTATCCCCGGAGGGGCTCATGTTGGGGCCTTTTCCCGAAGCTCGATTCGTCGAGGCGAAGCGCGATCTTGCGCCCGGCGACCGGATCCTGATGTATACCGACGGCATGGTCGAAGCCTTCAATCGGCAGGACGAGGAATTCGGCGAGGAACGACTGAAAAGACTGCTTTGCGCGGGAACCGGACTTTCCGCCGAAGAGATGGCGGACCGGCTTCTCCTTGAGATCAAGGACTGGGCGGGAATCGGGGAAGGTGATACCCTCGAGGATGATCTTACCTTGATCATCATCGATTTCTTACCTGGAGGGAGCGTACATGCCTAGTTCCCGTCCAGAAATGTCTTTCCGCTGGAAATCGCGTTGTGTAAACGCCGCGCCAAAACCGCGGTTACCTGGTCGTTGGCGGTCAGACGCCTGCGGATTTTCGGGGCAAATCCCCCCGTCTATTATGCTGTTGAAGAACCAGTCCTGAAATGAAAGGGAGGGCTCCCCATGGAGTCGCGGATCTGGCACAAAGCCTACGACGCAGATGTTCCGCCCGACCTGGATATCGAGAAGACGACCATACCCGACCTTCTGGACGACGCGGCGGCTCGCTATCCTGACGCAGCGGCGGTCCATTTCATGAACCGCACCATGACCTATCGCGAGTTGCGTGACCATGTCGGCCGCTTGGCCACCGCCCTGTCGGATCTGGGCGTGGGCCCGGACAGCAAGGTGGCCGTGCACCTGCCCAACTTGCCCCAGACCGTGATCGCGGTGTCGGCCATCTTTCGCCTCGGCGCCCAGTCGGTGATGACCAATCCCCTGTACGTCGGCCGTGAGATCGAGCACCAGTGGAACGACGCCGGCTGCGAAACGGCGATCACCGCGAACTTCCTTTACGAGCGCCTGCTGAAGAACCGGCGCGACAAGCTGCCGGTGCGCAACTACATCATTGCGTCGATTCCGGAGTACCTGCGCTTTCCGTTGAAGCAACTGGCGCCGCTGAAGTTGAAGAAAGCCGATCCGCCTCTCTATGCCAAGGTCGCCGCCGGCGACGGCATCCATTTCTTTTCGGACCTGATCGCCAAGACGACTGCCCGGAAACCGGATGCTGAAGTGCAATTCGACGACGTCGCCATGCTTCAGTACACCGGCGGCACCACGGGCGTGGCGAAGGGCGCCATGCTGACCCACGCCAACATCACGAGCAACGTGCGGCAGATCGTCTCCTGGTTCCCCAACACCGTCCAGGGAAAGGAAGTGCTGCTGGCGGCGTTGCCGTTCTTCCACATCTTCGGTTTCACGACCTGCATGATGTGGGCCCACAAGATCGGCGCGTCCCTGGTCCTGGCGCCCAATCCCCGCGACATTCCTGCACTGATCAAGAGCATCAGCAAGCACAAGGTGACACTGTTTCCCGCGGTGCCGGCCATGTTCAATGCCATCAACCAGCATCCGGGCATCGAGAAAGTGGACATGTCCAGTATCAAGAGCTGTTTCTCCGGCTCGGCGCCGCTGCCCATCGCCGTCTTGCAGCGCTTTGAAGAGCTGACCGGCTGCCGCATCGTCGAGGGTTTCGGCCTGACCGAATCATCGCCGGTGACCCACGGCAATCCCATGCAGGGCGTGCGCAAGATCGGCTCCATCGGCATCCCGTTTCCCGGCACGGACATGAAGATCGTCGATGCAGAAACGGGCAAGACCGAGATGGCCCCCGGCGACGAGGGCGAGTTGATCCTCAAAGGCCCACAGATCATGAAGGGTTACTGGAACCGACCCGATGAGACCGACCAGGTGCTGCGCGACGGCTGGCTGTACACCGGCGACCTGGCGGCCCAAGACGAGGACGGCTACTGCGTGATCGTCGGCCGCAAGAAGGACATGATCATCGCCAGCGGTTACAACATCTACCCCGATGAGATCGACCGTCAGTTGATGGCTCACCCGGCGGTTTTCGAAGCCTGCACCATCGGCATTCCCGATCCGAAACGAGGCGAGTCCATCAAGTCGTTCGTGGTGTTGATGCCCAATGCCACCGCGACGAAGGACGAGCTGCGGGAGTACCTGCTGGAGAACCTGGCGCGTTACAAGGTGCCCCGGGCTTTCGAATTTCGAGCTGACCTGCCCAAGAGCTCCATGATGAAGCTGCTCCGGCGCGAGCTGAGGGACGAGGAACTGGCGGCCATGGAGAGCGAGGACTGAGGGCGGTTCACCGGCCGGATGTGGTTTTGCATGAGGTGTGCGCCAGCACAAGGCGTGACAGGCTCGATTGACGGGTGTGCCTACCAAATATTCCGACCGCGTTGAAGGTTAACGACTTAGCTGCCGGTGCCGATATCAGCGATTATGCTCAAACACCTCCTGTTTCTGCTCTTGGCGTCCTTCCGACCCCGTCGTGAGCTCGCCTTGGAGAACATCGCCCTCCGTCACGAGTTCGAAGTCCTGCAACGCAACTCCAGCAGACCGGAACTGAAATAGCGAGACCGCGCCTTCTGGGACATCAGAAAAACTGTCCAGTGCCTCGATCAGTTGAGCCTGCCACGCTGGGTGACATTCATACCGTAAGCTGCCTGAGAGTCAGATCGCTCATGTCGCTTGGCTTGATGGACCGGTTTGTCAGGCAGGCACATTTCCGCTCCCCATCTCGGCATCTCACTGCATGAATGAAGCCCACGAAGACCAGCGATCTGCAATTTCATGCGGCCTCACTCAGCAGGTGAGATCAAATCATCGTGCGGATGGAATAAACAGAAGGGACAGGTAAGCTGTCCCCGGTCGAGTACGGTAAGAATAAGAACTGTGCTTAACTGAATGTCGGAAATTCACAGGTAAGATCAGTGATCTCCACCAGTTGATATCCACCTCTTCCTACGGACTCCGCGACCTCCGAAGGGTCCGCCGGATGGCGGCAATGTGCCCGGGGTTGGCCTCTTCCTTCTCCCGGGCCTGAGCGCCGTACTTCGACCAGGGGGTGTCCTCCCGGAACTTGTAAATGCGCCAGGTCTTTTGGCCCAGTCGGAACTGAATCGCCAGTTCAAGATCCGTGGCCAGAAATGGATATTTGGTGATCAAGCTGCTTTTTTGGAGTTTTCCGGTCGTGAGAAGGTGGGTGGGCCGGATCTCTGCCAGATACACCATCGGGGTGATCAGATCATGGCGCCAGTGCAGCGGTTTGAACAGGAAGTTGGGCTGATAAAGCCCGAACTGGCCGATCTGAACGTCGTCCACCAGCAGGATGGGAGCGGCGCCCGGCTGGTGTTTCAGCCAGGCTGTTACCGGATTTTGCAGGCGTTTCGGTTCGGTCCTGTGTTGGAGGTACTTGACGGGTCCCGGAACACTGAGCAATGAGGCCGGCTGGTAGCGAACGTCGAAGACGTGGTACTGGTCGTTGAATGTGAATTGAAGCCCCAGCGGGATGGACCCAATCAGCAGGGCGTAGACGGCATAGCGCCAGAGAAGGTCCAGGTAGCGGTTGGCCAAGAATGGTCGGGAGACCACCACCGCGGCCAGAAGAACCAGGCTCGGAAGGAGCGTCGAGTAGCGCAGGGAGTCGCCGATCCACCCGAACCAGATGAAGAAGCTGGCCGCTGTCAGAACCACAAGGAACGTGGTCACCCTGTCCGCACGAATCACCAGGAGGATTGGAGACAGCAGCAACATCAGGATGGCCACGGCGGAGATTGATTTCTTCGCAACGCCCCAGCGAGGGCGCTTCTGCTTAATATCCCACTGGGGTGGCGCCATGTCTTTCCAGCCCAACAGCGGCCCGTACATGCCACCGGACTGGTCAAGATCGATCATGGACACACCCTCCGGCGCGACGATCGGCATCGTCTCCCGGTAGAAAAAATCCGGGATTTCCGCGAACCGAGCCTCCTCAGGGTAGTCCCGGCTGGCGGTGAAGATGTCAGCCGCGAACGGATGTATGGGATTGCCGCGCAAGACGATGTTCTGAACTGTGTGAACCGAAGAGGTGACCAGGAACACACAGGTAGCGACCACCACTGCCTTGCCGATTCCGCTTCGGCCATCTCCACGCCCTGCCAGGGCGCGCCCGCTAACGACCAGCACGATGCAAATCACGACACCGATCATCAGCACCGGTTTGGTGGTGTAAACCACCGCGGCCAGGGCGCCGACGAGGATGACATCCCATGGCCGGGACTTCTGAAGCACCACAAGGCACATGGCAAGCAGGGACAGAAAGGCGGGAAAGGCCAGGGCCTCAGGCTTGTCGGTGTAGGCACCCTGGAGCGATGAGCTGGATGAGACGACCAGCAGGACGAGGATCACGACCGTTCGGAAGGGCAGATTGTACCGACGGCAGAACAAGACCACGACCGGGACGAAAGCGAAGTACACCGACCCATGAAAGAACCGTAGCGGCGTGATGCCCCCCGCTAAGTACAGGGGCAGTCCTGTCATTTCCAGCAGCATGGGCTGGAACAACAACGGCCAGTGCTGGAAGAACGGCGGCAGCACGATTCGGTGCAACTCGGCGAACTTGTAGATGGTGGCACAGTACATGCGGTCACTCGAATCGCTGCTGCCGGGATAGGCGACCGTCAGGACCAAGACCAGCATGAGCAGGCAGAATAGGGTCACGTTCAGCAAGCCCGCAGCTGTGGGATCGGGCTGGTCGCGGAACAGGCGGTGGGCATCGGCCAAGAGCCCGCGGACACCGCTCAGCAGGCCCCGGTGGTACCGGATCAGGCCACCGATCAACACGGGAACGACGAGAGCGAAAACCGTCTGTGGGTACAGCAGACCCAGCCGGCCAAATCCGTACCAAAGCAGATAGTTGCCCAGGATCCCGAAAACGAATGACACGATAGATTTCTGCAAAGCCGAGTCGAACGGGAAGCGCAGGCAACGGGACAGACCGCCGGCAATGAAACGTCCCAGTAGGAAAAGGTACAGGTCGTAGGCGGCCAGCCAGGCTAGGCCCGGTAAGGTCTCCGTCCAGTACAGGAGAGCGGTCACACAAAGCAGAAACACTGCAATTGATGCGCCAGCGAACGAACTCCGGATCGTCACCTTCAGAACCAGGAAGACGATCACCGATAAGGCCAGGAAAAGGACGTAGAGGGTTAAGGCATCCGGAAAGATGCGGGTGTAAGGCATTAGTGCCGCGGTGTTGTAGGTGACGACTACAGCAAGGTAAACCGTCGCTGCAAACATGAAAATCCTGGCCGTCCAGGCGAATGACTGCCGGGCAACCTGACGGGGTGCGGGACCCAGGTAGCGGAACGCAAAAAGAACGGCACCGGCGACGAGGGCACCTGTGGCGAAACCCAGTGCCGTTCTGAACGGGATGTTGTCGGCGGAGGCTGCCGTGAAAACGCGGTGGACCTGAAACCCTAAGCCCGCCAGGCCGAAGGACAGGACATATGGCCACGGACCGGTCGCGCCCTGTCCACTGGAATAATTTTTCTGAACCCCGTCCATGGACTTCCCAGGGTTGTGCAGTCGTCTGACGGTTTCCTGCTCAGATGTGACCACTAACTTCGCGCGGGTGCTTCCCTTACGCCCGTGTAAACGTCTTGAATTTTAAGACATAGGACGTGGATTTTCTATTCCTAAATTGAGAGCTTTTGAAAAATTCCCTTTCAACATCGCCTCTCAATCATTGTCGAACATGCCTTCTCGGGTCCATGGGGACGGTAAAGGGAACCCCAAAAGAGAGAGGCTTGGATACTGGTCGGAAAGTCCAACCCGTATATCACTGACTTTCTTCATGGCTCGGCTGAAATGGCGCTTCCACCCTCCATAACCCGAATTCCATCGGGGTGGTGATCAGTCCCTGTTCGTGGAGCTGCTTCAAATACTTCTTGTTCTGGACGTACACCGTGAGACCGCTTGGAGTATTCATGTTCTGGTCGACAAGCGTGACCGGAATCCCCCGAAGACAGTGCTCTGCTATTTCCTGCGGTCGAAAAAATCGCATGATGTAGATATTCCGCTCGTTCTGCATGCCCTCACCAACGAGGTGGTAGGCGATGTAGTGATAATCCTCATAGTCGAAGCCGACCAAAAGAACGTTCTCGCCCACGGCGTCGAGCAACGATTCGATGCGCTCGGCGTCCTCCGTGTTTCCGTGCTGGCTAACGGACTCATAATGGGAAACAAGCATGACCGCTGGCATTGCCAACATGAAAACGGCGGCAGCGGCCGGTCGACCAGCAGGCAGATGATCCGCGCAAACCTGTAGGCCCATACCGACGAGGAGCGTCAGCATTAACACCGCGGGAATGATGTACACCCTGATGTCGTTAATCTCGTAGTTCAGCGTGAAAGTGAGATTGCAGACCAGGGACGCCATCAGAAGGGCAAAGATGCGTTTGTCACGAAACGAAAAAGCTCCAATCACGGCAAAGATCAGCAAGGGGCCCATTTCCCGCCAGAGCATCCCCGCCACCAAGGGTATGCGCTCGGTGATAAGGCGATCGATTCCCATCGCGAACATCTTCGCCCGAAATTGCCCTCCCGACACGACGTACCACAATTGCGTAAATCCGGGCGTAAGCTCCCCCTAAAATCGGACATCACCAAGAGAAGCCCTTCTGGCATTTAAGCCCATCCCCCCATAACAAAAAACCCTGCCACTCAACGAGCAGCGGGGCTTGCCATGGGCCTCCTTCACACGCAGCGCACGACCTGAAATTTTCACCACCGGGGGGCGAAATCCGTTCCTGGTTAACAGAGAATTTGGCGGGTGAGAAAGGAGTTAACTGATCACGTTGGTCAATACGGACTTTTGACCAGGTACTCGCGTCAACCGTTCCAAAGTGTACGCAGCGGGATCGCGTAGATCCGGTCGCCCATCGGGACCAGCGTCTCGCCATCGTACAGCAGGGCTCCGCAACTGAAGCGACTCCCGGCAGCGTCCCGGAGGCGCTCAAGTCCGCGGCGGTCGCTGTCGCGCAGGGTCGCCGAAGCCTTGACCTCGACACCGACGATCCGGCCCGGACCGCGCTCCAGGACGATGTCGACTTCCACCTGGTCCTTGTCACGATAGTGAAAGAAGCGGAGGTCATGCTCCCAGCCGCTGGCCTGGCGACGCAGCTCCTGGATGACGAAGGTCTCGAGAAGTTGCCCAAGCAGAGTCCTGTCGCCGCGCAGGTCATCGGCACCGACACCGAGCAGCCCACACGCCAGCCCCGTGTCGGTCATGTGTAGTTTCGGGGTCTTGACCAGGCGCTTCAGCCGATTGGCATGCCATGCGGGAACCTCCTCCAGCAGGAAGATCTGGCCTAGCAGGGTCAAGTAGTCCCTCACGGTCGTGCGGCTGACGCCGAAGGATCCTGAAAGCTCGCTCACATTGACCAAGCGCGCCGTCTGGCCGGCGGCAAGCTCAAGGAGGCGTGGCAGAAGGTCGAGGCGCTGGATACGGGCAAGTTCGCGAACATCGCGCTGAATGATCGCAACGAGGTAGTCGCGCACCCAAGCCCGCCGTCTTCGTGCGGTATCCCGGCGCACGGCTTCCGGGAATCCCCCCCGAGCAATGAGATCAGCCAGTTGCGGGCCAAGCCGCTGGGCTTGGGCAATCTTGAACTCGCCCGCGAAGACCCGATCCAGGAAACCCGCCTGATGCCGACCGATCTCCACCTCGCTCAGGGGATGAAGACGGACGATCTCCATGCGGCCGGCCAAAGAATCGGCGGCCCGAGGGACAAAAAGTGCGTTCGCCGATCCGGTGAGCAGGAAGCGGCCGGGACGGCGATCACGGTCGACCGCCTGCTTGATGGCAAGAAAGAGCTCCGGAACGCGCTGGACCTCGTCGATGGTGATGGGCCCTTCGAGATCGAGCACGAACCCACCGGGGTCAGCCTTGATGGCGGTGAGCGTTGCGGCGTCGTCGAGAGTGACGTACTGGCGGCCGTCGTCTTCGCCCAAGCTCCTGGCAAGCGTCGTCTTGCCGCACTGGCGTGGCCCGTGAAGCAGCACGACGGGCGAATCGGCCAAGGCCTCGTGGAGGCGGCCCCGGACCAGGCGGGGGTAGAGATCTGCGTCGTTCATACGGCTGATTGTCGGCCAATTAGCGTCCAATTGCAAGTTTTTATTCGTCTATCTGTCATTTTTTTCGTGCCAGTTGCCAAATTAGGCGTTCTGGGCCTATCGGCTGAGGATCAAAACGCTACCAAGATCAAGTAGCCAACCGATAACCCCCCAATGCTATATCTCCTTCTCAACCTCCTGGGGGACATTCTGCGCCCGCACCCCGATCTCCTGCTGGAAAACCTGGCTCTGCGCCACCAGATCAATGTGCTGCGGCGCGGTAACCCCAAACCCTCGTTCGGGTTATGGGACCGGATGTTCTGGGTCGCCTTGCTGCGAAC
>CAZJGK010000093.1:0-10217 GCA_964545545.1 uncultured Fibrobacteraceae bacterium | reverse complement strand
TTGAAAAGAAAGCAGGGACATCGTGAAGGAAGCTCTGGAAAGTATCCATGCCGCCCAAAAGACCATCGCCTCCTTGAAGGAGGGTCTTTGACTACCCTGGTCTGGTGAAGAAACTGGCCGCTTGCGAGGCCAAGCAGGCTGCTCCGGAATTCTGGAATGACCAGGATTCAGCAAATCGCGTTGTGCGTCAGCTCCGTTCCCTGCACCAGTGGATCGATCCCTTGGACAAGGCCGCGGCGATGGCCGAAGACCTGGAGGTGCTGGCCGGACTGGCCCAGGCCGAAGGGGATCAGGAGACCGCACAGGAAGTCCGGCAAGGGCTCCAGCCGTTGCAGGACGCCGTGGCCCAGCTTGATTTCCAGTTCCTGCTCAGCGACCCGGACGACGAGCGGGGCGCGGTACTGGAGCTTCACCCCGGGGCGGGGGGAACCGAGAGCGCTGACTGGGCGCAGATGTTGCTGCGCATGTACAACAGGTATTGCGAACGCCACGGCATGAAAACCAAGACGCTCGACCTTCAGCCGGGGGACGAAGCAGGGATCAAGACGGCGGTCCTGGAAATCGATCATCCTTTCGCCTACGGTTACCTCAAGAGTGAGACGGGCGTCCACCGTCTGGTGCGGATTTCCCCTTTCGACGCCCAGAGCCGGCGGCACACCAGTTTCGCCTCGGTCTATGTTTACCCGCTGGTCGACGATGACGTCGAGGTCGAGATCAATCCGGCGGATCTGAGGATCGACACTTTCCGGGCCCAGGGCGCGGGAGGGCAGCATGTCAACAAGACCGATAGCGCCGTCCGTATCACCCATGAACCCACCGGCACGGTTGTTTCCTGCCAGAATGAGCGCAGCCAGCACCGGAATCGCGAAAGCGCCATGACCATGCTGAGAGCCAAGCTCTATCAGCGGATTCTCTTGGAACGGCAAAGGGAAAGGGATTCCATCGAGGCCGAAAAGATGGAAAATGCCTGGGGCAGCCAGATCCGCTCCTATGTGCTGCAGCCTTATACCAAGGTGAAGGATCACCGGACCGACTTCGAGACCGGCAATTCAACCGCGGTGCTGGATGGAGAGCTGGATGACTTCATTGACGCCTACCTGCGTTGGATGGGTGCCCGAAACCAGCAGCAGGCCCGGTCCTGATGCGAGGGCCGGAATTCGTGACCTCAACCCGGAGATGGAATCTTGGCGAATCCTGAACAGAATTCCCGCGACCAGGAATCGGCGGCCGCCCAGGATAAGGATCTGCATCCTTTGATCATGGCCCGGCTGGAAAAGATGGCGCAACTCGAGGCCGAAGTGGAAATTTATCCCTATGCCTTCGATCGCTCCCACACCAGCTCCGAAATCCTGGCGGCCGAGGAGGAGTTGACGGCGCAGAACGCCCCGGTTCGCTATCCGGGCCGGATCATGGCCAAGCGGGGTACGGGCAAGACCCTGTTTGTACCCATCCAGGACCAGACCGGGATCGTCCAGGCCTACTTCCGCAAGGATGATCTCGGTGAGGATCGTTTCCGCCGCATCCAGAAGCTCATCGACATCGGCGACTGGATCGGTGTTGAAGGGACCCTGTTCCGCACGCGGACCGGCGAACTGACCATCAAGGTCACGGATTTCACCTTCCTGGCCAAGGCCATCCGTCCCCTGCCGGAGAAGTATCATGACCTGAGCCTCGAGAACAAAAGCCGCCGCCGCTATCTGGATCTGGCCATGAACGTCGAGAGCCGAGAACGGTTCAAGCGGCGCAGCGACATCCTGCGGGAGATCCGCGGCTTCCTCGACGGCAGGAATTTCCTGGAGGTCGAGACGCCGGTCCTGCAGCCGCTGTACGGGGGGGCGACTGCGCGGCCTTTCGCGACGCATCACAACGCCCTGGACATGACCCTATACCTGCGGATCGCCGACGAATTGTACCTGAAGCGGTTGATCGTGGGCGGCCTGGAACGCGTCTACGAGATCGCCAAGGATTTTCGTAACGAGGGCATGGATCGCACCCATAATCCCGAGTTCACCATGCTCGAATGCTACGCCGCATACTGGGATTACCATGACATGATGGACCTCACCGAAGGTCTGGTGAGGCATCTCGTCGAGAAATTCTGCGACAACGGCAAGCTCATGTACGGCGACCAGGAGATTGATTTCACCCAGCCCTTTGCCCGGATCACCTTCATGGGTGCGTTGGCGGCGGCCGTGGGCCGTGATCTCATGGCGGTGCCCACCGCTGAACTGACCCGCCTGGCCGAGGAAAAAGGGGTGGACCTCAAGCCGGGCATGGGCCGGGACAAGATCCTGGACGAGATGTTCAGCCTGTTGATCGAGCCGGACCTTATCCAGCCCACCTTCGTCATGGATCATCCCCGTGAGCTGTCACCTCTGGCCAAGGCTCACCGCGAGCACGAGGGTCTGGTCGAGAGATTTGAACTGTTCACCGCCGGTTTTGAGCTCGCCAACAGTTTCAGCGAGTTGAATGACCCCCGTGAACAGCGGCGCCGCTTCCAGGACCAGAAGGCGCTGCTCGACGCCGGCGACGAAGAGGCCCAGCGTCTGGATGAGGATTTCCTGCGGGCCATGGAACACGGTATGCCGCCGACCGGGGGCATGGGGATGGGCGTCGACCGGCTGATCATGCTGCTGGTGGACACCAACAATATCCGCGACGTATTGCTGTTTCCGCACATGCGTCCCGAGGACGCACCGCGGCAGGGCGTCTGACATGCAGTTTTCCGCCTACATTGCAGGCCGCTACCTGCGCAGCCGGCGCCACAGCCGCTTTTTGAGCCGGGGCAGCATGACGGCCGTGATCGGGATCGCCATCGGGGTCATGGTCCTGAACATCACCCTGGCGATCATGAACGGTTTCCACACGGAAATGCGCCGTTCATTCATCGAGAACATGCCCATGATCACGTTGATCACCAGCGCTCCCGAAGGTTTCGCGGACCTGGGTGAGACCATGGACAAGATGGGGACCGTGCCGGGTGTGACCGGCGTAGCTCCCTATATCCGGCAGGAAATCCTGGTGACCGCGGCACGCAATCTCGGTCCGCCCCGGCCCCAGGCCGGTATCGCCTGGGGGATTGAGCCCGACCTGGTGGATGGTGTCCAGCCCTTGAGCAAACACATCAAGCCTGACCCCGTGCTGCTGGCCGGCCTGGCTGTGGGGGAAACCCCCCGGGTGATCATCGGTGCCGAGCTGGCCAACAATCTTTTTACCCAAATCGGCGACACCATCATCCTGACCTCCGTCAACGGTGAAATCGATCTGGCGGACATCGAGGCGGTGAGCCGGAAGTTCGTGGTCAGCGGTTACTTCAAGACCGGGATGTACGATTTCGACAGCAGGTTTGTCTACCTGGATCTGCAGGTCGCCCGCGCCTTCTTCGGCTACGGCCCCCGCGGCGCCACCCTTGTCGGCGCCAGGGTCGCCGATCCCATGCTGGCGGACAAGGTCGCTTCCCGCCTGGATGCCGCCCTGGGGCCGCACTACCACGCCACCGCCTGGATGACCCTCAACAAGGACCTGTTCCACTGGATCAAACTGGAAAAGATCATCATGTTCCTGCTGCTGGGGATGATCGTGCTCATCGCCGGTTTCAACATCATCGGCATTCTGACCATGATGGTTGGCGAGCGGCGCCGGGAGATCGGGATCCTGCTGGCCATGGGCACACCCCGCAAGCGGATCATGGGCATCTTCATGCTGGATGGATTCTGGCTGGGGACCATTGGTGTGGCCGTGGGTTCAGCACTGGGCTTGGCCGGTATCTGGGCCCTGCATACCTTCGGGTTTTCCCTGCCGGGCGAGGTCTATATCGTGGACAAGGTTCCTGTCCTGTTGCAGTGGGGGGATTTTTTCAGCATCGCCGGGATTGGCCTGACGATTTCCCTGCTGGCCGGTGTCTGGCCCAGTTGGGAAGCCTCCAACCTGAAGCCCATGGAAATCATTCGCTACACCTGATGCGCTCGTATGTTTTCAAAGAGGTTTCGTCATGGTCCCGTTTCTGACAGCGCTGAAGCTCGGGAAATCCTATCCGCGCCATGGGGGCCTGATCAATGTGCTCCAGGATTGCAGCTTTGATTTGCGGGAGCAGGAAGCGGTCGCCATCACCGGCCCCAGCGGCTCGGGCAAGAGCACCCTGCTGAACATCCTGGGGGGGCTTGATACCCCCACGGAGGGCACGGTCGGATTCCAGGGACATGCACTGGACTTCTTCGACCATGTGGCCCTGGCCCGATGGCGCTCCGCGGTGGTGGGCTTTGTTTTCCAGTTCCATTTCCTGCTGCCTGATTTTACGACCCTCGAAAACCTCCTGATTCCCGTGCGTGCCTGCCGCAGCGTCAACCGGGAAGATGAACAGCGCGCCGCATATTTTCTGGAAAGGATGGGCCTGGCTGATCGCAGCGACCACCTGCCCGGGGAGCTTTCCGGTGGTGAGCAGCAGCGAGTAGCCGTGGCCCGTGGTTTCATGAACCGGCCGCGAATCCTGCTCGCTGATGAACCTTTCGGAAATCTTGACCGCAGCATCGGCGGACGGCTGGGGGATCTGCTTTTCGAACTGAGGGAGACCGAAGGGACCAGTCTGGTGATCGTTACCCACGATCTCGACCTTGCCCGCCGGGCGGATCGTCAGCTGGTCTTGTCCGACGGCACCCTGGTCCCCGCGGGACAGGGCGAGGGAGTGGGATCATGAAGTGTCATCATTGCCGCAAGAATGAAGCGACTGTCCATCTTGTGGATACTGCGGAGGGTCGCCCCAGGGAAGTGTGGCTCTGCGCCGAGTGCGCCGAAACCGAACAATGGCGTCGTCTGGACTCCCTGACGGGAGTACCTGGGGAGGAAGACGGGGAAGCGGCTGGGCTTCCCGGGCCGCCTTTCGAGGCCTGGGGCTTCGACTCCATGATACGTTTTCTCGGCCGGTGTGACCCCGAAGCCGGATCCACCGAGCAGGGAACCGTATGCCCCCATTGCGGCCACCGCTGGCAGGATTTCCAGGCCACCGGGCAGCTGGGATGTGCCCGCTGCTACACGGCTTTCCGGAGGCTGCTGTTGCCCCTGCTGGCCGGTTTCCACCGCCATGCCACCCACCTGGGCCGGGCTCCCGGCACGCGTTCAGGAGGGGGCACGCACCTGGTGGAAATATCCCGCCTGCGGGTGGGACTCGAGAAAGCCATTGCGGCGGAGGAATTCGAAGAGGCCGCCCGTTTACGGGACCAGTTGCACGCCCTGGAAAGTCGATTCGACCAGGGGGGCCCTCGTGAGTGATGATGTCAGCCGCTGGGCCGAAATGACCTTGCCGTGGCAGACGGGCGCCGGGCCGGAAATGGATGTCGTTCTGAAGACCGGCGCCACCCTGGGGCGGGGGCTCTGGTCGTTTCCCTATCCCGGTCGGGCTTCCCCGGTCGAGCGGCGGACGGTGCTGGGGGAGATCCTGCGCCGACTTGCCGACAATGACAAATCCACGGGCGACACCCGCTTGGCCCTGGAGGAACAGTCCCTGGTTTTCCGGCAATGCCTGCATGAGAAGGGCCTGCTCGGGATTGGGACCGTCCACCAACCCCTGGGCTGTGGTCTGATCCTGGAGCCCGGTCTGGACCGGGCGCTGGTTATCAACGAGACGGATCACCTGCGGATCAAGGCCTGGCGGCCTGGTTTCGCGCCCGAGGCGGCGTTGGCTGCCGTGCTGGAACTGGATGGCCGACTGGACCGGAAACTCGAATTTGCCTTCAGCGAGGAATTCGGATATCTGACGGCAAGTCCCACCCGGGTCGGTACGGGCCTGCGGCTGGTCTCCCTGCTGCATTTGCCGGGGCTGGTCATGGCCGGGGAAATCGAAAAGATCGTCAATGCCCTGCATCAGCTGCAGTTTGCCGTACGGGGCCTGGGGGGGAGGGGGAATACCGTCAGCGGGTGCCTGTTTCAGGTCTCCAATCTCATCACCCTGGGCTGCAGCGAGGAAGAGGTTGCGGAGAATTTTGCCGTCCATGTCGGTAAAATCATTCTCCATGAGAGGTCGGCCCGGAAGTCTCTCTACGGGGCCGACCCCCAAGGCCTTGAGGATCTGGCCCAGCGTGCCCTCGCCGTTGGCCGCAACGCGCGCTTGATGACCCTTGCCGAGGGCTTCGACCGCCTCTCCAATCTTCGACTGGGGACAAGTCTGGGAATTTTGACGGATGTTGACTCCGCCATTTTGAACCGTCTCCTGGTTTTCCAGCAACCTGGTCATCTGGAGCTCGCCGCCGGTAAAGTATTACCGGGCAAGTTGTTGATGGCTGCGAGGGCTGAGTTGTTTCGCCACTATCTGCAAACTGCCGGCACCTGAGCCGGCGCCGCCCCCATGTGGGGTGATTCCGCTAATCCCCTGCTCAAGGAACCTGGGGTTTCTGTCGATGACAACGCCAGGACGTTGGCCTGTTTCTCCCGGCACGAATTCGTGGTGAAAAGGCGGTTGTAGCGCGAAATGATTGGCTCAAGTATATTTCTTGCATAAGAGTTGAGGAATTTTCCTCGCTTTTCCGGATTACCGGGAAGGAATCCCGGTCGCAAACTGCCATCGGAGGCGATAGTTCATGAATGATCGTTTCACTCAGCGTGTGCGAAAGGTTCTGTTTCTGGCCCGGGACGAGGCTGGGCGCTTGCAGCACGATTACATCGGAACCGAACACCTTTTGCTGGGGATCATCCGCGAGGGCGAGGGGGTGGCCGCCAATGTCCTGCACAAGATGAATGTTGATTTCGAACGCTTGCAGAAAGCCGTCGAGGATTCGGTGACCTCGCCCATGGGACCGGTGAGCATCGGGGAGATCCCCTTCACGCCGCGCGCCAAGAAGGTGCTCGAACTGTCCATCGACGAGGCCCGTCTGCACAACCACAACTATGTGGGCACCGAGCATCTGTTGCTGGCCTTGATCCGGGAAGGCGAAGGGGTCGCGGCGCGTGTGCTGGGTGAGATGGGCGTCGATCATGAAGGTGTCAAACGTGAAGTCATGAAGGCACTGGGCGGCTCGGAAGGCCAACCACGGATCGGTTTGCGCAACCGGAAAAAGGCGGCCCAGAAGGAAGGGTCCATCCTGGAACAATTCGGCCGCAGCATGACCGAAATGGCCCGGGAGGGGAAACTTGATCCCACCATCGGCCGGGCGCGCGAGATTGATCGCTGCATCCAGATTCTCAGCCGGCGCAAGAAGAACAATCCCGTCCTGATCGGGGAACCCGGTGTGGGCAAGACGGCCATTGTGGAAGGCTTTGCCACGCGTATCATCGAAGGCGACGTGCCCGCCTTGTTGAGGGGCAAGGAAATCTTCACCCTCGATCTGGCCAGCGTCGTGGCCGGCACCAAATACCGCGGGCAGTTCGAAGAGCGCCTCAAGCAGATCATGGCTGAAATCCGAGAAAATCCCGATGTGATTTTATTCATCGACGAGTTGCACACCATCGTCGGCGCCGGCGGCGCCGAAGGCGCCATCGATGCCAGCAATATGCTCAAGCCGGCGCTCAGCCGCGGGGAGATCCAGTGTGTCGGCGCCACGACCATGGATGAGTACCGCAAATACATCGAAAAGGACGGAGCCCTGGAACGCCGGTTCCAACCTGTGACCGTCAACCCTCCCAGTGAAGATGAAACGGTGGAGATCCTGTTCGGTTTAAAGGACAAGTACGAGCAACATCACAAGGTCGTCTATGCCGAAGAGGCCATTCGGGCCGCCGTGTTTCTTTCCAACCGCTACATCTCCGCCCGCGCCCTGCCGGACAAGGCCATCGACATCATCGATGAGGCCGGCAGCCGCGCCCGCCTGAGTATGACCGTGATGCCTCCCGACCTGCACGACATGGAGCAACGCATCGAAGAGGTGATCACCGAGAAGGAAACGGCCATCCAGGACCAGGAATTCGAAAAGGCCGCCGCTTTCCGGGATGAGGAAAAAGAGCTGAAGCAAAAGCTCCACGATCTGAAACTCAATCTGACCGACGGCGGCACCGAACCCCAGTTCACCGTAACGCCCAAGATGATCTGTGAGGTCATTGCGGATATCACGGGGATTCCCGTGGCCGAGGTCGAAGAGGAAGAGACCAATAAGCTCCTGCGCATGGAGGAAGAACTCGGGAAGTGGATTATCGGGCAGGGCCCTGCCCTGGAAGCCGTGTCCAAGTGTATCCGGCGCAACCGGGCCGGTTTGCGGGATCCGCGTCGGCCCATCGGCTCCTTCATCTTCCTGGGCCCCAGCGGTGTGGGCAAGACCGAGGTGGCCCGTCGGCTGACGGAATTCCTGTTCGACGACCAGGCCGCCCTGCTCCGGGTTGATATGTCCGAGTACATGGAGAAGCACTCGGTGAGCCGTCTGGTGGGCGCCCCTCCGGGTTACGTGGGTTATGATGAAGGCGGCATGCTTACCGAGAAGGTGCGCCGCAAACCCTACTGTGTCATCCTGCTGGACGAGATCGAGAAGGCGCATCCCGATGTCTTCAATATTCTGCTCCAGGTCCTGGACGACGGGCAATTAACGGACAGCTTCGGGCGCACGGTGAATTTCCGCAATGCCGTGCTGATCATGACCAGCAACGTCGGGAGCCGCCGGAATCATCAGGGGCGCGGGATGGGCTTCGGCTCCGATGAACATGAGCAGAACAAGCAGCGCGTGCAGGGAAATATTGACACGGATCTGCGCAAGACCTTCAGCCCTGAATTCCTCAATCGCATCGATGAGATCATCACCTTCAACGCCCTGGGCCGGGATGATATCACCCAGATCGTGGATATCCTGTTGAAGGACGTGAGCGACCGCTTGCGGAATCTCGAGATCAACTTCGACTTTTCGCGCGAGTGCAAGGATTTCCTCTGTGAGGTGGGGTTTGATCCCGAACTTGGCGCCAGGCCGCTGCGTCGTGCCATCCAGAAATATGTCGAGGATCCCCTCAGCGAGCGGTTGTTGCGGGGTCAGGTCACCAGCAACAGCCAGCTGACCGTCGGCATGCAGAACGGCAAACTTACCTTCCTGTGCGAGCCCCAGACGGGGGTCGAAGCGCGCACGTGACCTTGCCGATTCCTGCATTGGCATACAATCACAGGGACCCGCATCTGCGGGCCCCTGTTTTTTTTCCGGACGGAGCAGAAGTAAGGGCTTCCCAAAATCGGGCTGTTTGCCTATTTTTGGCATCCGGTGAACCTGCGGGTGGAACTTTTCCTTATTTCACCTGTTGAGTTTTACCGTCCTGGACACCGGGCCTTGGCCCGGATTCTTATATGGACCGGAATCGCCGTTGCCTGCAGAAATTTCTTGGCGCCAGGGCTTCGCGGCTGATCCGGTTTTGCCATCCCAAACGGGGAGCCCAATCCCGGTATGCAATTCCACCGAATCTGGTTGCTGGTCGTTCTGGTCCTGGTTTGGGCGAATGCGTTTGCCCAGACGGCCGACCCTCCGCTTATTCAAACCATCGAGGTCGCAGGCGCCAAAACCGTCGGCCAGCGCCAGGTCGTGGCCTGGTCGGGCCTGGAGATCGGCAAGCCCATGACCAGGGATCAGGTGGCCGAGGGTATTCGGAACCTGTTCAACACCCAGAAATTCTCCCACATTTTCGTGTATGCCGAGCCGGTTCCCGGCGGGGTAAAGCTCGTGATCAACCTGGAGGAGTTTCCCCGTCTGCGCAGCATCAACTTCACCGGGAACGAGCACATCAAGGAAAAGGATCTGCGCGAGGCCTTCACCGCCGGTATCGGCAAGTTCGCCAATCCCGTCGTCATCCGGCGTGACCTGCAGCCGCTGAAGGAACTCTATTACGAAAAGGGTTATTACAACGTGGACATCGATGCCGACTCCGTGGTCGTTGACGCCAACAACCTGGAGGATCTGGTGGTCACCGTTCGCGAGGGCCGGAAGGTCAAGGTCAAGTCCATCCGCTTTGTCGGGGCCGATCATGTCACGGGGGGAGCTCTGCGAGGGGCCATGAAACAAGGCACGACCGGCTTTCTGCGCAGTGGCACCTTCAAACGCAAGCAGTTCGAAGAGGACAAGGATCGCATCATCACGAAGTGTCGCAACGAGGGTTTCCTCGATGCCCAGATTACGGATGTCGAGCTCAATTTCCGTTCCAAAATGGTAGAGCAACCGGACTCGGCAGACCCGGAAGGTATGATCCGGGAGGTCCCGGTTGAAAACCGGGAAGAGCTCGATATCGTCATTCATATCTCCGAGGGTGACCAGTACTTCACCGGTGATATC
>CAZJGK010000092.1:0-10284 GCA_964545545.1 uncultured Fibrobacteraceae bacterium | reverse complement strand
AAAATTACCCGGTATTGCGCATGCCTGCCGCCACGCCCGCCATGGTCACCATCAGGGCGGATTTGACCGTTTCCTTGTTGGGCTCGTCCTGCAAGCGGTCACGCAGCAGCAGCTCGACCTGCAGATAGTGAAGCGGAAGGGTGTAGGGATTGCGTACCTGGAGTGAATGTTTGAACCCGGGGTTATCGCGCAGCAACCGGGGCTGTTGCTTCAGGTCATTGAGCAGATCAATGAGTCGCGCAACACGTGCCCGCAAGGCCGCCCCCAGAGGATGCAAACCCGGACGCACCAGACGTTCTTCATAGTAACCGGCTATTTCCAGATCGGCCTTGGCCAGCACCATTTCCAACATGTCGATATGGGTGTCGAAGAAGGGCCATTGCGCCAGCATTTCCTGCAGCATCTCTTTTTTCCCTTCCAAGACGGCCTGCTGCAATGCTTCGTCACTGCCCAGCCAAGAAGGCAGCATCAAACGCATCTGGGTCCAGGCAAAAATCCAGGGAATCGCCCGCAAGCTCTCGACACCACCGCCGGCCCGGCGTCTGGGCGGACGGCTTCCCAAAGCCAGCTTGCCGAGTTCCTGTTCCGGGGTAACGGCGCGAAAATACTCGACAAAATCCTTCTCCCCTTTGACCACCTGCCGGTAGGAACCGACCGCCCGGCTCGCCAGCTCATCCATCATCGCCCGCCATTTCGGTTGGGGATCATTCGGCGGCGACAGGGACGCTTCCAACACGGCCCCCAGATAGAGGTCGAAACTCTGCTGGGCCACCGCCGGTTGACCGAATTTGAATCGGATCATTTCACCCTGCTCGGTGATACGGAAGCGCCCGTCCACTGAGCCGGCCGGCTGGGACAGGATGGCGCGATTGGCCGGTCCGCCGCCGCGACCAACGGTCCCGCCGCGGCCATGGAACAGGGTCAATTTGATACCATGGCGCCGCGCCACCTGAACCAGGGCTTCCTGCGCCTGGTACTGGGCCCAGGCGGCGGTCATCTGCCCGGCGTCCTTGGCGGAATCGGAATAACCGATCATGACCTGCTGGGCCCCGCCAATCGCTTGCTTGTACCAGTCGATGGCCAACAACCGGTCCATGGAATCGGCGGCCCCCTCAAGGTCATCAAGGGTTTCAAACAGAGGGACGATGGGCATGGTCTTGGTCATCCCGCATTCGCGCAACAGCAGCATGACCGCCAGCACATCCGAAGGCTGTCGGGCCATGGAGATGACGTAGGCGCCTAAACTCGAAGGGGATTGTTTTGCGATGACCCGACAAGTTGCCAGCACCTCGGCGACTTCCGGACTTGGCTGCCAGTTGGGCGGCAGCAAGGGCCGCCGGCGCTTGAGTTCCCGCACCAGAAATTCCTGCTTGTCCTGCTCGGACCATTGATCGTAGTCACCCAGGGATAAATGGCGGCACAGTTCCACGAAGACATCAATATGGCGTTCGGCATCCTGACGGATATCCAGCTTGGCCAGGGCCAGGCCAAAACACTGAACGCGCCGGATCAAATCCAGCAGCGGACCATCAGCGATCTGTTGCATCCGGTGTTGGCACAGGGAGTCATGGCAAAGATAGAGAATGTGAAGGAAATCCTGGTCGTTCAGCAGGACCTCAGGTGACGCTTCTGTCTTGTCATTCAGATTGGCCTGCGCCCAATTCCGGGTGGCCTCCAAACGAGTGCGCAGCGCCCCCAGCACCATGCGGTATGGTTCTCGGGCATTTCCGGCAAGCTCCGCCAACTCGTTACTCGCGGCCGACATGGAAAGTTCTTTCCTGAGGTTGTTGACATCCCTGAGGTAGAGATCGGCCGCCATCCAGCGCGACAGCAGCAGCACCTCACGGGTGACCTGATGGGTGACATTGGGGTTGCCGTCGCGGTCCCCGCCCATCCAGGAGGCAAAGCGCAAGGGGCAGGATGTCAGCGGTAAACCTTCGCCAAAGCGATCGTGCAGTTTATTGTCCAGCCCCCTTAAGAAATCCGGTAACGCGCTCCAGAGGGAGTTTTCAATCACCGCGAAACCCCACCTGGCCTCGTCCACCGCCGTCGGCCGCTCGTGGCGAATCTCATCGGTCTGCCAGATCTCGGTAACAAGGCGGCGCAGCAGGCCGATCAGTGGTTGTTTTTCGTCAGGCAGCAGATCGGTGCGGTCGAGAGCCTTGAGGGTGCTGCTTATCTGGTCGTATTTCTGAATCAAGGTTCGGCGGGTAATTTCCGTAGGGTGTGCGGTGAGCACGAATTCGATGGAGGTTTCCTTCAGCTGGGCAAGGATGGCTTCTTTGCCGATGCCCTGCCGAACCAACCGATCCAGGACCACCTCAATGGTGTCAATGCGATTCTCGGTCAGCTCGGTTTCGGGTCGGTGCCGTCGCACCGTGTGGTATTGTTCGGCGATATTGGCCAGATTGAGAAACTGATTGAAGGCGCGTGTCACCGGGATCAATTGCTGGTCATCGAGTTCGGCCAATTCCTTTTTCAACTGGTGACGATCGGTCTTGGCGGCCGCCCGAATGGATTCAATTTTTGCGAACATTTCTTCGCCCGGGTCATGGCGAATGCTGTCACCCAGCAAGCTGCCGAGCAGTCGCACGTTATCACGCAGTTCAGGATGCAGGGCCATCAGCATTTCCTCCCTTTTGCCGCCAAGATGGCCGGCCCCCGGATTACCGACGGGGCCGATATCCGTACCCTGGAAAAAGTGTCGTCGCTGGCGATTACTTGTCCTTCAATCTAGTCGAACAGATCATTCCGCGCCTGCTTCCCTGGGGGAAGGGCTGGTTGCATCCAGAAGCAGGGAAGCCCTCCACAACCGAGATCATGGCCCTGGATTTTGTGGTACCGATAGCCATTCAAGGGTGTAGAATACGGGGCAGCCGACTAACCCGGGGAGGGCTTTGGGGACGGAAAAACCAGGGGGATTGATCATGCTCAAGGAGATCCACGATCACATGGTGGGCGAGTTGCAGCAGAACGCCCGCACGGACACGATCTTCATCGTTTCTGCGGTCCTATTCAATCTCGTCGTGTTGGGCATCAACTGGGGCGTGGCCTCCGGGAATCCTCACGGGAATCATGCGAGTGGGAACGACCTGATTCTGGGCCTGCTGATCTTTGGGACGATTCTTATCAACGCTTTTGCGGTCAGGGCCTTGCTGGCCGGCCGATCCACGCGTCAAAAGCTGGTGCAGGGGCTGCGGCAAATGTATCTGGACAACAACGTTGCCCAGTATTACAGCGAGGATCTATTGGAGTCGTACCGGGCCCGTTACGCGCTCTTTACCCTCGTTTTGATGGTGCTGGGTGCGATCGCCATCGTCGTGCCCCTGATCGCACGGGTCATGGATTGAGCCAAGCGCCGGCCCTCACCGAACCCGCTGTTCGCCGCGCCCTGCGCCTTTCCGTCGTCGAGGGCAGCGTCTGGGCCTTGATGGTCGGTCTGGCCGAAAACTACTTCATCGCCATCGCGGTTTTTCTTGGCGCCACCCCGTTTCAGATCGGCCTGGTCGCGACCCTCCCCCTGGCCCTGGGTGGCCTGGGCCCGTTGATCACCATCGCCCTGCTGCGGTGGCGGCCCCGGCGGCGGCCGTTGGCGGTGGCGGGGGTCGTTGTCCAGGTGTCGTCCCTTATCGGTTTGTCGCTGCTGTTGCGACAAGGGAGGCTCCATCTCACCGAACTCATCGTGGGAATCTGTCTCTATCAGATGACAGGCCAGGGCGTGGGCACGGCCTGGGCTTCCTGGTATGGGGATCTCGTGGCCCCAGCAATGCGGGGTCGTTGGTTCAGCTTCCGCAATCGGTTCATCTACCTGACCTCCTGCACGGGCCTGGTTGCCGGCGGACTCATCATGCACCATCTCGCCCCGGGCGGGGTCACGGCTATCGGTAGTGCTCCCGCCTTCGCCGTGCTCCTGGGGATGGCCGCCGTCTTTCGCCTGGTGTCCGGTGGTCTGCTGCTGGCGTCGCCGGAGCCGCAGTTCCGGGGGTTGCTGCCCCGACGGCAGGTCGTCAGGGCCGCACGCACCCGCAAGGGCCAGCAGGCGCTGCGCATCCTCATGCTGGGATCTTTGCTGTATTTCACGGTCTACTGGGCCTCGCCGTACTTCGCGCCGTTCATGCTCAAGCAACTGCACTTCACCTACCTGCAATACATGGCCGCCTCCTTGTGCGCTATCCTGGCCAAGATGGCCGCGAGCCTGCCCTGGGGGCGGCTCATCGACCGGCATGGAGCTCGCGGGACCTTTCTGGTCTGTATCGTCTGCGTCGGACTGGTGCCCCTGCCATGGTTGTGGGCGGGCGGCCTGGGCATGGTGGTCTTCGCCCAGGCGATTTCGGGCGTCTCCTGGTCCGGCTACGAGGTGGGTTATTTGTCCTTGATCCTGGAAAACAGTCACAGCCGCGAACGTCCCTACCTATTTGCCTTGCAGAGCCTGGGCAACGGCTGGATGCAACTGACCGGCGCCCTGGTGGGCTCCCTGGTGATCCTGCCGCGGGTGGACGGGTACCAGAACATCTTCGCCATCAGCATGCTGGGACGCCTGCTGGTGGCCATGTGTGCGCCGCTGGTCCTGGTCGGCCTTGAGCGCGGGCGCCGCACCTCCATGTCGCAGGTCGGTTGGCGCGTGTTCGGGATGCGACCCCATGGCGGGTTCTCGGTCAGACCGGTGTTGCCGAGCGAAGACCAGGAAGATGATCAGGGTGAATCCGCCGATTCCACCTTCAATGGCGGCCGATGAATCCAAGCGGGAACCGGTGCAGGTGAACGTCAGCTTCAACAACGTCGGCCTTCGTCATGTTTTCTCCCAGGGTTCCACGGGCCCGGCCACCACCTTGAACAGGGGGTGGGCGCGGGGATCGGTCGTTGTGGCCAAGGTTGCCGCCCGCCGGGGATCGCGAACCTGCAGCTTGATCGTCAAATGACGCCATTCATGGGCCAGTTGCCCGTCGGTGACGGTCAACACCCCAGGCTTGCCGATCCTGCCGATCTTCAGCGCGTCAAACCTGTAGCCCCTGACGAGGGATTCCTCAAGCACCGCCCGCAAATATTGGGCGATCGCCCCCGAAGGGGATTCGGCCGCCCGGAACCGCGCCAACTGGGGGTGACGGGTATAGCCCCTGGTCCGGCCCAGCAGAACCGCCTGCGCCAGCAGGCCCTCCCGCCACAGGGCCACCAGGCCCTTGGCGTCCAGATAACGGGGATGCAACGACCAGAGCCTCATGTCCCTATCCGCCGATTCAAGTTCAAAACTCCCCGGCCACCGAAACCACGGCGTAATGCAGCCAGGCAAAAGTGTAGACCGAAGAGACATCGGCCCCGCCCTCGACCATGCGATAGCCGGCGCGCAGGGACAATCCCCGTCCCAGGCCCCACCCCAGCTTGACGGCCAGGTCCTCGGCGCGACCGGGCCCGCCCGCCAGCGCGTCCAGATCCAGCACCAGCTGCAGACCGCGGCCGATCCTGCCGATCCCCGAAAGATGCAGCAGCGGCACGAAGCCGAGGTCGTTCTTGACTGCGACTTGCTCGCCCCGTTGCAGCCGCACCCGGGCATCGCGGATCTTGGCCGTCAGGCCGACGCGCCAGAGCCAGCGCTCGCCCCGGTGGAATCTGTGGCGGTAGGTAACCCGGTAGGAATTGAACTTGTAGGTCGCCTCCAGTTGTCTGCCTGCCGGAAAGGTCTCCCCGGCAAAGACCAGGGGATCGACCGGCACGCCGGGTTTGGTGAAGGCCAGCGGGGCCAGCAGCAGACGCACACTGTTGGCGTCGCTCACCCTTCGCACCAGGTAGGCGCGCCAGGCGACCAGCGGGCCCTTGCCCACCAGATCCACCAGGGAAAACCTGGTGGCCCCCGGCGTATTGGGGATCTGCTGGTCATTGACCGTCTGCCACACCGGTCCGGCTTCCAGTTCCCACTGCCAGGCAGGTCTCTTGGTTCCGGTCACGGCCGCGGTCGCCGGAGACAACCAGCCTGAAGCCAGAAAAACCGCCACGGCGGCCACGATTTCCCAACGATGATCAGACATGGTTCCTCAGCATCATTTCCGCCGGATGGGGGTTGAGGTAGGACTGGTCTTTGACGTAGGCCACCTCGTGAATTTCGATGTAATGCCGCAACAGCGTCATGGGCACCACCAGCGGCGTCAGGCCCCGGCCGTACTCCTGGATCACCGCGATCACCCGGTGTTGCGCTTCCGGACTGATCACACCACGCAGGTGCCCGGCGACATGCTGCATGGCGTTGACCTGGCGTCGCGTGGTGGCCTTGACCTCCATGCAGGCCATGAACAGGGCGCTGTACAGGTCGCGGAAAGCCGCCGGTTTGTGATCGGCAATGGCCGCCGTCAGCCGGCCCAACTCCTTGTAATGCTTGGGGCTGTGCGCCATCAGCAGGTACTTTTCCCGGCTGTGGAAGGCCACCACCTGGCCCCGATTCCACCGGCCGGTGAACAGCTCCCGCAGCCGATGAAAGGCGAAAACCCGTTCGATGAAATTTTCCCGGAGGTGGGGGTCGTTGAGCCGGCCTTCGTCCTCCACGGGAATCAGCGGGTTGGCGGCGGTGAAGGCGGCGGCGAACATGCCCCGCCCCTTTCTGGTCGGCATCCCCTGGTCGGGATAGACCTTGACCCGGAAAATCCCGCAGGACGGCGAATTCTTCTTGAAGATATACCCGCACAGCTGCTCGGTGGCCAGCTCGCGGGTCCGGCGCCGGGACCAGGCCGCCATGCGCGAGGTCCAGTCGGTCCCGGATTTGGGCGCCACCAGCCGGGGCCGGTCCGGGTCCCCTTCGAGGCGGATCGTTTCGCGCGGGATGGTCATGCCCACCTCCACCTCCGGGCAGACGGGCACCAGGATGAAATGGTCCGCCAGGATATCGGTCGCGAAGCGGAATTGCTTATGGCCGCCGTCGTACCGCACTTCCTGGCCCAACAGACAGGAGCTGACGCCGATGCGGATTTCCCCCGTAAACCGATTCATCGTTTGCCTTCCTGTGGTTCCCCGCGGAAATGGGCGAGGGGTTGCGCTCGTCAGGGTTCGGGAACGACCAGGGCCTGGAATCTTTTCACCCAGGCCTTGAGGACGGGCGGCGCGCCAAAGGCCGGATAATCCAGCTCCACGGTGTGCCTGCGGTCACCGATCCGGAGGGTGATGTCCACCGTACCACGGTCGCTAATGATCGTAACCATCCACTCAAGCCCGTTTCGCCCTCTGCGCTCCAGTTCAGAATATTGGGCAGGATACCTTGCAGGCTGGTCGAAAAAATCCAGGGCCAGAAGTTCATTCACCAGCGCCAGGGAACTGTCCTGATCCACCTGGCCGTCGATAGTGCTGGAATCCTGGTATGCCTTGCGGATTCGCAGGAAACGACCTTCGCAGGAAAGACTGGTGATGGTCCCTCCTGTCATGCCCGATGATTCCACGGTGACCCACACATTGGACCTGTCGGTCGGGTCCTCGGAAGGCCTCTGGGTCAGGGCAATTGTCTTCGTGCGATCGCTCTGGAACACTCCCCAGTGTTTCTCGACGCCCTGTGGGTCGCCGCCGCCTTTCCAGTTCTCGTCGAAGGCTTCGAAGTAGAAAACGGTTTGCCCGTCGTCCAGGGACCACCGGCGGAGATCCCGGAAAAATGTCGCCTGCTCGGCCACGCCGGCCCGGCCCTTGATCAGGCGGGCTTGCTCGCCCTCCTTGCTCACCGAGGTAGCCCAGCCTGTCTCGCCCAGAACAAGTTTTTTACCGGGGTGGACCCTGCCCACCTCAGCGAGGGTCTGGCGGACCCAGGGCAGGGCTTCGTCGAGCTGTTTCCCGTTCCACATGGGGTGGGCGTGGACGGTGAGAAAGTCCAGATCCGCGGCCAGATCCCGGCTGCGGGGTTCCAGCCAGAACTGGTAGTCGTCGGCCACCGTGACCGGCACGGCAGGATACCGGAACAACTGACGGCGCACATCCCGGACCGCCCGGATCAGTTCGGGCAGGGGGACCCGGTGATCCGACCAGGACACCTGAGTCTCATTGCCCACGCTGACGGCCCACACTTGGCGCGGATAATCCCGCACCAGCTCGACCGCCTGGGCGATTTCCGCCTGGTTGGCGAGGGTGTCGTCCGGGGAGATCCAGATTCCCAGCATGACCTTCATGTCCCATCCCTGATCCTTGATGATCTTAAGGACGGTTTCGGCCGGGCCGAGGGCGCTGTACATCCGCAGCAACCGCCAGTGCGGTCGCATGAGTTCGAGATCCTCCCGAATCTGATCAGGGGTGGGGTCGAGGCCGCCGGGTCGCTGGCCGTCGCGGTGCGGGCCGTAGCAGACGCCGTAGCCCGGCCAGAACGCCTTGTCGGAAAGCATGCCCCCCGGAGCGTCGTCGCCCGGGGCGGCAAAAGCGGGGGCGCCCAAGACAAGGACCAGGAAGGCCACAAGGAAGATAAAGCGTCGTTGGCCCATTACTCCTATCCTCACGTCGAAGAGATGGGAGCTACCTTAGCATACTGTCCGAAATCCTGGGACCACATCTGTGGTAGAGTGGGGATCCGGAGGGAAGACCGGGCTGAAATGGGCCAAGAGACCCCAAAGGAGGAAATATGGCGAAGATAGCGATTCTCTACTGCAAAAGGATACAGGATCAGTCGTGCGTTGCCTGCGCCAAGTGCTTCAAGGCGGTCCAGACCAGGGAAGGTGAGTTCGGGCGCTACGACGAGGTTCAGATCGTGGCCATGACGCACTGCGGCGACTGTCCCGGCCTGACCGTTCCGCGGGTCAAGCTCCTGAAGGAAACAGCCAAGACCCTGGGGAATGACTTCGACGTCGTCTACATGGGGACCTGCATGAAGCTCGCCATGGAAACCGCCGAATGCCCCATCGACTTCGATTCCCTGAAGGCCGTTCTCACGAGCAAGTTCGGTGTCGAGGTGGTTCTGGGTACGCACCCCTACTGAGAACCGATCAAACACCGGAGCATTTCGCGCATCGGCTGGAAGAAAAAGGGATAGCAACCCAGGTGGCCGTTCTCCGGGAGGGAGAAAGCTATGTTGTTTAGCGATCAGGAAGGTGTGTTGACCCGCAAAATATAACCGACCCACTCCGCAGGCCGGCACACCACGGATCAGTGCAAAAACAGCAACGCCCCGCCTATCACGGCGGTCAGGATGCCGAGCAGGCTCAACACCGAGGGCTTGTCGCGGTAGACGATCCAGGCGGGGATGACCACGAACACCGGCACCGTCCCCAGCAGCGTCTGGGCCACGCCGGTCTGGGCGTTGTCGATGGCGATCAGGGAAATCCAGACCGATATGAACGGACCCATGAGGATGCCGACCGCAAGGGCCGCAACCCCGCGGCCGTCCCGCAACTTTTCGCGCATGGCGCGCAGATCCTGGCGCGGCAGCACCACGATCCAGTAGGCCACCGCGGCCCAGACGATGCGCACCAGGGTGCCGGACAGGGGCGAGACGCCGGCGCTCCCGCTCGAGGCGCCGGTCAGGCCCAGCTTGGCGAACACGCTGCCCAGGCCCTGGCCCAGGGAGCCCACCAGGGCCAGCAACAACCCGATCCGCATGACCCGGGTGGATAAGTTAGCAAAGCGGCTTTTCCCGCCGTCGCGCCCCTGGGACGCGATGACGACTCCGGCGATGACCACGGCGATGCCCGTCAACGCCCACCGGCTGAGGTGTTCGCCCAGGGCGCTCCAGGCCACAACGGTGGTGAACACCGGGGCCAGGGCCATGACCGTCATGCCGCGGCGCGGCCCGATCATGGTGAACGACTTGAACAGCGCAGAATCCCCGATACCCAGGCCGACGATACCGCTCAGACCCAACCAAAGCTGATCCTGCCAGGCCAAACCCACCGGCCAGAGGGTTCCGGTCAAGACAAGGTGGGACGTGGCCAGGCACAAGGCGCCGGTGGGCAGCCGCAGCAGGTTGACCGTGGTTACGCCCAGGCGATGTCCGGCGAGGGTAAAAAACACGCTGGTCCAGGAAAAAATCATGGCCGCAAGGATGGCCATGATTTCTCCGTAGTGGGCAAAATGAGGGGTCAATAAAAACTCCCGCGATCAAGTTAATCGGGATTGCTGCCGAAATATTCTCATGGCAAGGCTTCAAGGGCCAGAAAATAAGGAGAAACGGTCATGGCAAGAATTTTGGCATTGATTGGTTCCGGGATAGGCAGCGCGATCGGTTGGTGGGTTGGCGCCAGGGTCGGATTCATGACGGCGTTCATGCTCAGCACCGTGGGCGCGGGCTTCGGACTATATTATGGAGCCAAGTTCGCGCGGGAGATGTTGCCCTGATTC
>CAZJGK010000091.1:0-11364 GCA_964545545.1 uncultured Fibrobacteraceae bacterium | reverse complement strand
CTAGGTGGTCGCTAGTTCCGTTTTTACTGGCCGAAAGGCGGTTCAAGTTGAGAAAGTCAAAGCTGGCGCTGGGCTTGTTCCTCATGGTGCTCAGTGGTTGCGGGATAAATGAGGACAAAGGGATTCTGATGGCGGCCGGTTCCTATGGGGATCTGGCAGTCGTTTATACGTCACCGCAATTGGCGCCTCTGGCCACGCAGTTTGCCCGCGAAGTGAATCAGGAGATTATCTTTGTCATCCAGCCTGAAAATCGTTTCAACATCGATATCCTCCCCCCCGAGAAATGGGCGCTGGCCAAGGGATACAAGAATTCTGTCTTTATTGTGGGCCCTGACCTGAAGACCGATGCGGCCAAGGGTGTCCGGAAGCTTTTGTCAAACGACGCCTGGTCCCGGATAACCACCGGGGGCGGGGGTTTGGTTCAGCGCAAGGATCCGTGGTCCACCTATCAGCTCCTTGTGGTGGCTTCCGCCGGTGACGTGAACAGTCTTGCCAGTTTGCTTCATCGTAGCGCCCCCCGCATTCGGGAATCCCTGGAAAACGACAATCGCAAGCGCATTTTACGCCACAACCGCTACAGCGGACTTGCGACCGACCTGATGAATTCCTGCTGGGAGACGGACCATTTCTACATGGAGATTCCCGCGGTATTCCACCTGAACCAGCAGGGCCACGGCGGAATTCACGGCGTCGAACTGATGCGCACCGCCCCCTCGCGGGGAATCACGATCACCTGGCAGGATGTCGAGGATCCCCAGGCGTTGCTGGGGGATCACGCGGCCCTGTTGGCCATGAGGAAGGCCATGGGGACCTCGCTTCATCACGAGGAACTGGTTCCTGATTCCTTCCTTTGGGATGAGGCGGGACTTCCCGGGCACGGGGGCGTCAAACTGACCGGGGCCTGGAGCGGGAAAACCTTTGCCGGGGGAGGGGCGTTCTGGAGTTATTTTATAGCCGCCCCCGACCAGGGACGGGTTTATTGCCTCGATCTTTTGACCTATGCGCCCGGCCTGGATAAAATGGCGATCTTCAGGCAGCTGGAAGCTGTCGCCAGTACTTTTTCCACAACCAGACCGCAACCATGAACAGACTTTTCGGATGGACACACGACAGATCATCCTGGGCCCAGCTCTTGTCTGTCTGTCTTGTCGCTGCCCTCCTCTTCCCCGGAAGAACCTGGGCTCAACAGCGCAAGACTACAGGCAGGCATCTGCCCCCGGTGGTCAATATTCCGGCGGCCGGAGACAGCATTGCGGGTGCCGAAAATTATGGGTGGATGATGGGCTTGTTTGTCGGCCCACAGGGTGGCGGCGATTTCTTTCAGGTTAAGGTGGACAATGGCGCTGTTGTGCCCTGGGTTGGCCTGGAACCAGGTTTCTTCCAGTCTTCCCGCTTCAAAACCCGATTCGAGAACAACGCCAACTTGGGGGTGCTGATTTGTCGTAACCTAAATGATATATGGCGTTTGAGGGCTGATATGTCCTATTCGCGCCATGAAATTTCCGCGACGGCTTTGGTTGGACAGGGCGGGGCAAAATATTTGTATGATCGCATCGGGGTTTTCATGCTTGGTCTGGGGATCGAGCGCGATCTCGTCCGCTTGCCGTCGGCCCCTTACTTGGGGGGTGCGGTGACCCTTGCCCACCTGGATCCCAGCGTCCACCAGGGGCTGGCTCAATCCAGTTGGGGAGGGAATTTGACATTGGGTTTTCGTCAGGTGGTTGGCCGGCGCACACGGCTATTTCTGGAGGGCAGGCTGTCGGAAATCCGGGTTGCTCAACAGGGATTTTCTCCCCCGGCCAAAGAACCGTATGATCCCGTTATCAGCCTTGGATTTCGGGATCATGTCACCTTTTTTTCGATTGAGGCTGGGATAAGAATTGGTATCTGAAGCGGGGAACCACCTTTTCCTTTCCAATTTGGGTCTCATAATTTATATTCCTCGCCTGCGAATTTTACTCCAGCAATGACTTAAACGTGTCAGGGAGCCCTCATGAGCAACGTGATTGCAGTTGTCAACCATAAGGGCGGGACTGGCAAGACCACAACCGCCATCAATCTTGCTGCAGGTTTAACCCGTTACAGTGACATAACTTCCAGTTGTCTGGTTATTGATATGGATCCCCATGGTTGTGCGACCAGCACGCTCCTGGGTAAGCTTGACGGGGAGCCGCCGGCCCGCAGTGTTTTTGACGTTCTGCGCCGGGCGATCACCCCGCAGGATGGGATCACTTCCACGGTTTACGATGAGAACATCGACATTCTTCCGGCCAACCCCTCCCTGGAAAGCATGGCCAAGACGCAGATCAATGATCGTCTTGCCAAGGTCGTGGCCTCGCTCTCCACGTCCTACGGATGGATCATCATCGACACGCCGCCCAATCTGGGTGTTTTGACCCAAAATGCGCTGGTCGCCGCCGATTACGCCTTGATTCCCACCCAGTGCAACGGACTGGCCGTACCCGCCTTGCGGCAACTGAAATCCCTGATCGAAAAGATCCAGGAGCGACCCAACATGTGGCTTCAGGTGCTGGGTGTGCTGATCACCCAGAAGGACGGTCGTACTCCTCTTCAGAAGCAAGTGCGCCGGGAACTGGGGCTGATCTTCCCGGCCGCTGATGTTTTCAAGACGGTGATCACCTCCAACATCAAGATTGAGGAAGCTCCCGCCAACTTCCAAAGCATATACGCCTATGACTCCGGCTGTCTTGGCGCATCTCTTTACAGGGATTGGATTAAGAAGGAATTCTTGAAGAAACACCAGAGGCTGGAAAAACTGAAGGTTGAGTTGAGGGAAGCCGCCGAGGTTGCCGCCGCCGAGAGTGGAGCCTGATCACGACCTGACAAAAGGGTTGCTGGTCCGCTCCCGACCGACGGTGGTGTTCGGCCCATGTCCACAAATGATAACCGTATCGTCCGGGAGCGTATAAATGCGTTCCCGGATACTTTTTTCAAGCTGAGCCAGATCGCCCCCAGGCAAATCCGTGCGCCCGATCGAGCCTTGAAAAAGGCAATCCCCGACCAGGGCATGACCGGGCAACAGGAACATGACATGGCCGGGTGAGTGCCCGGGGACATGACGAACCTGGATCAGGCGGCCGGCCAGGTTGATGACCGTCCCGTCATCCAGATCTGCTGCACAGGATGGGACCTGGGACGGGGGAAATCCATAGGCCTTCTGGATTGCGGGCATGGCCTTGATAAGGGCCAAATCGTCACGATGGCAGCGCAGGGGCAGATCCCAGGTCTCCTGGAGGCAGGCAGCGGCCCCGACATGGTCGAAATGGCCATGGGTGGCAGCCATGGATACCAGCGGCGCGCCGGCCGCATCGACCATCGCCCGCAACTTTTCCGGTTCGTCTCCGGGATCCAGGAGAAGGGATTGCGGACCATCGGGACCCTGTGCCGTGACGAGGATGGAATTCATCCCGAGCGGGCCCACGGGATTCACCGAAATTTTCCAGTTCTGCACTTTGGCGACCCTCCCCTCCTGATGGTCGAAGGCCGATCCCGGGGGACCGGCCTTCGTGCGGGTGAAACAGGGGCAGTCCCTATTCCTCGTAGTACTCACGACCCAGGTGGGTGATGACATCTTCGCCCATCATCCAGCGCAGGGTGTTCTTCAGCTTCGTCTGCTGGATGAACAGATCGTGCTCGGGATTCAGTCCCTCAGGGGTGACCGGACTCTTGAAGTAGAAGGACAACCACTCCTGGATACCGCCGGGCAAGCCCGCCCGTTTCCCGAGATCGAGCAGCAGGGCAAGATCCAGGACCAGGGGAGCGGCCAGAATGGAATCACGGCACAGGAAGTCGATCTTGATCTGCATGGGGCGACCGCACCAACCGAAGATGTCGATGTTGTCCCAGCCTTCCTTGTTGTCTCCACGCGGCGGGTAGTAGTTGATCCTGACCTTGTGATAAAGATTGCCGTAAAGGTCGGGGTAGAGTTCAGGCTGCAGAATGGAGCCCAGAACACTCAGCTTGGATTCTTCCTTGGTCTTGAAGGATTCGGGGTCATCCAGAACTTCGCCGTCCCGGTTGCCCAGGATATTGGTGGAGAACCAACCCGCAATGCCCAACTGCCGGGCCTTGAATCCGGGAGCCAGGATGGTCTTCATGAGGGTCTGACCGGTTTTGAAATCCTTGCCACAGATCCCTGAACCGGTTTCCTTGGCCAGCTGCTCCAGGGCCGGCACATCAAAGCTGAGGTTGGGCGCGCCGTTGACGTAGGGGATGCCCTGCTTGATGGCCGCATAGGCATAGATCATGCTTGAAGGGATGTCCGGATGGTCCTCCAGGAGTCCCTTCTCGAAAGAGGCCAGATCCTGGTGGACCGGCGAGGGCTTCATGAAAATTTCGGTGGAACCGCACCAGATGACGACGAGCCGATCGCAGCCGTTCTTTTCCTTGAAGTTCTGCATGTCCTCCATGAGGGCCTTGGCCATCTCCATCTTGGTGCCGGTTTTGACATGGGTTCCATGCAGATTTTTGACGTAGTAACTGTTGAAAACGGCCTTCATGGGTTTGATGGCATCCAGTTCAGACTTGATCTGTTCAAGAAGCTCCTTCTCGAGGACGCCCGCATTAATGGCGGCGTCGTAAACCGAATCGGTAAAGATGTCCCAGCCGCCGAAGACGAGGTCGTCCAGTTCGGCAAGGGGCAGGAAATTTCGAACCAGGGGTTGGCGGTCTTCGGTCCGCTTGCCCAGACGAATATGCCCCATCTGGGTGAATGATCCGATAGGCTGGCGCAATCCCTTCCGGATGGCGATGACACCCGCCATGAACGTTGAGGAAACCGCACCCATTCCGGGGGTGAGGATGCCGAGTTTGCCGGTGGCGGGTTTGATATCCAGCTTTTCAGCCATGGGTCAAGCTCCTTCGTGTAAAGAAACGAAACACTTGGTGAACGTCATCTCATTCGCGGATGATTGGGCAAGAATCGGTTGCACCGTGGGTCTTGTCGAATCACCCGCCTGAACAGGATATGATTCCGGTCTGCAGAAGGCAAAAGAAAAAACAGTGGGTTTTAGAGGGTGTCCCTTCCATCCGGCCCCCTGTCGGAGGCCCATTTACCGCCAGCAGAACCGACATTTGCACAATTCGGCGGGAAAAATTTGTTCCCCGCAAAAAAACATGTTTCCAGGGGTAGACATTACGGATGATCATGTGCTATAATGGCCTTTGCTGAATCAGGGGAATCAAATGATGATTCAGCGGATTTTACAGGTTCCCGGGGCTAAGAGCATATTGGGAAGGCGAATATGAACCGAAGCTAATGCGTTTGACATCTTTCTGAAACCCAACAACAACTTTGCTCAAGGCAAAGGGAGCTTGTGCATCATGAAGGAAGACGCGGCGGCTTTCGTTGTGGTCGAGGGTGAATATACCCTGGACGCTTCTTCGTTTTTCATTCCAGCTGACACCACCCGTTATGGTGGCCGAATGGGTATGGCAAAGCAGGTCTTTGATCTTGTGGCTGCCTCGCTGATCCTCCTGGTCATGTCCCCGGTGATGCTGGTGCTGGCCTTGATCATCAAGGGCACAAGCCCCGGCCCGGTCCTGTTCGTGCAGGAGCGGCTTGGCCGCAATGGGTGTCCCTTCCGTTTCTATAAATTCCGTTCCATGAAACACAAGAGCGACGACGCTATTCATCGGCAGTTTGCCGCCATGTTCATCAACGGCGATGAACGCGGCTGCACCCAGAGCAACTCGGGGGAAAAGGTCTACAAGCTGAAGAAGGATCCCCGCGTGACCCTGATCGGTTCCTTCCTGCGCCGGACCTCCCTTGACGAACTGCCCCAGCTATTCAATATCATCAAGGGTGATATGTCTCTGGTGGGACCCCGTCCACCCATTGCCTACGAGATCGAGAACTACCTGCCCTGGCACATGGAGCGCCTGAAGGCTGTTCCCGGCCTGACGGGCCTGTGGCAGGTCAGCGGTCGCAGCAGCGTTTCCTTTGATGAGATGGTTCGTCTGGACATCGAATACATCAACCGCTGGTCCCTGTGGTTCGACTTCTCCATTCTGGTCAAAACCATTCCTGTGGTGTTACGCGGCACTGGCGGATATTGACGGGATTTTTTTCTGGGGCTCAAATATTCTGGACCAAGAGCGTGCTTGACCCTCCGCTGGCGGGGGGTCATTTTGGAAGTGTTCGGGTTATTGTAGCCGAACCGTATTCTGTTTCGCCCGTCAGGATCGGAAGTTGCCGTTGGCATCCATTCCATCCCAACCGACAACTATGAAAGCGAGGGGTCATGGTCAACGTGGGTGTCATCGGCTGTGGGTATTGGGGACCGAATCTGATCCGGAATTTCAACGGCCTGCCCGATGCCTATCTCAAAAGCATTGCCGACCTGAAGGAGGAGCGATTGCACCAGGTGGGATTGCTCTACCCGAACACCGCCAAGACCACCAACTACCGGGATATTCTCGAGGATCCCGATATCCAGGCGGTGGCCGTGGCCACGCCGATGTCCACCCATTTTTCCATCGGCAGTGAGGTTCTCCAGGCGGGGAAGCATCTTTTTCTGGAAAAACCCATGGCGACCAACAGCTCCGAGTGTCATCAGTTGAACGAGTTGGCCGCCGCGCGCAATCTGCAGATCATGGTCGGCCATACCTTCGTCTACACGCCGGCTGTGCGGAAAATAAAATCCCTGATGGACGGCGGCGAGCTGGGTGAGGTCTACTATGTCAACATCAGCCGGGTCAATCTGGGTATCTTCCAGAAGGACGCCAACGTTGTCTGGGATCTTGCGCCTCACGATGTCGCCATGCTCAACTACCTGTTTCAATCTTATCCCAAGCGGGTCAGCGCCAACGGGCGTTGTTACGTTCAGCGGAAACTCGGGATCGAGGACGTTGCCTTTGTGACCCTTGAATATCCCGGCGGCCGCCTCGCGCATATTCATGTCAGCTGGCTCGATCCCAACAAAATCCGGAACTGCACGTTTGTCGGCAGCCGGAAAATGCTCGTTTACGATGATGTCTCTCCTTCGGAAAAGGTTCGTGTCTACGACAAGGGTGTTGACGTCCAGCCGCATTACCACGACTACGGCGAGTTCCAGCTGCTTTACCGTTCCGGCGATATTTTCGTGCCGAGGATTGATACCGTCGAGCCACTCAAGATCGAGACCCAGCATTTTCTTGATGTTGTCGCGGGCACCACGCCCAATCTCAGCAGCGGCGCCGAAGGGGAACGGGTAGTCAAGGTCCTTGAGGGCGCCTGTCAATCCATATTGAATGACGGCAGGCCCGTGGACCTGGACCTGGCTGACTGAAAATCGGACCTCTTCAACAGCTAAGGAGCGGTTGGCTTAATGACCCTCCAGCGACCCTTGCGGGTGGCCATGATCGGGCAGAAGGGGTATCCCCCTGTTCAGGGCGGGATTGAGAAACATGTCGCCGAGTTGGCTGCCCGTCTGCCCGGGTTCGGTATCGAAGTCGAGATCTACAGCCGGCCCCATTACAGTTCCGCCCAGGGGCCGGCCGACATTCCCGGGGTGGAGATCCTGCGCCGGCCCAGTCTGGCCACCAAGCACCTGGATGCCATCAGCCACAGCATGATCGCCACCGCCGACGCCGTGTTTCGTCGACCTGATGTGGTCCATTATCACGCCTTGGGGCCGGGATTGCTGGCGGCGATTCCCCGTTGTTTGAGGGGGATTCCCACCGTGGTTACGGCTCACGGGCTGGACTGGCAACGGGAGAAGTGGGGCGCCTTCGCCCGGGCCGTACTTCGGTTGGGGGAGGTGGCTGCGGTGCGCTTCCCGAACGCCACCATTGCCGTTTCACGAGCCCTGGCGGAACATTTTCGGCTGCAATACGGTCGGACCGTGGATTTCATTCCCAACGGCATAGAGCCGCAGGAACCTCTAGGCCCGGAGCGGATCGTCCGCCTGGGGGTCCCCGCACGCTACATTCTTTTTGTTGGCCGGCTGGTTCCTGAAAAAGGGTGTCATCTGCTTTTGAAGGCCTGGGATTTGCTCCCGGCTGGCCTGCGCGCGGGCAGGGATCTGGTCATCGCCGGCGACGCCGGATTTTCATCCTCGTATGTCCATGATCTCAAGGAATCAGCGGGACCCGGGGTCCGCTTTCTCGGGTTTGTGCACGGCCCGACGCTGGCCGAGTTGTACAGCAATGCCGAGTTGCTGGTGTTGCCTTCCACGCTCGAGGGGCTGTCCATTGCGCTGCTGGAGGGGATGAGCTTTCGTCGGTGTTGCCTCGTGAGCGATATCCCACCCAACCTGGAGGCCGGGGGGGGTGCCGCGCTCTTTTTCCCCAGCGGCGAAGCAGGGGGTTTGGCGCAGGCCATGGCATCCTTGCTGGGTGATCCCGAACGGCTGACCCGCATGGGAGAGATGGCATACCGTCGTGTGGTGAAAGAGTATTCCTGGCCACGCATAACGGCTCAAACTGCCGCGGTTTATCGCCGGATCACCGGCTGATTTTCACCTGCCGGAGCGGGGGCCTTTCGGGCGGTATGCCACCAAAATTTCTTTGACAAAATCGCCTCCTTTCATTATTTATCCCTAACCTTCGGAGCGGGCATAGCTCAGCTGGTAGAGCACTACCTTGCCAAGGTAGCTGTCGCGAGTTCGAGTCTCGTTGCCCGCTCCATTTTTTTATCCCAGCTTCAGGGCGCGTGCACTCCGGTTGACTTGCCCCGCTGGATGAAAGATAATTCCAGGTGGGGGGCGGCATAGCCAAGAGGCTAAGGCGACGGTCTGCAAAACCGTTATCCCCGGTTCGAGTCCGGGTGCCGCCTCCAACACAAACCGGCCCTGCCGGTTTTTTTTTGTCGGCAGGCCCGGTTCGTACGCGTACAATGCCCTTGTTTTCTGAATGCCGGGATGGCGGAATTGGTAGACGCAAGGGACTTAAAATCCCTCGAAGCGTTGCTTCGTGCCGGTTCGAGACCGGCTCCCGGCACCACCTTTCAAGCCTGTTGGCGCTCCGCCGGCCGACAGGCCCGAAGCTTCACCCCCGGAGTCTGGCGTGCGCCTGGCATTTCTATCCATCGGCAGGCATATCCACACCGAGCGCTGGATCCGCTGGTTTGCCGAAAACGGGCACGACTGCCATCTGCTCACGGTCCAACCCGGGTCTGTGGAGGGGGTGACGGTCCACGATATAGCCACCAGATGGGGACCCAAACCCTGGCGCTATCTGGTCTCCTTGGCCAAGGTGAAACGGATCCTCGCCAAACTGAAACCTGATCTGTTGAACACCCATTTTTTGACGGGATATGGCTACTGGGGACATTTCTCGGGTTTCCACCCCAATGTGCTGACGGTTTGGGGCGATGACGTCTATGTGACCCCCAGGGAAACCCCCCTGAAACGATGGCTCGCCCGCCGGGCGCTGGGCAGTTGTGAATGCGTGACCGGGGATTCCACGGATATTCTGGCCGCTTGCGTGGAGCTGGGAGCGAGGGCCGAGGCCTGCTATCGCGTATTGTGGGGCGTTGATTTCGAGCGCTTTCGGCCTGGGACCGCCGAAAGTTGGCGAATCGCCCATGGCTTTGAAGCGGACCATGTCGTGTTCTTCTCACCGCGCAGTTATACCCAGCCCTATTACAATATCGATACCGTGATCCGGGCCGCGGCCGAGGTCATGAAGCGGGAACCGCGCGCCCGGTTTCTGTTCAGCGGATACGAAGGTGATCCTGGACCATTTCGGCAGAAAGCTTCAGCGGCGGGGATTCTCCCGGTAACCAGGATGGTGGGGCGGTTGCCCCACCAGGAGTTCGCCACCGCCCTGCAGGCCAGTGATGTCTTCATTTCCGTGCCTTCGGTCGATGCGACGGCTGTCAGCCTGCTGGAGGCCATGGCCTGTGGCCGCGCGATCATCGTTTCGAACCTGAAATCATCCGTGGAATGGATCCGGGAAGGTCATTCCGGGCTGGTGGTCCCCCCGCGGCAGGCGGCGGAACTTTCCGCAGCCATGCTGCGCTTGGCGGCAGATTCCTCGTTGCGCAGGACCCTGGGTGAAGCCGCTCTGGTGACGGCCCGGAAAGTGGCCGGGTTCGAGACCAACATGACCTACGTCGATGGTATCTTTCGCCATCTTGTTCAGGGCCGGGACAGTCTTCCGGTTGAGGTTTCTCTTCCTGTCCTGCGGGCCGCCCATGGGTGATCTCGTGGAAATCTCGGTAGTCATGCCGACCATGAACAAGGCCGGGCTGCTGGATCGTGTCCTGGCCGCCCTGGCCGCGCAACAGGTGCCCCCTGGAGTACTCTGGGAGGTGATCGTCGTAAATGACGGAAGCACTGATCGAACCTCCGAAGTGCTGCTTGGCCGGCAGGCCGGGTTTCCCGTTCCCCTGCGTATCGTCAACCCCGGCCACAATGTCGGACGCGCTCGCGCCAGGAATCTGGGTCTTGCTGCGGCGACGGGCCGCTGGGTGCTGTTTCTGGATGATGACATCCTGGCGCCTCCGGATTTGCTGACCGCTCACCTGGGGTTGTTGCGTGCCGATGATAATGCGGGGACCATCGGTTTTGCCGTTACGGACAAGACGCTGGTTGACGCTCCGCATTTTTATTATCTGGATACGCGTGGGGTTGCGCGTCTGGGCTCAGGCAACGCCCCCGGGCGATATTTCGTGACCCAGAATGCAGCGGCTCCCCGCTGGGCCCTGGAAAAAGTGGGGGGGTTTCAGGCGGAGTTTTCGGGGTACGGGTTCGAGGATATGGAACTCGCCTTCAGACTTGAAGATCAATGTGGGATTTGCTTTCGGGCTCTGACCACGGTGGCCCCGCGCCATATCCACCACCACACACTTGCTGACTATCTAGCCAAGAAGGCCGCCTGTGGAGAGTCTTCACTGCCTCTTCTGGCCCGGTTGCACCCTCAGCGTTTGCGGGAAATGAAGCTGCATCTGGTCATTGATGCATGCGGGGAGCGGCCACCTTTTGGGGTCGCCCTGTTGCGGGGTCTGCTTGATTCCCCCCTCGGGCTGATTCCCGCCTGGCTGGCCGCCCACTGGCCTTGTGGAAAAGCATTTCGACCGTATGGCACCCGCGCCTATCAGCAGGTCATGAACATTGCCATCCTGTCTTGCTATCGCAAAGGATTGCGTGGCGGGAATCCATGCCAGAAATCTGCCAAAAAACTGCCAAACTGACATATGTCTCCTCTTGGTCTGCTCCCTGAAAGGTTCTATGGAAACCCCGATGTTTCCTATAACAACCTGGGGGACAAGCAGTTCATTGAGTAAAGCCTGAGGGATCGGATTTGGCATGAGGATTGTTTAGTCGGTCGTGAGCAAGTTGAAATCCACCCTGATAAGGGAGTCGAAAAATGGGAAAGATTATAGGTATCGATCTGGGGACCACCAATAGCGTTGTTTCG
>CAZJGK010000090.1:0-11403 GCA_964545545.1 uncultured Fibrobacteraceae bacterium | reverse complement strand
CCCGACGCGAAGCGCCGGAACAGCACCAATCCCTGCAGCAGGTAGCATACGGTGGCGCCCATCCAGGCGGCCTGCACGTCGCTGCCTTGGTGGACGATGAGGAACCACGTCAGCGGGATGAACATGCCCCACATCAACACCAGGGTCACCAGCATGGTGTAGCGGGTGTCGCCGGCGCCGGTCAAAACGCCGCTGCTGAGCATGCGCAGCCCGTCGAAGATCTGGAAGATCGCCGCGGTCACCGCCAGGCCCGCGCCCAGGGCCAGCACCGCCGGATCGTGGGTGAAGATGCCGAAGATGTGGTGGCGCAGCAGGATGATCGTGACCGCCAGCAGCCCCGAGTAATACATCCCCAGCTTGTAGGTCTGGCGGCCGTAGCGGGCGGCGGTCAGCGGCTCGCCCATACCGATCCAGTTGCCGGTCAGCACGCTGGCCGCGGTCGTCAGTCCCCACATGGGCATGAAGCTGAACGAGATCAGCTGGATGGTGATCTGGCTGGCGGCCAGGGGTACGGCCCCGGTGGTGCCCACGAAGATCGTGAACATCAGAAAGCCGCCCATGTCGATGAACCCTTCCCACGCCGACGGCAGGCCCACGCGGATCATGCGCCTGATGGCTGCCAAATCCAGCGCCCGCGGACGGTGCAGCCGGTAGCGCCGTCGCAACGAGGGCGCCAGGGCCCACCACGCCAGGGCCACCGTGTTGACGAAGACGCCGATGCTGGTGGCGATGGCGGCGCCCTTGACCCCCAGCGGCGCCATGGCCAACCAGGTGTGCCCGCCCACGGTGACGCCGGCCCACCCGAAGATCAGCCACACATCCAGCACGAAGTTCACCAGGTTGCCGATCACCCCGGCGTACATGGGCACCATGACGTCCCGGCGGCCCTGGTAGAAGCCCATGAGGGCGAACCCGGTCTGGGTGAACACCGCGCTCAGGCTGCGCCATTTGATGTAGGTGTAGGTCAGGGCCTGGACGTCGGGCGGGTTGTGGGTCCACGGCATCACCACGTAGCTGAAGTACCCGAACACCTGCAGCAGCAGCCCCGAGGCCATCGCGATGTACAGCCCCTGCCAGGCGTAATGGCCCACGCCCTCGTCGTTGCCCTTGCCATGGGACTGGCTGACGAAGGTGCCGGTGATGCGGCTCAGGTTGTTGAAAAGGGAGTACGTCGCCCAGGTCAACATGCCGCCCAGACCCGCCGCGGCCAGGGACACGCTGTTGACCCGGCCGAGCAGGGCGGTATCCACCGTCCACATCAGCGTCTGCGAGAGCATGGCCAGAATGGTGGGCGTGGCCAGGGCCATGATCTCGCGCCCGTGATGCACCGTAAGCAACGGCAGCGGGGATTTTCGATATTTGGCGGTGGTATTCAGGGCCGTGGTCCCTATCATTGGAACGTTCACATCACAGATCCCATAATCTAGGATGATATTGCGGGGGAAAAAAGAACAGACCTCAACTCCAGCCGAGGAGAAAAACCGTGAGCCGACCGTTGCTGCCGGCACCGGGACCGATTTCGGGAACGATGATCGTTCCGGGAGACAAGTCCATTTCCCACCGGGCGGCCCTGTTCGGGCTGATCGCCGCGGGGCCCTGTCGGGCCACCGGATGGCTGGATGCCGCCGATACCCGCCGCAGCCTGGAGGCCGCCGTATCCCTGGGATGCGCCGTGGAATTGGCTGCGGGTGTGCTCCAGGTGACTCCGGGTAAGGGACCGCCGGTTGCCGAGGCTGGCCACCAACCGGTGACGCTTGATTGCGGCAACAGCGGAACCACCGCCCGCCTGATCATGGGGCTGTTGGCGGGCTGGCTGCCGCGAACCGGGCCGCAGGCCGTGTTGCGCGGCGATGCCTCGCTGAGCGGCCGCCCCATGGGGCGCGTCATTGACCCCTTGCGCGCCATGGGTGCGGATATCGCCTGCCTGGAGACGGCGGGCCGCCTCCCGGTATTGGTCTCCGGGACCCTGTTGCGTGGGGTGCGGCACACGTTGCCGGTGCCTTCGGCACAGGTCAAATCGGCCTTGCTGCTGGCCGGATTGTTTGCCGAGGGGGCGACGGAGATTCATGGCGGGGGCGCTTCGCGGGATCATACGGAACGTTTGCTGAACGTCATGGGGGTGGGGCCGAAGTACCTGGCCGGGGATGGTTTGCGCATCACCGGAGGCCGCAAGCCGGGCGCGTTCGATATCGCCGTGCCGGGAGATCCCTCGTCGGCCGCGTTCTTCCTGGTCGCGGCAGCCATGATCCCCGGCTCGCGACTGACGATAGAAAACCATGCCCTGAACGAGGGGCGTATAGGGGCGCTTAAAATCCTGCGCAGAGCCGGAGCCGCGGTGACCATTGGCCGGCCTCGTGGACCGCGGGACGGGGAAATGACCGGCGAGGTCACCGTCGAGGCCGCGGAACTGCGCCCCTTCACCATCGGACCGGAGGAAATTCCCTCCCTGGTGGATGAAATTCCCGCCCTGGCCGTGCTGGCCACGGCGATCCCGGGCGTGAGCACGATCACCGGGGCGGCCGAGTTGAGGGTCAAGGAATCCGATCGCCTGGGGATGATGGCGCGCAACCTGTCGCGTCTGGGCGCGGTGGTCGAGGAATTTCCCGCTGGTTTACGCATCACCGGCGGGACCCGGCTCAAAGGTGGAGACCCTGCAGCGCCGCTGATCCTCGAAACCGCCGGTGATCACCGCATTGCCATGGCCCTGGCGATCGCGGCCCTGACCGCGGCGGGGGAATGCGCGCTGGACGACGGAGACTGCGTCACGGTATCTTATCCGGACTTTTTCAACGCACTGGCTTCGCTGTGGAGCCGGGCCTGATCGATGGAGAGCCCATGCTGCGATATTTGCTGGCTGGCGAGAGCCACGGCCCCGCCCTGGTGGGAATCCTGGAGGGTTTCCCCGCGGGACTGACCATCAGGGAAAGCCTGGTCAACAAGGAACTGGATCTTCGGCGGCAGGGCCATGGACGCGGGCTGCGGGCGACCGGCATCGAACAGGACCAGGTGGAGTTCCTGGCGGGATTCTGGCGGGGCAAGACCCTGGGCTCGCCTATCGCGTTCACCATTGACAACCGCGACTTCGAGCTGCGCAAGGGTAAGCCCGCCCAACGCTGGAATGTGCCGCGGCCCGGCCACGCCGATCTGCCGGGAGTGCTCCGCTACGGCTATGACGATTGCGCGCCGGTTGCCGAGCGGGCCAGCGCCCGATCCACGGCGGCGACGACGGTTGCCGGAGCCTGCGCCAAGGCTCTGCTGAACAGATTCGGCATCACGGTCTTGTCACACGTGACGGCTGTCGGGGGTATCGTGGCCGCGGGCGGGGAGCCCACGCCGGCCCGCCTGAAAAGAATCCGCGGCAGCAGGCTCTTGCGCTGTCTCGACGGGGGCGCCGAGAAAAGGATGGTCGCAGCCGTGGATGCGGCCCTGGCCGCAGGCGTGACCCTGGGGGGAATCTTCGAGGTGGTGGCTTTTGGTGTGCCTGCCGGGTTGGGCACCTACGCCCACACGGACAGGCGCCTGGATGGGCGGCTTGCCGCGGAGGTCATGGGGATTCCGGCGGTCAAGGCCGTCGAGATCGGCGAGGGCGTCGCGGTGGCCGGCGTGGACGGCCGCGAGGCCCACGATGAAATTTTCCCCGCGGGAAAAAAGGGTTTCCAACGCCGGACCAACCGGGCCGGAGGCCTCGAAGGGGGCGTCACCAACGGTGAGCCGGTGGTCGTCAGAGGTTTTGTCAAACCCATCAGCAGTCAGCGGAGGCGGCTGGCCAGCGTGGATCTGCGCACCGGCAAGGCGGGCAAGGCGGCCTGGGTGCGCTCCGACACTTGTGTGGTTCCCGCGGCGGGCATCGTGGCCGAAGCCGCGGTTGCCTGGTGTCTGGCGGCGGAATTGACCAGCTTCCTGGGTGGGGATCGGCTGGACGTCATGCTCCGCCGCTTTGCGGAATCAGAAGGATGGAAAAAGGCATGAGCAACGGGACAGAATTCCCCTCGTTCCTGGCGGAAATGAAATGGCGCGGTTTTTTCGAGCAGTGCACCGACGAGGAAGCCCTCGCCGAACTGTTGGGCTCCGAAACGGTGACAGCCTATATCGGCTTTGACCCCACCGCATCCAGCCTGCACATCGGCAGCCTGCTGCCCATCATGGGTCTGGTGCATCTCCAACGCTACGGCCACCGTCCCATCGCCATCGTGGGGGGGGCGACCGCCATGGTGGGCGACCCCTCGGGGCGCACGGAATTGCGCAGCATGCTCACCCTCCAGCAGATCGAAGACAACCTCCAGGGGCTAAAGGGGCAGCTGGCTCATTACATCCGCTTCGGGACAGGTCCCGGGGACGGGCTGGTCCTGAACAACGCCCAGTGGCTCAAGGATTTCGGCTACCTGGAGTTCCTGCGGGAATTTGGCGCCAACTTCAGCGTGAACCAGATGCTCGCCCGTGATTCGGTCAAGTCACGCATGGAGCACGGCCTGTCGTTCATCGAGTTCAATTACATGATCCTGCAGGCCTTCGATTTCATGGTCCTGAACCGGGACCACGGCTGCCGGCTCCAGATGGGAGGCAGCGACCAGTGGGGCAACATCTGCTCGGGCATCGACCTGACCCGCCGTATCAACCGGCAGGAGGTCTACGGCCTGACCTTTCCCCTGATCATGACCGCGGCGGGCACCAAGATGGGCAAGAGCGCCGCGGGGGCGGTGTGGCTGTCGGCGGACCGCACATCAGTCCATGATTTTTACCAGTACTGGATCAACGTGGACGATAGCGATGTGGCGCGCTTCCTGCGCCTGTACACCCTGTTGCCCCGCGAGCGCATCGAGGAACTGGAACAACTCCAGGGGGCGGACATCCGGCGGGCCAAACAGGTTCTGGCCCGGGAAGTGACCACGCTGTTGCATGGTGGGCCGGCGGCGGCCACAGCCGAGCAGGCGGCCCTGGCCCTGTTCGGCGGGGGCGAGGACAAGAGTTCGGTCCCGGGCTCCACGCGGCCCCGCACGGATTTCGAGGGCGCGGGCCTGGCCCTGCTGGATGCGCTGGTGAGCACGGGCTTGCTCCAGAGCAAGGGCGAGGCGAGGCGGATGATTCGTCAGAACGCCGTGCGCGTCAACGGCGCCGTGGTCAATGATGAAATGCACCAGTTGACTGCGGCCGACATCCGGGACGGTCTCATCGCCCTGCAGGTGGGCAAGAAGCGGCATCATCACATCCAGGTGGTCTGAGTGGTCAAGGCCGTGATCCCTGGACAGGAGATGGAGCCCCGCCTCCGGCACCGCTGCGGGTCGGAGGTAGGGCCGGAACCATTCTTTCGTTGGCGGGTTTGACCCGTACTGCATCGGCGTCACTTCAAGAGCAAGGATTCCCCACCATGACCGGAAGCTCATACCGGATAAGCTCTCTTTTGGCCCTCGTGGTCCTGCTTGCTGCGGGCGCCGCCCAGGCCAACCCCGATTACGATGCCGCTGTGACAAGGACCAAGACCCTCACCGACGGCCTGAATTCCTACCAGCTGACCGGCACCATGAACACGGTCACCAACGTCAAGGGTCAGAGCGGTGGCAGGGAGATTCATTCGGATGTTTTCGCCGCCGCCCGATTTCCCGACCGTCTGGTCAGTCGACAGCAGGGCAGTGGCTTAAATCTGAATCTGGGTGTGGGGCCCGAACATTCCTGGTTCTATCTGGGCCAGTCGAATGTCTGTTACCTGTCCGGACCGGTGAACCTCAACCGCGAGCCGGCGGGGAATCAGGATATGGGACTGGAGCCCGAGCAGATCTTCGATTTCTATGCGGGGCTGGGCCAAACCCTGTTGCCTGCGGATCTGGATGTCATGCCCGAGACGGGCCACGAGGAAATCAAGGTGGGTGACCGCACCATCGCTTGCCAGGTGTTCAAGACCCCCGGCGTTCCCGCCGAGGGCAAGGGTCCGCGGGAGTACTGGTTCGACCCGGAATCGGGTCTGGTGCTCAAGGCGGTCATGACCGTCACGGGCAGGCGCAACGGTGTGCTCATGGAGCAGACGCTGACTTACAAGACCACCGGTTTTTCCCTGAATGAGCCCGTGGACGAGGACAACTTCAAGTTCACCGTGCCTGCCGACGTCAAGGTGGTGGATCAGCTGGAAAAGCTTGTCAATCCGGACTCCATGGCCGGCGAGGCTGCGCCGGATATTTCCTTCACCGACCTGGAAGGCAACCGCCTCGATCTTTCGGATTTTCGGGGCAAGGTGGTTTTCCTGGATTTCTGGGCGACCTGGTGCGGTCCCTGCAAGATGGAAATGCCGCATCTGCAGACCTTGCACGATGAATTGGGCGGGACCGGCGAGGTGGTATTTCTGGCTGCCAGCAGCGAGGATCAGGCAACCATCAAGAGTTTCATCAAGAAGTACGGCTACACCTTCAAGGTGGTCCAGGTCGCGGCCCAGGATGCGGCCGGCAAGTACGGGGCCACGAGTATTCCCGCCGGTTTTGTCATCGATCGCCAGGGTGTGATCAAGGCCCACATGGTGGGCGCCCAGAGCGAAGATCAACTGCGCCGGGCCCTGGCCCGGGCGGGTGTGGGCCGGTAGCGGGCGTCAGGGCCGACTGTTCTTCAAGGGACATCCGTTCTGGTCAACAGGCGTTCCCCGGGGCGTGAAGGGGCACTGATCCAGTTCGTCGGGCACGCCGTCGTGGTCATTGTCGGGATCCGGGCAGCCGTCCAGATCGTTGAACCCATCCGGATCCTCGGCCTGATGCGGGCACAGATCCCGGTCGTCGGGTATGCCGTCGTGGTCCGCGTCGTGGCTGCCGAACCACCAGGTAAGACTCACGAGCCCCGATACGGCGGCGCGATTGGCGTCCACGTGACGCGGTCCCCAGATGCTGCTCAAGCCGACATCGTCCAGGTCATTGCCCTGCCTCACCTGGTAGAGGGCGCGGACGCTCAGATCCAGCCTAGAAGTCAGCTCCAGTTCCGTGCCGAGGCGCAGTTCCAGGGTCAGATCCGTACCCTTGAGCTGTTGGGCTTCGCCGTCGAGGTCATAGCCGGTGACGGCATTGCCGCCGGCGAACCAGCCGGGCTTGCCCGCAGGATGGTCAATCACTTTCCAGGAGGTGAAGCCGATGCCCGCGCCCAAAAACGGCGTGACGCGCGCCGAGGAAGAGAACAGGTAGTCGAAGCCGGCCATGGGCTGAGTGATCAGGGTGTAAAGAGGAAGTCCGCTGCCTGTGGTCCACCCCGCATCCCGGCCGGGAGCGGTCACCCCGCTGCGGATGTAGCCGTTGCGCAGGGCCAGCTGCCACCGCCAACCGTGGCCCATTTCCCTCTCCAGGAACATGCCGGCGAATCGATCCAGATTGCTGTAGTCCCAACTTCCGCCCTGGAGCTGAATCAGGCCGGACTCGAAGCCCAGACCAGTCCTGCCCGGCAACAGACCGGCATGAGCCAGGTGGGGGATGGCCGGGCCCAGAGCCATGGCCCCGGCCAGGGTCAGACGGCAGAAAATTGTGGGAACAGGCGAAAAATAATGGCGAAATAACCCCCGCATGAATATTCTCCAATAGCTTGATGAAGTATCGACAGCCATATTTCCATGTATGATGCTAGTTGGTGTCGTGGCCCTTGGCAACCATGGGTCGGTTAATATTCGGGTTTTTCATTCCGGATATGGGGTGTTAATATCCGGCAAAGGGGAGGAGAGACCCCCGCGAACTCCCGGTTTCGATGAGCCCTTTGCGCGCCGGTCCCTGCCTGGGGACCGGGAAGTCCCTGAAATTGTTTGCATCTGAAGAGGAATAGTCTTGATCATTCAGCATTACATCCAGTTGCTGTGCCATTACCGCAAACTGGTCATCAAGATCATCGCCACCACCACCATCTCCGCCGCCTTGATCAGCATTATTTTGCTGATCGTGTATCCCATGTACACGGGCACGGCCAGCGTGGTCATGCTGCCAACCGAGGCGGAATTGGCCTTCACCTCCAGCTGGGTGGGCAACAGCCAGTACCACCCCGCCAACGTGATGACCCAGACCCAGATGGAATACCTGATCAGTCGCCCGGTGGCCGAGAAGACCTACCAGAAGCTGGCCGCCGATTTGGCGGCCATGCCCAAACCCACCGGCCTGTCGGCCTGGCTCAAGGATGCCTCCACCAACATCATCATGGCCATGCGCTGGACCTACAACATGCTGAATTCCGGTACTTTCGTGAAGCTATCCCCCTATGAGGATATGCTGCAGAAGTTGAGGAACGGCATCAAGATCGATATGGTGGAGAGTTCCTATATCCTGCAGATATCCGCCACCCTGCCCCAGGCGAAAGCAGCGGCCATGGCGGCCAACACCATAGCCCAGGCTTACGATGAAATGCTCGGAGAGCAGTCGGCCGAAGCGAACAAGGGCATGCAGGTCTTTTTCGAAAAGGAATTGGCGCGCAACAGGGCCAAGATGGAAGATCTGGACAAGAAGGAATTCGCCCTGCGCGAAAAGCTTGGGCTGTTGTCGATGGAAGAAGAGCAAAGTTATTTGCAGCAGGCGCGGGAAAACGAACGGCAGGCCCTGGCCGCTGCCGTGATCGATCTTCAGGTCCAGGACACCCGTATCAGGGCCCTGGACGAAAACCTGGTGAAGATCACCTCGAGTGAATTGCAGTCCCAGCTCGACCAGGAAAGATCCCTGCAGCGCCTGACGACCCTCCAGTACCAAAAGACCATTTCCATGCGCCGGGCCAACATCGACTCCCTGACGCACGAACTTGACGATCTGAACTCCCGCAAAGAGCCCCTGACCGAGTTGCAGCGGGCCAAGGACGCGGTGGAAAGGGACATCGAGAATCTCCAGACGCGGATGATGACGGTCAACCTGTCCACCTATTCCAGCATGTCCCAGGTGCGCACCATCAACCCGGCGGTGGTCCCCTACTATCCCAGTTCTCCGGAAATCGTCCTGTACACGGCGATCGGATTCGCCGGCGGGATTTTCATCGCCTTTTTCTGGCTGATCGCCATCGATTCCCTTACGGGCAAGGTCAAGACCCTGAACGATCTGCACAACATTGTCGGGGTCAAGGCCGTGGGCCGCCTCAATCCCCTGATGCGGATGCAGGCCACAGGCAAGACCAACAAGTTCCTCAAGGGGCGGGATTATCTGTCGGGATCCCTTAGTGAGCTCATGTACGGGTTGCCCGTCGATCATGGAACGGCGCACAATCCCCTGCTGGTCAGCGGTTTCTTCCCCGACGACAGTTTGACCCGGGACACCCTGGTCACCCTGGGCGCGGCCCTGGCCGCGGAGAGCCGCCCGGTGGTGATCGTGGTGCCCGAGGATCTGGACCTTCCTTTGGTGGCGCCCGAATTCCAGGGGAAACTATGGTTCACCAGGAGCGGGACCGAGCAGGCGGTGCCGGGGGCCCTTTACCTGGTGGTGCGGTCGGAAATTGCGCCCTGGGATCTGGTCAACCAGCCCGAAACCGGTAAGGTGACGAATGTATGCCTGGTGCCTGCGGGTAAGCTCACCGAGGATCGCCTGGATGATTTCCAGAAGGCGCTTGAGGATCGCGCCAAGGTCTTCCGCTACATTATCGCCGACGTATGATTTTTCGCGCCAGTCGGCGTAGGCCCTTAAAGGGTTGTTGGTTGTAGAATTTTTGCAGGGAATGGACTCTGCCCGCCCGCTTGCGGGTCCGTGCCACTTCTTCCTGAAAATCGGTACCCTGGGCCGCCACCTGGCGGTCCAGTTGCGTCAGGGCCCACCGGTAGAGCTGAACGTCGAGGTTGTTCAGTTCCCGGATCCGGTTTTCCAGGGCCGCAGGCACCTGATTCGGCCGTGGTCCCCGGAAACCCACATTCCGGCGGGCATAATTCAGGTTGCCCCAGCCCAGTTCCCGCTTCATCAGCACCAGGGATTCATCGAAGCGTTCCATGACGCCCACCACCGCGAAGTCTTTCTCGATATGGGCCAGGGCCACGTCCAGGGCGTCGGCCGGCAGGGGCGCAAACGGTGGTACGGGGTCGGCCAGGTCCAGGTACCCGGCCAGTATGCGGGTCTGGAAGTTCATGGCGTTGCGTTCGATTTGCGCCTCGACAAAGGTTTCCAGATCGCCCACGTCGGCCGCAGGGAAATTCAGGTCCAGGGCGCGCTGGGGATTGCGCACGATATTCCGGTATTTGGAGATGAAGCGTTTGACCGGATCCCGCAGCATGGTGATGTAACGCACCGGCCGGTCCATGTAGACGTGGGTTCCGTAGGGCATGTGTCCGCGGATGCAGAGGGCCTCGGCACGCTGCCGGGGGGTAAGGGCCAACATGCGGTCCAGGGCTCCGGGTTTCTGGATATCGCAGCGGATGTCCGTTTCCGGCCGGTACTGGCGGTCCAGGATGCTGTGCAGGGTGCTGCCGCCGGCCTTGGGGATATGGACGAAAGCAACGGGGACGGGGGTATGGTTGGCCGTGGTCATGAATGGCAATCCTTCGGGTAGCGTTGACGCCGCTGCCTGCGGCTCGATTCCATGGTTCAAAATCCGGCCGGCGCCTGACGCACATGGTCCGGATTCCGCTTCCAGCACCAGCTGGGCCAGTCGATCCCGCGCCTGCGAGCCCTGTCCTCGGACAGGCGGCGCAGGATCCGCAGGGGCATGAAGCCCAGCACGGTCATGACCGTGTGGATCAGGAGGCGGTCAAGGGGGTTGAGGGCCCGCCTGCGATCCTCCTCGCCGGCGAAGCTGGTGTTGGGCCGATAACGGCGTTCCAGGAGGATCGGATCAAACGGTAGCCCCAGAAACGAAGTGATCCCGGTCAGGACGCGTTTCTGGTCGGCCACCATGTCCTCGTAGCTGGCGAGGGTGGCCCGGGGTTGGCGACGGCAGAATCTGCGGCAGTACCGGTTGTACAGGGAGATGGCCAGGCATCCGCGCAGCAGCACGGGGATGCGCGCCGGCCAGCGGGGTTTGCTGCGTCCGAAACCCAACATGCGCGAGCGCAACAGGCCCACAGCGCCGCGCGTCACACAGACGAAACGGGCGGTGGGGAATGCTGCGGCAAGATCGTCCGCGAGCAGCGTGTGATGGGGCGATTTTTCCAGCCAGCAGGTAGCGCCCTTGCGCCGGGCGACGCGGTCCATGACCCAGGAAAAGGCCTCCGGGTAACTGGTGGGCCGGGCCGTGCGGAAGGCCTCGGGATCCAGTTCGCTGAGCAGGAAATAGTCGCAGGCGGTAAAATCGGCGGCAAAACGCGCAAAATTATCGGGGTCATCCAGGGTCCCATAGGCCCGGGCGAAGTGGGAAAAGAAAATGCTTTCGTGGACGCCCTGGTGGTCGGCGGCTTCGATGGCGGCAATGTCCGGATGTCCTCCCAGGCTGTTGGCCATCCAGGTGGTGCCCGAGCGCTGCAAGCCCGCGCTCGCTGATGCGCACCTGCCCCTGGTTGGT
>CAZJGK010000089.1:0-11790 GCA_964545545.1 uncultured Fibrobacteraceae bacterium | reverse complement strand
TCCCACGTTCACGTGATCCTTGTTCCGTTCAAACTTTTCGCGCGCCATTTGCGGCATCCTCCCGTGAACAGTCCCAGACCTTCTTGCCAATTTCCGGCCATTCAAAATTCTGAGGCCCCGGATAAACCCCGGCTTTCAAAACATCGAACACGCCGCTCCATGATTCCGGAATATCCGGAAACACAAAACTGGAGCCCACGAGCAGATTTGAACTGCTGACCGCTTGCTTACCATGCAAGTGCTCTACCGACTGAGCTACGTGGGCTCCATAATTTTCGATTTCTCACGCCAAGCTGCTGGAGCGGGAAACGGGGTTCGAACCCGCGACCCTCAGCTTGGAAGGCTGATGCTCTGCCAACTGAGCTATTCCCGCTCCGTCCGACTTTCGTGGTGGGGGGGGGAGGATTCGAACCTCCGAAGGCGACAGCCGACAGATTTACAGTCTGTTCCCTTTGACCGCTCGGGAACCCCCCCGACCAACTCCTGCGTAAACCCCGACCACGGCGGCAACCGGTCACTGCCGCGGCCTGTCCACACTCACATCACTGTGGAGCTGGCGAGAGGACTTGAACCCCCAACCACCTCATTACAAGTGAGGAGCTCTACCAGTTGAGCTACGCCAGCTCAAACTCACCTGAAGCCAACCAGCCCGCAAGCTGGACAGCCCTCACCGGATATCAGCCAAAACTCGGTCCAAACCCCACAGGGGTCTGGACCGGTTTGGGTGGAGGAATATATAACCTGCAGTCAAGATATGTCAAGATGGGGTGGGAATTTATTTTTCTCCCGCATCCATGGCCGCACGGCAAAGATCAACCACCAGGTCTTCAAACCCGATCCCCACGGCCGCGGCCGCCTTGGGGACCAGACTGGTCTCGGTCATGCCCGGAATGGTGTTGATTTCCAGACAATAATGACGACCCTCGTCCACCCGGAAATCCACCCTTGCCATGCCTTTGCAGCATAAAAGATCAAACAAACGCAGGGCATCTGAAGAAATTTCCTCGTACAGAGGGGAATGAACAGGAGCCGGCACCAGATATTCATTGGCTCCAGCCGTGTATTTGTGTTCAAAGTCGTAAAATCCCTCATGGGGACGGATTTCCAGCAACGGCAGACGCCGGCCCAGGAAAATGGCCGCCGTCAGTTCCCGGCCCTTGATATATTGTTCAACCAGCATGTCAACGCTGCGTCCGCTGCCAGATTCGGCCACGGCCGTGAAGGCCTCGGCGAATTCTCCCGGCCCATTGACGATGCGAACGCCTACCGAACTGCCCCCGGTATTGAGCTTGAGAACCAGGGGAAAGCCAATCTCCGCGCCCGCCCGGTCCAGAATGTGATCCCGGGTCAGGGCGTCGCCCGCAAAACGCCCGCCACCGCCGCCGCTGACGGTTCCCGCCCGAGCGGAATCCCGATCCCAGACCACCTGCAGCCAGTCCGGAGTGGGGATACCCGCCCCGCGCATGACCCGCTTGGAGGCGGCCTTGTCCATGGCCAGGGCGCTGGCCATGGGACCCGAAAGGGCGTAGGGAATCCCGAGGACATCCAGCAGGGCCTGCAGATGGCCATCCTCACCCTCGCCTCCGTGCAGGGCCGGGAACACCATATCCTGGTCCCGCAGAAGGGGTTCCCCCAGCACCGCCTGCACATCAGGAATATCAAGGGCGAGAACCTCGTGGCCGGCCCGCTCAAGGGCCTCGGCCACAGCCTTGCCCGTCAACAGGGAAATTTCCCGTTCGCTGGAATTTCCACCCATGACCACTGCTATCTTCATGATTTCTCCAGCAGAACCACCGCCTGCACCGTCACACACTCCCCGCGGCCCTCAGGACCCAACCCTTCGCCCCGGGTAGCCTTGATGTTGACCGTCCCCGGATCGGCGGCCAGCGTTCCGGCAAGCCGGGCGCTCATGGCGCCGCCCACCGGAGCGATGACCGGCTGTTCACAGATAATGACCAGATCGGCATTGACCAGAGCATAGCCCAGCCTGGCCACCTCCGCCCAGGCCTCGGCCAGGAGGGCCACGCTGTCCGCCCCGGCGAACCGCGGATCGGTATCGGGGAACATGCCCCCGATATCCCCCCGTCCGGCCGCCCCCAGCACGGCGTCGATCAGGGCATGGCAAACCGCGTCCCCGTCCGAGTGCCCCACCGGCCCCACGGGAGAATCAGGAAAACGGATCCCACCCAGCATGCATGGACGACCGGCCGCCAGCGGGTGACGATCCCAACCCTGTCCAATGCGAAACGCCACAAAAAGCTCCTCAGGAAAACAGCTCCGCCGCCGCGAAAGGCACGCCCCGGTTGTCCTTGTCCGATACGATGATCGGCAGAACTTCATCAAGGGGCCAGGCGACACCCAGTTCAGGGTCGTCCCAGCGGATCACCCGCTCGCACTCCGGGACATAGTAATCGGTACACTTGTAGCAGAACTCCGCCTGGTCGCTGAGCACCAGGAAACCGTGTCCGAATCCCGGCGGCACCCAGAACAGCCGCCGGTTCTCAGCGGATAATTCCAGGCCGACCCAGCGGCCGCAAGTCGCCGAACTGCGGCGCAGATCCACCGCCACATCGAAGACCCGGCCGGACATCACGCGCACAAGCTTCCCCTGCGGCCGGTCGATCTGGTAGTGCAGCCCTCGCAGAACCCCCCGCTGGGAGCGGCTCTGGTTGTCCTGGACAAAGGGGCCGACCACGCCATGGGCGGCGAAGAAATCCTCCCGAAACGTTTCCAAGAAATAGCCCCGGTCATCTCCGTGAACCACCGGTTCGAACACCATCACGCCGGGGATACCTGTGGCCAACACTTTCACGGGCGGAGCCCCTTGTCCAGCAGCTGCAGCAGGTAGCGCCCGTAGCCGCTGTTCTCCAGGGGGCGGGCCAGTTCCTGCACCCTGTCGTCGTCAATGAAACCCATTCGCCAGGCGATTTCCTCGGGGCAGGCGATTTTCAGACTCTGCCGTTCTTCGATCACCCGGATGAACTGCCCGGCATCCAGCAACGATTGATGGGTCCCGGTGTCCAGCCAGGCCGTTCCCCGGCCCAGGATCTCCACCTTCAGGTCACCCCGTTCGAGGTACGCGTTGTTGACCGAGGAAATCTCCAGTTCCCCCCGGCTCGAGGGCTTGATGCCGCGGGCAATTTTCACCACGTCCTGATCAAAGAAGTACAAACCGGTGACGGCAAAATGGGAACGCGGATGCAGCGGCTTTTCCTGGATGGTCAAGGCCCGGCCTTCCCCGTCGAGTTCCACCACCCCGTAGCGGTGGGGGTCCTGGACGAAATAGGCGAAGATCGTCGCTCCTCCGGCCTGGGCCGCCACCTTCTGCAGGCGGCGGGAAAGTCCTTCGGCATAGAAGATGTTGTCGCCCAGGATCAGGCAGGCAGGTTGTCCATCCAGAAAATCCTCCCCCAGCAGGAAGGCCTGGGCAAGTCCATCCGGACTGGGCTGCACCACATAACTCAGATCCAGTCCCCAGCGCGAGCCATCGCCCAGCAACCGGCGGAAGGATTCCTGATCCTCCGGGGTGGTGATGATCAGGATCTCGCGAATGCCGGCCAGCATGAGCGTGGACAGCGGGTAATAGATCATGGGTTTGTCGTAAACCGGCATCAGTTGCTTGCTGACCGTCAGGGTCAGGGGATGCAGACGACTGCCGGCGCCTCCGGCAAGGATGATCCCGCGGTACCGATTTTTTTCCAATTCATCGCTCCTTCTCGAACCCGTCGGGATTCCACGCAGGGCAGTTTCACCAGCGATTCACCGAGGCAAGAATCCTATGACTGCGCCCCCATGTCCACTTTTTCCTCCGCACCGCAACCGGCCCGAAACAAATCATGTTACGGTATTGCCAAACCGCGGGGAATATGGTTTGTTCAGATTGGAAGCAGTCATCGGGCCATGGCCCCCACTTTCTCGCCGGAAAGTGCAGTGCAGGGTGGATTCCTGGCGGACCCTCGTCAAGGCCTATGAACAAGAGGACCTGCTCCTGCGGAAGCTGGTTGCTTCCTGCCCCCGGGACCTGCGGGATCATGCGGGCGCGGAAGGTTCTCTCAGTTGCAAATCCACCCTTGCCCACCTGGCCTACTGGGATGCGTTCACGGTGGACTTTTTCCAGAGCAGATTTGATCCCGGCACGTATCCGGCCCAACCACCCCTGGATTTCGAGGACCGGGACCGCGCCGCCCTGGACAACTCGTCCACCCTGCCCTTCGGGGAAGTCCTGGCCCGCTATCTGGAGGCTTCCCATTCGCTGCGGGAATTCCTGGGCACGTACTGGGACCGTCTCAATTCCAGGGAGAAATATGAGTTCCGGATCCCCTTGCGTCATCACCGGGAACACCGGCTGGCCCTGGAAGAGGTCATGTCCCGGGTCGGCGCACACAACCTTCCAGACAGTATGGCGCACGGGGCCTGACCCGGAACGCCGGGAGCCGCAATAACATGACCCCTGCCGACACTCCAGCCTCTCCACTCACCGTCGCCTTCCACGTCCCTCACCTGAATGCCGGGGGCATCGAACGCGTTGTCCTGAACCTGCTCATCAACCTGGACCGGCAGCAGATCCGCCCTATCCTGATCCTGGGCCAACGCAGCGGAACCCTGCTGGAACGCGTACCCGCCGATGTCCCGGTCATTGACCTGGGCGGCCTGCCTGCCCGCAAAGGCGTGTTCGCCCTGGCTCGCGCGGTCCGTGAGTGCGGAGCCCGCATCCTTTACTCGGGTACCAACGCCGCCAACATGACGGCCCTCCTGGCGGGGATATGGCTGCATGGCAAAGTCATGGTTGTTCCCAGCGAACACACCTCACCCGGCGTCTTTCTGCCCATTTCCCGCAGACCCCGGCTGCGCCGTGCGGCCATGCGCTTTCTCTATCCCCGGGCCGCCTGTATTTCCGTTCCTTTGGCGGAAGTGGGAGACGAACTCAAGGCCATGCTGGATTTGCCGGACCTGCGCATTCTGGTTCAACCCAACCCCGTACTGGATGCGCGCTTCACCGAGCTGCTGTCCCAGAAGCCCGAAATCCCTCTCCCGTCCGGTGGGCCCCTGATCACCGCCACCGGTCGCCTGGACGAGGCCAAGGGGTTCGACGACCTGTTGCGGGCCATGGTCCTGCTGCCGCCTCTGGACCCGGCGCCCCAGTTGATCATCCTGGGCGAAGGAGCAGAGCGAGGCGCGCTGGAAAAGCTGATCGAGGAGCTCGGGCTCAAGGGGAGAGTGACCCTGGCCGGCCACGTCGAAAATCCCTACGCGGTGATGAAACACGCCAGTCTGGCAGTCATGTCCTCACGCCGCGAAGGCTTCGGCAACGTCCTGATCGAGGCCATGGCGAGCGGTGTGCCCGTGGTTTCCACCGACTGCCCCGTGGGGCCGCGGGTGATCCTGGAACGGGGTCGTTACGGCAAGCTCGTACCCGTGGGGGATCCGGCGGCCATGGCCGCAGCCATGACCCAGGTATTGACGGACCCTGAACTGGCCCGAGCCATGATCCAGGCGGGAAAAACGCGCGCGGCGGATTATGGGATCAACCAAACTGTTGGTTTGTTCGCGAGGCAATTCGCAGCGCTGGCGGCTGGAAGGCCTTGGCCTGCGCCGACCACCGTTGGCGATACCAACCCTCCAGGGTAAGAACCCGCCACAATTGAGGCTGCAGATCATGGCGGCCGGACAGGACCCTGTCCTGAAGTTGGGTCAACTTGTCCGCGCGCAGCCAGCCGTCGGCCACCAACTGGGATCGGGAAAGACTCCCGGCAATCCGCCGCTGGAATTCTCCCTCCTCCCAATGACCATCCAGAACATCGCGCAGATTCCGGCCCAGGGTGGGTTTGCCTTGGTTGCCCACCACCTGGAGTGAAGCCTGCTTGATCCCCGCGCCCAGGGAATTGGGGCCGAAGAGTTCATCCGCCGGCAGAGTGAAACAGAAACGCACGACATCGATATCCAGGAAAGGATACCGGGTCTCCAAACCAAGGATTCCGGCATGCCGATCCTCATAGTGCAATTTCAAAGGCATTTCACCGTGCCGGAGAGCGACCGCCAGGCGGTGGTGCACCTCCGAAGAGAAATCACCGGGCAAACAGGCTTGCCGTTCCAGGGGCAGACGGGTCAGGGTGGAGTTGAGCCAGGGGAACCGCTCCTTGTGCAGAAAACTCCGCCGGGTATTCAACAAGGAAGACGGCAACAGCGGCCCCAGACCGTAGCACAGAAGGCCCCAGAGGCCTTGACGCAGGCCGTTCTGGGTGATTCCCGCCTCCCGGGCCCGACGCACCAGTTCCCGCAAGCGGCCGGCCTTCAGCAGATAGCTGAGCGCATGGACATCCTCGCCCAGGAATTCCTTGGCGCCGATCTGGTTCAGCTGCACGCCCGCTTGAATCTGGCTGCTCTCGTTGCGCAACAGCCAACTGCTGATGACCGGCAGCGAAGCCACTGGTTCATCATGGAAAATGTTCATCCGGTCCATTTCGTCCAGCAACTCGTCACCGGTCAGGTTGGTCACTGCAGGGCGCTGAACCAGGAGCCCCCTGGAGGAATCATCATTCCCCGTCGAACCGGTTGGCGCAGACGCCTCGAAATTCCTGCTCTCGCTGTGGCCCAACATCGAGCTCAAAAGGAACTGGAATTCATCCCGGCGGGGATCAAGGGTCCAGGAGGCCAAACTCTCGACCCGGCGGTCAATGGCCAGCTGGACCCGTTCCCGGAATTCATCCTGGTGTTGGTCCATCTTCCCAGACTGCAGGGACGTGTCCTGGCCCGGCTTCCAGTAGACCTCGCTCCGGAGCTTACCTGCGGCCACAACCTTGAGCATGGCCGGCAACACCCGGCCCACCCGCAGGAAAAAGGTGCGTTCGTCCTGCCAGGAATCCAGACAGAGAAAACGGTGCATGGAAACGGGATCGGGTTCGGGAATCCGGCTGCCAATGGTCAGCAGGGCCTTGCTGTCGGTGCAGAAAGCAACCAGACCACCGTGATCGTAGAAGAACAAAGGGCGGGTGCCCAGATGATCCCGACCCACGACCAGTTCCTTATTGTTCTGATCCCAGAAGACGAAGGACACCTCCCCCGACCAGTGGTTGGGCGCGTCGTGTCCCCACTTCAAACAGGCGTCCAGAACGGCCTGGGCGGGCCGTTGGTGGATATTTGGCGGCAGGGGTTTATCCAGCCGCCGGTACAAGCCGGGCAGATCATAGAGGTGGCCATGGCAGGCGGCAATGTTCCCGAAGGGGTCTTTGGCCAGATCGGTGCCGCGAAAACCCTCCCCGCCGGACGCCGGATGCACCGTACCCAACCAACCGTGCGGCAGACGCTCTACCCGCCGGTAACGGCCACGCCAGCGCAAAGCGGTAAGAGCGGAGGTGAAATGGTGCTCGGCAACATCCCCGCCGTTCTTGTTGACAATGGCCAGAATCGCCGACATTTCCGACTCCCATCCAGAACAGGGATTACTCCCGGCGGAGAAAGGATCAACAGGCCCCGCGTTGCCTCATGACACTCATGGGCGTGCGCATAAGAATCTTCATATCAAGCAGTGCCGACTGGTTGCGGATGTACTGGTAATCCAGCTTGACCCTGTCGTTGAAATCCACTTCACTGCGTCCGCTGATCTGCCACAGGCCGGTGATTCCCGGTGGCACGGTAAGCCGCACCAGGTGCCAGTCCTCGTAATTCTCGACCCCGAAAGAGGTGGGCCGCGGACCGATCAGACTCATGTGCCCCTGCAGGACGCTGATAAGGTTGGGCAGCTCGTCCAGGCTCGTCTTGCGCAGGAACTTCCCCACGCGCGTGACGCGGGGATCGTCCGCGATCTTGAAATCCGGGCCTTCCTTGCTGTGCTGGTTCAGGTGCATGACGCGGTCCTTGAGCTTCTCCGCATCCTGGACCATGGTCCGGAATTTCCACATCTGGAAACGATTGCCCAGCAGGCCGGTACGCCATTGTTTGAAGAATATCGGCCCTGGACCCTCCAACTTGATGGCCAAGGCGATAGGAAGGAAGACCGGCGCCGAAGCCAGGAACACCAGCACCGCCAGCATGACGTCCATGGCGCGCTTGGCGCGGGAGACACACCAGGGGGTCTTCTCGGCGCCTGAAATGGTGTCCCAACGGGTAACGGGGCAAAGATACGGTACGGCGTCCTTGTCCTGCCCGGCTATCATCGCGCCAGGCTCACGCCGGGACTTTGGGTGCAAACCACCGAAGGCCCCCCTCCTGGCGGAGGGTAACTGCTTTTTTCCAATCAATTTCATGATTTCTCCAAAATGGACCTGCCCATAGATTCGGCAGGTCCAATCCCCCTAGGCGCAATATTCTGCAAAACCCATTGCTGTTGACGCCGATTGAGATAAAGCATAGCATAAACTTCCGGTTTAGGTCAAGGGACTAAGTGGTGGATAATTTTTTAGATCTGAGCTATCTTGCCGCGGACCTAGGGATTGGACGATCCAATTACGAAACAAGACGCAAATGGGGTACTTTCCCCTGACGCGGCAGCAGCAGCATCTGGAGGATTTAAAATGGGTTTTGTCGGCACCGACCGGCTTCTCAGCTGGCATTCGCCCTTGCGGGGGCTTTTCGCCCCGGTCGCCTTAGGCCTCGCCTTCTCCGCCATACCGCTTCTTTCCGGCTGCGGCACCGCCGACTTCCCCCACGCTGATTTCAAGGGGCTTGATCAGCTGGCCCACTTCCAGGCCCAGGTGCCGACCGAACAAGCTGCTCCTCTGCCGGTTCTGGGCAAGGAGGACACCCGACCCTTGTATCGGATCGGCCCCCAGGATCAGATCACCATCGTCGTCTGGGGCCGGCCCGACCTGGGTTCCCAGGTCCCGGCGCCCAACAACAGCCGCCGCAACGTGACCACCGTCAACGCATACGGCGATATCACGCTGCCCTTTCTGAATCATGTCCAGGTCGGCGATTTGAGTTTGAGCGAAGCCTCCGGGGTCATTGCCAAAGCCTATGCTGACCAAATACCCGATCCCGAGGTCCAGATCGAGATGACCGAATTTCGCTCCAAACCGGTTCAGATCGAAGGCCAAGTCGTGCAACCGGGTACGGTGTACCTGTCCGACACGGTGATGACCCTAGGCGAGGCCCTGCACCAAACGGGCGGCCCCAGCCAAAACGCCGACACCAGACGCGTGGTCCTGACCAGGGACGGCAAGGCGTATACCCTGAATCTATGGGACGCCGAACATGGCCTGAACCAGGGTTTGGACACTATTCTCAAGGTCGGAGACCGGGTCTTTTTCCCTCCCTCCCAGGCTTCCGCCTACTATGTCATGGGGGATGTGGAACACCAGGGGACCTTCCCCCTGCCGGCATCCGGTGTGACGCTCCTGCAGGGTTTGGCCAACGCGGGCGGCCTCAATCTCGAATCGGCTGCGGATCACAACCTGCTTCTGATGCGAACCACCGAATCCGACACCAGCACGTACGAATTCAAGTTTTTCGAGGCCATGGCTCACCAGGACATACCTCTTGAGCCGGGGGACCGATTGTATGTTTCCCGCTCCCGGTTGGCCAATTTCGAGGACGGATGGCACCATCTGGTGCCGTTCTTCAGCTTGGCCACCTCCGCCTATTTCATCGACCGTATCATCAATGATGCGCGTTGAGCGCGTCGTATATAATCTGATCTGATCGGGTTTCCCCCACGGGGGAGCCCGTGGCACGTGCTTTGCAAAAATCCTGCACGGAATGTCCTCCGCATCGGGCGACGGACAATCGGGTCCTCCGGGAAACCATGGACCCTCATCTCGACACCGGTCGAAACCAGGTTGCCCGCCCGAGCGGATCTTGATTGCAGACCGCACGACCTTTCGCCGCCAACGGGGAGCCGACTATGATAAACGATCACCTCACGATCCGGATGTCCGGCCTGGTACTGATGTCCCTGGCCCTGGTGTTCCTCGCCGCCACCCCGGCCGCCACTTCGGCCGCCGCCGACACGGCTGCCTTGACCCTGGAGCCGCTTGCCGCTGCCGGTGCAAATGACGGTGCGGTGACCGGAAGCTCCAAGCCCAAGGACATCGTCAAGAAGAAATTGCGCTGGAAAAGCCGACCCCAGGAAAAGATCGACGGCCTCCGGTTGCGCGACTTGTCCTTCCGGCCCAATCCCCACCTGGGTCTGGCCGTCCCCGGCAAGCTCACCCAGTACTACAACGTGATGAGCCAGGCCGGCCTCGGGGTCATCCGGTTGACCGTGCCCTGGAGCTTGCGCGAGCCTCAGCGAGGCCAGTACGATTGGGCCGGCCTGGATGAAGCCATCAAGACCCTCAACGCCCTGGACATGGAAGCTTTCCTGACCCTTGATTCGGATGCCGAGTGGGGCGTGCTGCCGTCGGATTACAGCGCCAAAAACCATGTGCCTCGGGATATGGCCGACTGGCAGGATTTTGTGCGCAAGATCGTGGAGCGCTATGACGACGACGGCATCGACGATGCCCCGGGACTCAAACGGCCCACCCGGTACTACCAGGTCGGCAATGAGTGGTTCGGCGAGGACAACGCTTCGGGGGGCTGGACCGGCACCACCGACGAGCTCATCGACTTCTTCAACGCTTCCCATGACGCAGTCAAGGAGGCCGACCCCGACGCCCAGTTCATCCTCGGTGGCATCGCAGCCATCAATCTGGACATTCTGGTCCTGGCCTCGGGCATGGCAGACTACACCGCCGTGACCGGTTATTCCGCCGATTCCCCCGTGGTCATCACCTCGGACATCCAGAGCGATCCGCGCGCCCAGGAGCGGCTGCTGGAGGCGAACCGCGTGCTCCATGAGTCGCGGTTCGACATGGCCGACCTGCACCTCTATGGCCCGGTTCCCTATAACGAGGCCCGCATCAACTGGCTAGGCCAGCAGTTGGGCGGCGGCATCAAACTGATCTCCAGCGAGTGTGGCGGACCTTCGCTGGCCTATGACCATGACAAGGTCATCACGCCCACCGAACACTTCCTCGCGGTCCTGGACATCAATCTCCATGCCCTGAGCCGGGGCCTGGATTTCTGTCTGTGGCTGCGGCTGGGCGAAGGCACCTCGGGCATCACCTGGGGCAACAGCAAGGTTCCCCTGTTCGACATGGACCGACAGCCCAAGGGGGGCTACTGGGCCTATATGATGCTGGCCGCATCCCTGGACGGCATGAAAAGCGTGGACCGCATCCGCGACGGGGTCTACCGCATCCGCCGGGAAGACAAGGCTCCGATCTTCATTGCCTGGGCCACACCCTCGGAAACAACCTACCAGCTCCCGGCAGACGCCCATCCCACCAGGATGATCACCATCACCGACGCGGCGCAGGGACTCTATGAAATCCAGGTTCCTCCGGCCGATGGTCTTTTGCAGCTGAATGAATTGCCGTTGGTGATCAGCGAGAACCTGCCGGGCGGAGCCTATGTGGCCGGGGATAATCCTGATCTGACACCCAGGAAGGTGCCCAGCGGTCTACAGAAGTAACCGGCCAATCAACCTATCGGTTTGCGCCGGAGAAACGAGCGGGCCGCCTTCAGTTCAGGCATCCTGAACAGGGCGGCCAGGGCCAGGAACAAGCCGCCGCCGACCGCGGCCAGGGCCACCAGTCCCAGCGCCTTGCCCAGATTGCCGGGACTCGCGGCCAAGCCTGTTTTCACACCCAGATAGTGTGTGGCCGCCATGGCAACGGTTGTGATGGCCAGAACCCCGGCCAGCGCCATCAAATCCTTTATCCTCAGGAATCTAGGCCAGATCTTCTTGAGGGCGACCATCACCACCAACATCATGAGGATGGAACCCAGGCTGCTCCCCAGGGCAACCCC
>CAZJGK010000088.1:0-11827 GCA_964545545.1 uncultured Fibrobacteraceae bacterium | reverse complement strand
CCAATTTATCCCGGAAGTATTTCACGCCCAGGCCCACGCCGACGGTGCCGGTCAAGCGTACGGCATAGGTGGCCCCGAAAGCCCACTCGTAGGACGAAAAAGTCCCCTTGTCGGTCTGGTCCTCGGCCGTGGCCTGCTGGGAACCCATATCCAGGTAGTTCAAATAGACCCCGAAGGCTCCGGCCTCTCCCATGGGCATGCCGTAGCCGACCCAGTACAAACCGATGTCGTTGGCCAGGCCCGCGGCCAGGCTGGATTGCATCACGTGCAGGTCATGATCCTGGGCGCGCAAAGGCAAGAAGGCCAACCCCCCGGGATTCCACCACATGGCGGTGGCGTCCTGGGACAGCGCCGTCCCGGCCTCCCCCATGGCATTGAACCGGGCACCGACGGGAAACACAAGGTTGATGGCGCCCGCACCGGAAGCCAGAGCGGAGCCGGCTAAACCGACTGCCAAAATTAGGGCCAGAACGGCCACCATCGAAATCCTCTTCATTGTTTTCTTACCTCCACCATTTGTATGGGCTCCCCACCTCGAGAAGCCCAGGTCATCACCTCATGACAACCAATTTGCCTGTCTTGGTGATTTCCCTTTCATCCTCCGCATGGGCCAGCCCACGCAACACGAAAAGATAGGTACCGTTGGCGATTTCGTCACCCTGTTGGTCCCGCCCATCCCAGGAAAGGATGGAAGGACCGGGAACGCCAAAATCCTCGCGGATCGTACGCAGGCGACGACCAGCCAAGGTATAGATCTCCCATTGCACCGTCATGGGATCGCTCAGATCAAAAAGAAGTCGGCAGGGTCCGGGCGTGGGATTAGGAAAAAGGGTAACGCTCTCCAGCCCCCGCACACCTTCGGGGATGAGCTGGAAGCTGAGCGTGTCACTGCCGACATTACCCAGGGCATCGCTGGCGTGCAAAGCGGCCCGGTGTTTGCCCAGGTCGAGATCCCCGGGCAAGGGAAAGGACAACTGGCCAGTCGTGAAACTGTTGGGATCAAAAGTGAAGCTGGGCGTCACGTCGGTCATGAATCCGGAATCATCGAATTCCAGCAAAAGGCTGTTGCCGGGGCTGGTCCCCAGGATGGCGATCCCGTTGGAATCGGTCAGGTCGGCCGTCAGCAGGGAGCCCGTGCGCACGCGGTAGCGGTTATCCGCAAAGGAAAGGTCGATTCGCGGGCCGGTCACATCGCTGCTGACGGCGCCGCCGCCGCGCACACTGGAAACCCGGGCGACGCCCACACGGGAAATTCCTGCCCCGGAGACGATCATCCGGATTCTCGCTTCATCCCCATAGCGGAACTGGACGGGGTTCATGAACGGGACCTCGAGGGTCATGGTCTGGTCGACGCCGGTGCCGCGGAAAATCGTCGTCCCTTTACGGCGATAGGTCGATTGGATGGGAGTGCCGCTGTAATTGTAGACGGTGAAAGCCTGATCAAACTCGGAATCCTCGACCCGGACATCATAGGTGTCTCCGGGCTGGGGCGGATAGGAACCGATGGGCGACATGATGATGGTCTGCCGTGTCCCCGCGCGCAGGGTATCGGCTCCACCGGGGGCAAAGGTCAGGATATCCGGCGGGTTGGGCAGGGAAAGAGCCGGGTCGCCCATGAGGTTGAAATGCTGGGAATTGCTGATGTCGCCATCACTGATCATCATCCCCTTGGCCTGCTCCAGGGCCGACCCGAGGCTCTGGTCGGGATCCACCCTCAGGCCGGGAAAAAGTTGCGCGTAAAAGCTGGTGGACAACCTGTTGTTGCTGATGCTGTAGCTGACCTGGCTGGCGCTGATGCTGGCGATGGCTCCGCCGTTGCTGCTGGTCAGGAACTGCTCGGCCATGGACCAGCGATTGGGGCTGTCGAAGACACCCACATCACAACTGAAGGCGATAAAGACCAACCGCTGCATGCCGTTGAAAAGGTTGGGGATGTCACGGGATTGAAAAACCTGTTCGTCCGCCAGGTTGTCCTCCGCGCCGTGACCCGTATAGTTGAAAATGGTGGTGCCCGCGTTCATGGCCGCATTGATGTCCTGGCGCATTTTCGGTTTGGAATTGGAAGAAGGGGAAGGGAAGGAATAGGCCACGCCGTAGATCTTGGTCACATCAAGGCTGAGAGGAATTTCATTTTCCGTCAGGTAATCGGCCTGGGTCGTATGGTAGGTCTCCCCGGAGGAAGGCTTGGACCCTGTTTCGGGCCGGTTGGCATCGTCCGCCGCGAACACGACCCGATTCCGCCAGGGGCCGGGTTCAGGATTGCCGTCATAAGAGATAATCCTGGTGACCAGGTCCATCGCCTCGTTAGCCGTCGCTACGGGCAGCCGGCCGCACGCCAAGTCGGGATAATCCTCAGGATTGGAACCGGCGGCATCGAAGGACACCAGACCATCGTCCGCAGCGTAGGCCGCAGCTGAGGTCCCCGATTGGGGATACTGGGGAAACACCGTCTTGATCTCCGTAGGCAGGAAATCATAAAGACCCTGCCCCACCGGATGACCCAGGTAGTTCCGATAGTCACGACTGGCATTCCCGATAAAACAGGCATACCGCAGGCGGTGCCCGCTCTGCTCATAAACCCATTTCAGGTAATTGCGAATGGCATGGGGATCCTTCTGACCGCCCGCAAAGGAATCATAGATATCCTGAGCGGAAACCGCAGCGGCCGCCGGCTGGGAATTACCGCTGATGGCCGTGGCCCGATACGCGGCCAGGGCATCACCAGCCAGGGCGAACCCGGGCGCATAAACGGTCAGATGATCATAATCGGTGGGCGCGGCACGCAGGTCCCGGGGTTGCGCAACCACCCCGCCGGTTACCGCCAGAAAAGCGCCGTCCCGGAAAAGCGCCAGTTGATGGTCGGCAGCGTCGGGCAGGGCATAGCCCACCCGGTGGACTTCCGGATCGCCCAGGTCCCGGAGCCCGGACAGGATCCGGGGCTGCGCCGGGTCGGTGACATCCCAGACATGAATATCGCCGCCGCCGGGCACGCCGATCCTGATATCGAACGGAGCGGTGTCCAAACCCGGTTCAGAGGTCGCGAAAATCGGTTCCATTTCGCCCCGGCCGGGATCCAGCACCAGGTCCGCACGGTAACTGATGTCGAAACTGTCCAGGGCCAAGGCCTGCTTGGCGTAATCCCCGGAGGGCTGCGATGCGTTGGACAGGGTCAGATTGTTCAGGCCATCATGGATATCCCCGGAGGAACCGACCACCCGCACCCGCAGGCTGTCCGGATCGTTCTGGTTGCGATCGGAATCGCCGGGATCCCCGGAAATGAAATCCAGGGTCGCTTTCCCCGCCGAATCCCCGTTCAGCCAAACTTCGGCCCGGAAAGGGTAATCAGCACGATAGGCGTAGAAGGCGCCCCTGATATCCACCACGAAACGGGCGCCGGAACCGGCGACCGGGTGGCGCAGGGAAAAGGTGTCCTGTCGGGAGCTGTAGACAAAATTATCCCAGGCCCAGTTGTCCTGGAACAATCCCGCCTGATCCAGGAGTTGCTTTTCCCGGTGCAGGCGTATCCGGGCCGAAGCGACCTCGGGCCCTCCGGTCGGCGCGGCGGAATCATGCACCATTCGCAACGGATTGCCCGGCAGATTGGAAGCGGTGCGCGCATCTTCCCAGGTCAACCAGTAGGTGGCATGATCGGCAAAGGGATGATCGTAGAAATCCAACCGCGGGGCCGGGCCGGGGAACCGGTCTCGCCAGGCGCTGGTAGCCACGGCATAGAAACGGAGCTCATCGTCCAGGTTCCATTCCTGGTCCTGATCACCCGTGACCTCGATGGCCACCTCGGTCAGGCCCACCCGATCCGCCTGATCCTGATCCGGCACGGTGGGGTCGAGATCCAGGGCCATGCCCCCCCCACGATAAAGCCGCAGCTTGTCCGGGTCGACGGAGGTCACCGGCACCCCCATCCCGCTCAGCTCGGCCCCGGTCAAACGCACGGGACCGTTGGCCCTCACATCCAGCCGCACCCAGTGGTTGGTGTCGCCGAACAGGGAAGATGACTGCGCATCCGCTTTCGCCGTTGCGGCATCCCGCTCCAGGGCCTGCTGCACCGCGCCCCGGCTCAGGGCCCCGAACAGATCGGCGTTGAGCAGGCCGTAGGGCAGGACAAGGCCCGCCCTATCCCGCGCGTCAGCTTTGCCGGCCTTGTCCAACGCGGTGGCGAAATTTCCCTGCCGGGGATGGTTGATTTCCAGGACCAGCACGCCCAGCACGCCACCGCCGGCACCCAGATTCACATCGCACCCGCTCAAGGGCACGGACCGAAAAATCCGGGGCGCCGCCGTGAGCACCAGACTCGAATCATCCCAGGTCCCCTGCGGCTCCCGCAACCAGCGCACCTGGCGCACCAGGATTTGGGGCTTCGTCAGCGTGGGAACCGCCAGGGAAAAACTCCGATGAGGGGGCAGGAATTGAACCGGCCCCGAAGGCTTGGCATCGACGACCAGGGGGTCCCCCCACTGGATGCTCCCGAAGGCCACGTCGGACCAGTCAGCGGGAGACTTCAACACCGGGACCTGCACCCGCACCACGGTGCGGTCAGGACTCGACAGCAACACCGTCACCTGGGCGGGTCCCAGCACGGCCTCGGCGCCGGGGAGCTGGGTGGCGGCAGAGGCGTGGCCGGGCGCACCAATTCCCAGAAGCAGGAAACAGCCGACGAAAATCGCGGCTTGCCAGCGAAGACTTCCCCGGTCCAGGCGCCTGCCGTGGGGCAGGATCCCGTTGTGGGTCGGGAACAGGAAACGCCGCCGGGAATACCAGCCCAGTTTCTGGAAGAGGTTCTCCAGATCCGGCAGCATACCTCCCAGCCCGCCCAGCACCGCAGCCAGGCTGCTGAAAGGCATGGCCAGCATGAGCACAAGCGCCCCTGCACCGCCCAGCAATTCCAGGCGCCAATCCGGATGATCATAGTGGGGTATCATGTCAAGCACCGCGTGGGATGCTATTCCCGCCACCGCTCCGGCCACCGGATGGCCGACCAGGCCGCCGACCAGGGCCCCCGCCGCAAAATGGGTAAACAGGCACATCACCCCTACTCCCCGGATCCTGGTGTGGTGTCCACGGCGGGATCGGCAGGATCCCACTTCTCGGCCTCATCAATCAGCATGATGGGAATTCCGTCCTGCACCCGGTACTTGAGGGAGCAGGCGCGGCAATACAACCATTGATGGTCGGCGTCGGGAACAACAGGGCCACGACAGGCGGGACAGGCCAGGATTTCCAGAAGCTTGGGGTCAAGCATGCGCAATCTCTCCTCATGAGCGTGTTCATTTTCAGCGGACACGCCCATCATAATATGCGAACCAGAGCCTGGGAACAGCCTAATTTACTGCCGGACAAAGAAAACCGGACCCACGCACCTGAGTGCCGGGACCGGCCGGGCGGAATCATGGGATTATCGGAAAGGTTGGCAGTAAGGATATTACCAAAATTCCACGCCTTGGTCAAGGCACATTCCTATTTAGCGGCCTGCCTCGTTATAAATCCCCATCTTGAGAAATTTTTGCAGACGCTGATCGCGCAACTGGTCCGGGTCCAGATTGTCCAGCTTGGCAAGTTGCTCAAGAACCGATACGCGAATCTGCAGGGCCATGGCCTGGGGATCACGATGCGCCCCGCCCAACGGTTCAGGCAGGATGGCGTCGATGACCTCAAATTTTAGGGCGTCGGCCGCGGTTAGTTTCATGTTCTTGGCCGCTTCCTTGCTCTTGGCGGGATCCCGCCACAGGATGGCCGCGCAACCTTCAGGACTGATAACCGAGTAGATACTGTTTTCCAGCATCAGGATCCTGTCCCCGACGCCGAGGGCCAGGGCGCCCCCGCTGCCTCCCTCTCCGGTCACCACGCAGATAATGGGAACCGGGAGAGCCGCCATTTCCCGCAGATTGCGCGCGATGGCTTCCGCCTGGCCACGCTCTTCGGCACCCACGCCCGGATAGGCGCCCGGAGTGTCGATCAAGGTCAACACGGGTCGCTGGAAGCGGGCGGCCATGTCCATCAGACGTAAGGCCTTGCGATAGCCTTCGGGGTGGGCCATGCCGAAATTCCGGCGGATGTTGCTCTTGGTGTCGCGCCCCTTCTGGTGCCCGATGATCATGATGGGCCGTCCACCCAGCCAGGCAAACCCGCCCACGATGGCTTCATCGTCGCGGAACATCCGGTCGCCGTGCAGTTCGGTGAATTCGCTGCACATGTCATGGATGTAATCCAGGGTGGTCGGCCGGCGGGGATGCCTCGCCAGTTGCACCCGTTGCCACGGTTCGAGCCGGGAAAAGACATCTTCACCCATCTTGGCCGCTTTGTCCCGCAGCCGGGCGATCTCCTCGGCGACATCAACGCCGCGTACCGCAGCCGATTCCTGAAGGGTATGGATCTGCTCCTCGAGTTCCACCAACGGCATCTCGAAATCCAGCCACACACCCTTTTTCTTCCAGTCCATCACTGACCTCGCTGTGCAAAAAGCGCTGGGCGGACATGGCCGCTCGACCGACGGCTTCCAAACTGGGAAACCTGGAGTTAGGCACGCACCGCAGGCTCTGTCAAGCCCGGCCGACAAACCTCCGGCGCGGTTCCGGTGGGGCGGGCAATTGCGCGCGCATCCTGATACTGCGCACGCCGGGCAGTTTGCGTAAACGGCGCAGGCACCCCAGGGTCAAGGTGAGGTTGCGGGCCCCGGATTTCAACAACCATCTGCGGCCGTCCCTCTCCACCTGGATCACCATGGGCACCGGATTCGCATAAATCACGGATGCGGGCGCATCAGGATCATCGGGATCTCCGACGGTGCCGGACGGAGGCTGAGCTCCGGGCACCGCCGCGCCTTCCTCCTCATCCCTGGTTGCGCCGACGGCGGCCAGGGGTCCCAGGGGAACGGGCTCCCGAAAGTCAGCGAAGATCTGCCCCAGTGCCCCCACGCCGGCGGGGCCGGCCGCGTCCAGTTCAAGATCCAGGAAACATTCGCGAACCCAGCAGCCAAGCACCTCGTCGATCCGCGTGATCCGGTCGACCACGATTTCCCGCACCTCATCACCCCGGACCTGCACCCGCCCCCCCACGACCAGGATGGAATCGCTTTCCACCAGGTCCCTTGCCTCCTGATAGAGCCGGGAATAGACCACCAGGCCGATGACGCCGCTCTCGTCCTCGAAATGTGCCCGGGCATAGATTCGCTTGTTGCGGTCGCGATGTTTGGTGTGGCTGGTGATGACCCCCACCAGGTCCACCCAGGCCCCCTCCCGGAGCAGATGAGCCCCACCGGTGGTCTGGGTCGTCAGGGAGGCGATCAGTTCGTTGTATTCCTGAAAGGGGTGTCCGGACAGGAAAAATCCGACGGCCTTGCGCTCCAGGCTCAGCTTCACCAACGGATCAAAGGGTTCGGTCTCCAGCAGGGTGGGTTTGAGGGCCGCGGTCACACCCCCGCCACCGAACAACGAAGCCTGTCCCCCGGCCCGATCCCGGGACACCTTCTGGCCGTAGGCCAGCGCGCGATCCAGATTCGCCAGCAGTTGCCGACGGTGCCCGGGAAACCCATCCATGGCCCCGGCATTGATCAGTCCTTCCAGAACCTTGCGATTGACCTTCTGCAGTTCCACATGTTCCACAAAGTCGAACAGGTCCGTGAAATCCCGGCCCAGATCGGCGTGGATCTGGCCCACGGCCTCGATGGCCGCGCTGCCGACACCCTTGATGGCGCCCAATCCGAACACGACATCGCCACCCCGCACGGTGAACTCCGCCCGCGGCAGGTTGATGTCGGGCGGACAGATCTTCAGTCCCAGCGCCTTGACCTCGTCGATGAGCTGGGTCACACGCTCGGCCTTGCGCATTTCCGAAGTCATGGTCGCGGCCATGAATTCCGCGGGGTGATTCGCCTTCAGCCACGCGGTCTGGATCGACAGCAGCGCATAGGCCGCGCTGTGGCTCTTGTTGAAACCGTACTGGGCGAAGAATTCCATTTCCTCGTAGACTTCACGGGCCACCTTCTGGTCGAACCCCTGGGTCTTGGCTCCGTCGAGGAACTTGACCTTCATCTCGGCCATCATTTTCTTGTTCTTCTTGCCCATGGCCTTGCGCAGGGTGTCGGCCTCGCCCATGGTGAACCCGCCCATGGCCGAGGCGATCTGCATGACCTGCTCCTGATACAGAATCACCCCGTAGGTGTCCTTCAGGATGGACTCGAGAACCGGTTCCTTGTAGGTGACCTTCATGCGCCCGTGCTTACGTTCGACATAGACCTTGTCCATGTCCGCGCCCAGCGGCCCGGGCCGATAGAGGGCGCAGATGGCGGTGATGTCGTCCCAGCAGGTGGGGGCCATCTTGCGGACCAGCTCCTGCATGCCGCTGCTCTCGAGCTGGAAAACCCCCACCGTACGGCCCTGCTGAAGCAACGCGAAGGTCTTGGGATCATCCGTGGGGATCTCGTGGGCGCTCATACGACGGCCGGTGCCCTCGGCGATCAGGTCGAGCGCCTTGCCGATCACCGTCAGGGTGCGCAGACCGAGGAAATCCATCTTCAGCAGGCCCAGGGCCTCGCTCATCTTCATGTCGAACTGGACGGTGATGTCGCCCTTGCTGGACTTGTACAGCGGCGCATGATCGATCAGGGGGCTCGGGGTGATCAGCACGCCGGCGGCGTGGATGCCGGTGTTGCGGTTCAAACCCTCGAGCACGAGCGCATTGCGCATGAGCTTCGCGTGCAGCTCGGATTCCTGCGCCACCTCCTTGAGGCCCGGCGCCTCTTCGAGGGCTTTTTGAAGGGTGATCCCGACTTCCTCGGGCACCAGTTTGCTGATCCGGTCGCTCTCGTTGAAACTGAAATCCAGCACCCGGGCCACGTCCTTGATCACCGCCCGGGCGGCCATGGTCCCGAAGGTGATGATCTGGGAAACGTTTTCGCGTCCGTACTTCCGGGCCACATAATCGATGACCTCGCCCCGTTTCTCGAAGCAGAAGTCCACGTCGATATCGGGCATGGAGATCCGTTCGGGATTCAGGAAACGTTCGAACAGCAGCTTGTGGCGAATGGGGTCGATGTCCGTGATGGCCATGCAGTAGCAGACCAGGCTGCCGGCGGCGGAACCGCGGCCGGGCCCCACCGGAATGTTCATGCGGCGCGCGGCGTCGATGAAATCCCAGACGATCAGGAAGTAGCCCGCATAGCCGGTCTGCCGGATGATGCCAAGCTCGTAATCCAGGCGCGCGGTCAGTTCGGGAGTGACGCGGGGATACCGCTTGGGCAACCCTTCCCGCGCCAGGTGCTCCAGGTAATCATCGGGCCCGGAAAATCCCTCCGGTATGGGGAAGGCGGGCAACAGGAGTTTGCCCAGCTCCAGTTCGAAATCCACCCGGTCGGCCACGCGCAGGGTATTCTCCACGGCTTCGGGCCAGTCCTGAAAAAGATCGAGCATCTGCGGGGTGGATTTGAAATAGACCTCGGGCGTATTGCTGCGCCAGCGGCCGGGATCGTCAAGGGTCTTGCCGGTCTGGATGGCCAGCAGAATATCGTGGGCTTCGAAATGGGCCCGGTCCAGGAAATGGCAATCGTTGGTGGCGATGATGCCCAGGCCCGTTTCCCGGGCGACCTGGGGCATCAGCTGCCGGATCTTGGCCTCCTCCTCGAGACCGTGATTCTGGATTTCCAGGAAATAGTTGTCGCGGCCCAGGATATCCCGGTAGGCGGCGGCCGCCTCGATGGCCCCGGCGACATTGCCCTGGCGCAAATACCAGTTGGGTTCGCCGCTCATGCAGGCGGTCAGCCCGATCAGACCCTCGCTATGCATGGCCAGAAGGTCGCGGTCGATACGGGGACGGTAGTAGAATCCCTCCAGAAAACCCTTGGACGACAGCTTGACCAGGTTGCGGTAACCGGCCTCGTTGCGAGCCAGCAGCACCATGTGGAAACTGCGGTTCTTGACCTTGTCCGGATTGTGGTCAAACCGGTCACGGGTAACGTAGGCCTCCATGCCCAGGATGGGTTTGACGCCCAGCCGGGTGCATTGCTTGTAGAAATCCACCGCGCCGAACATGTTGCCGTGGTCGGTCAAAGCCAGGGCCGGCTGCCCATAATCGGCCGCCCGCTGGGCCATGGCTCCACACTTCATGGCCCCGTCCAGCAGGGAATAATGGGAATGGTTATGCAGATGCACGAACTGTGCAGGAAGCGTTTTCATGGACAAGGTCCGTTGGATGCGGGCGACGAAAACAATGGCTGACAATACTGGCTAGACAGCATAACAGGGCCGAAGAGGAGGCACAACCGGTTCGGCCAAGATCCCGGGAAAATTTCAACCCCGACCCCGGACAATCAACAACATTCCAGGGCATCCTGCCCCTGGCCACCGTCCAGGCGGAGGGCCTGACGCCCCGTCCCACCCGCCATGGGCCTTCACCTTCACTTCTTGCCGAGGCGACAATCGAGGTAAACCATTGTCGTGGATCTATTTTCGCACTCATCTTGAAGTTTTACTTCAAGCAAATGCGACCCGGCGGCCGTGTCCGCCGGCAACTCCACCAGAAGCCGTTGCCGCGGCATATCCGGTTCCACCACCAAGGCCCGGCCGTCAAGGGTCGCGGTGATGGCACTGGGATCGACCCCCGAACCCTGTTCCCGGTACTCCAGGGGAAACACCTCCCAGGGGCCGGGCGTGACACCGGGCACCGTCGCCGCAGGCCCGGATCCGATGATCAGGGCCGAACCGGGGTGCCCGCCGGTACTGATCCGCGGCGGGGTGTGATCCAGAAAAACGGCATACCGACCGAGATCCGCCAGCCGCAAGCGGGGAGCACCGCCGTGGTCGCCGTCCGGATTGTCCGCTGCCAGCAGGGGGCTGGGATCCACCCAGTTGTTCCCGTCCCAGCGATAAGCCCTGGCATAGGTCCATTCGTTTGCCGGCAGCTCCCGGTGGAGAACTTGCCCCGACGGCATGTCCACAGGCACGGCGGATTCGATGAGCCAGTCCCCCGCCCGGAACTCCCCGGCCCAGGAGGTCGGTTCCAGATGCTGGGCCAGGGCCTGGACCAGGGCCGCGCCCGGCACCACCCAGGGCCGCGCCCACAAGGTGGTTGCCTGCAGGACGGGAGCGCCGTCTTGGGGCTTCAGGGCAATCTTCGCGAAACCGGCAGCGTGGCAGTCCGGATCGAAGAAGGGATTCCACGGGCAGGGGGTTGACCCCTGTCCGCCCTCACCTTCTTCGGCGTAGGCCTGCGCGGGCAGCCAGGCGGAAGCCTGTCCCCCGGCCGTCTCACCGGCCTCGATAGGCAGGACCACCGTGGCCTGTCCCCCGGCATGATCCTCCGCCTTGATCACCAGTTCATGGGGCCCCGGGGTCAGGCCCCGGCCCGCGGGCCCCCACGGCCAGGGTGTCCCTTCCCGGTCGGGAATATCCACACCCGCTCGCTTGAACAACCAGCGTTCGCGTGGTGAAAACCCGTCGAACCATTCCAGATGCTGCCTGCTGACGGCGGCAAAAGAGAACCTCGTGTTGCGGGCGCGATAGACTTCACGGCCGTCCAGGGACACGGTCAACAGGAAAGGTTCCAGCCGGTACCCGCGGATATCTCCGCGATCAACGATCCGAGCGGTGAAGGCCACCGGCCCATCGACATGCAAAGGGGGAATCGTGTCGGGCAAGGCGCCCCGATCGGGATCACCGAACATCATGATGCCTGCGCGGCCGTCGCAGGTGGCGTCCGGCGCCATGGGAACCGCATGCACGGCGGAGATGACCGGCGGAAAAGTGTCGGGAACGGCAAACCCCTGATCCAGCGGATTCACGGGATTCTCCTGACCATCGCGCACTTCGAAATGCAAATG
>CAZJGK010000087.1:0-11966 GCA_964545545.1 uncultured Fibrobacteraceae bacterium | reverse complement strand
GTAACCATTCAGGACAACGAGATCAGCATCACCTCCGCCATTTCGCTGGGCCTGGGCGTGAGCGGCTGCGGGTCGGCCGTGATCACAGGCAACACCATCCACGGAGGTTCGGGTGGGGGCGGTGTGCTGGGCATCAGCGATAACAGCGCGACCGTCACCGGCAATACCCTGGACGGCGCTGCGGCCATGATGTGCTGCATGTTCGGTAGCAGTTCCGTGACCTGTGACGACAATGACCTGATTTCCGGCAGTGTGTACATCGTCGAAGGCCAGATCCACATGTCGGGCAACACGTTCGCCGACGCCCAGGTTCTGGATGGGTCTCCCGAACCGGGCCTCCTTAACGATCCGGTCCAGGATAACAACGGACTGGATCCGTACGATTGCTTCACCCACCGGGATTGGGACGGCAACGGGTGCTGTGACTATCCACCCGATTTGAACGTGAAGGACGAACACGGACAATGCCTGTGTGAAGGGGTCGCCAAATAAGGAAATTCCTGGCGCTGACCGTTTCGAGTCGGTCCCTTGGTTTGATTTTTGCCCAGGAGCCTGAATTTATGGTAACATGGTGATATCATGCCATGATAGTAGATCAACCCGGGGGGATTGATATGAACCGCCGAACACTTTTGCTGGCCCTTCTTGTGTGCTCCTCGGGGTTGATGTTGGGGAATGTGGCGGCTGGATTGGCCGCCGATCCCGGTAACGAGTGTTGGTCCACGGATTATTATCCCGCGGGCGTGTCGGGTAATGTGATGACGATGCTGTCCCGGCCGGGGGCCGTCTATGTGGGCGGGGCCTTTTCCGCGATCACGGATGTCCCGACTTCAAATGTGGCGCGCCTGGACATGAGCGGCGGCGTCATCACCCAGGTGGTTCCGCTGGGCGCGGGTCTGGACAACCAGGTGAAGGCCCTTTGCGAACACGACGGCTACATCATTGCCGGCGGGTATTTCGGAAATTCCGGGACGACGACCCTGAATCGGGTGGCCAGGTGGGATGGTTTGGCCTGGCAGCCGCTGGGTAATGGTCTGCCCGGCGTCGGGGTTCAGGCCGTGGCCAGTTATCAGGATCAGGTCTATGCCGGGTCCTACCGTTTTGACGGCACCGATTGGGAAAACCTCTTCCAGACCGACGGCAGCATTACTGCCATGCTCGTCCACGACGGATTGTTGTATGTCGGGGGCAGTTTCACCGAGGCGCAGGGCCAGGCGGTCGCGAATGTGTTTGCCTGGAACGGCGCACAGATCCTGGCTCTGGGTGCAGGATTTCCCAAGCCGGTCTATGCGATGACTGCGGGCCCGGCGGGTGTTGTCTTTTCCGGTTCCGAGGATTTCGGCTGGGGCCAGGTTTCCCGGTGGGATGGCGAGGCCTGGACGGCTGAACTGGAAAACACCATCGTGAAAGATATTGCCTATCTGGGCGATGACCTGATCGTTTCCGCCAACCTTTATCTCGGTGGCAACATGTTCGCCCAGGCACTGCGCAGCAACGCGGGCGGCACCTGGCACACCATCGGCGATTTCTATGCCGGACCAATGGTCGAACATGAAGGACGTCTGCTGGTCAAGGCCAGCGCGGGGGCTGTGCCGGGCATTCTCTCGCCGGGGCTGATCGGGTATGACGGCGCCAACCTGCAGGGGGTTTTCCCGCCGGCGAACGGGTTCTCCACCGGGTTCGAATGCCTTGCCGGGTTGGGTTCGGGTCTGGTTGTCGGCGGCAACTTCGTCATCGCCGACGGGGAGGAATGCGACGGTTCTGCGGTGGTGTCCCCCGGTGGCTGGGACCGCTGGGGCAATTGCTCTGATCTGGTCACCAGTTTCCCGGGATCCTTCACCGATCTGGCGGCCGTCGGCATGGAGTTTTTCGGCGTCTATTCTTATGTGGATTACGATGTCGGGATCGATATTCTGGTGAAATCCGTTTGGGACGGCCAAGTGCAACAGTGGCAGGAACTGGATCCCGGAACCTGGTTCGCCGGCACCCTGCAGACTGTTGGTACGGAACTGTTCAACGTGGGCTACGGAGGCGTCAACCAGGTTGACCTCGAGGTAGGCACCACAACGCCGTTGCCCGGTCTGGACCTCAACGGAGGCGTTTACGGTACCTGTGACTACCTGGGCACCATGACGATTTGCGGCAGCTTCACCACCAACAACGACCTGCCGGTCAGCAATGTGTTGCGCTATGTGGATGGGGCCTGGGTGAACGTCGGCGATCCCTTGCCGGGCCTGCGCGTGATTGCGGTTGCTCCCCTGGACGGCGGTCAGTTGGCGGCGTCCACCTGGGTTGACGGGGTGTGGCGTGTTTCGGTTTTTGACGGTGTTGGCTGGTCCACCTTGCCCGGCGATTTCGACGGCACGGTCAGCCATTTGATATTCCATGGGGACCGCTTGTTTGCCGCCGGCAGTTTTGATAGTGTGGGCCCGGTGTGGTCACCCGGTATTTCGATCTGGACCGGCGATCAGTGGGCCCCGGTGGGTACGGGGCTGCGCGGGGGATCTTACGGACGGGTTGTGGACGTGGTCTCGGCGGGTGATAACCTATATCTGGCCGGATCCTTCACGTGGGCGGGCGGCAACCCCAGTGTCGGTTTTGCGAAGTGGTCCGGCGATCCTACCCTGTTCACGGGCGCCCTCTCAGGTGTGCCTGACCAGACTCCGGCCGCGGCCCGCTTGCTGGAGGATGCCTACCCCAATCCCTTCAACCCGAGGACCAGTGTGAATTTTTTCGTGCCGGCCACGGGCCTGGTCCGGATCGGGATCTTCGATATGCGGGGTCATAAGGTGCGTGACCTGGTGAACGAAAGCTTCACCGAAGGTTCGTATGCCAGGATCTGGAATGGGCTGGATGATTCCGGTCAGACCCTGCCTTCGGGTGTGTATTTTGCGCGGATGTTGACCGGCAAGCACCTGGAGTCGGTGAAATTGACCCTGGTGCGCTGACCCCCTTGGCCCCCGCCCCCTGAAGGTGTAGGTGGCGCACCTTGACCATTGTTGTGACCTTCGTGCTGGCGACGTTGAGGCTGCTTGTTCTGCCTCCCGCCGTGGTCATGGTGACCCTGCTGGTTTGCCACAGCGCCTGGGCCACCTTCCTGCTCTATCATCTGGGGATCTGTCTGGTCTGGCCTTTGCTTTACAGCCTGCTGGTCGCCCGTCAGCCGTGGAAGGAGCATTTCCGGCGAGTGGGATTGCGCGGGGGACGGACCAGAGCCGGCGTCATGGTGGGCCTGTTGATCGGTGCGGTCATGGCGGCGGGGCAATGGTTCGGGTTCATGTGGCTGGGACCGAAAATACTGGCCGGGCAGCGAGTTCTTACGGGGCTGGCCCTGTGGGGTGTCGATGCCACCCAGGTCGGGCTGTTGCTGGGCATCATGCTCCTGCTCAACGGCCCCGCCGAGGAGCTTTACTGGCGTGGCTACGTGCACGACCAACTGGTACAGCGACATCCCCGGCCGGCGGTGATCGCGGCGACCGCGCTGGCCTACGCCAGTTATCACGGTATGACCTTGATGGTACTACTCGGCTCCTGGCCCGTAGCGGCAGGGTTGCTGCTGGTGGTCTTTGGTGCCGGTTGCCTGTGGGGCTGGGCACGAGAGCGCTACGGCTGCGTTTGGCCCGCCCTGCTCGGGCATACCGGGGCCACCCTGGGCTACATGCTGGCGTTCTGGCAACGGTTCGGCCGCGGTTGATCTCCCCCCTGTTGGTCGACCCCCTTGGCCTCCGCCCCTTGAAGGTGTATGCTGGGTCCGGAGGCGTGGTCATGGCTCAACGATTGATCTCCCGGCGGCAATTCCTGCGCACGGCGGCGAAGTACGGCGTGGCGATCACGGCCACCGGGCTGGTGCTCAGCGACCCCGAGGCTTTGCTGAGGCTGATCGGGTTGAGCGCGACCGATGCCCAGGCGGCGACCCTGCTGGATGCCATCGTGGCCCAGGCGCCGGTGGCCCGTTTCTGGATCAACGAACGCACCCCTGGCGTGACCTGCGCCGACTGTCACACCCCGCAAGAGATCGGTGACCGGCCGACCCATGACCACGGCGGACCGGTTGTGCGCTGTCTGCTGTGCGCCAACAACTGTCTGCTGAAGCCCGGCGAGCGCGGCCGCTGCCACGCGCGCCTGAACGTGGACGGCACCCTGCGCACCCTGGTCTACGGGCGGCCCATCACCACGCACATCGATCCCATCGAGAAGAAACCCTTCTTCAACTTCCTGCCCGGCAGTCAGGCCTTTTCCTTGGCCACCAGCGGCTGCGCCCTGCACTGCCTGTTTTGCCAGAACTGGGAGATCAGCCAGGCCAAGCCCGAGGACTATCAGGTGGATTTCACGCCGCCCGGGAGCATCGTGACCGCCGCCCAGACCCACCAGGCGCCGATCATTGCCTTTACCTACAACGAACCGACCATTTTTACCGAATACCTGCTCGACATTGCGCGCCTGGCAAGCAAGCAGGGCCTGCGCAGCGTGCTGATCAGTTGCGGGTTCATGAACGAGGCGCCGCTGACCGAGATGTGCGCCCGGCTGGCGGCCATCAAGATCGACCTGAAGGGATTCAGCGAAGAGTTCTACCGCAAGATCTCGTCGGCGCACCTGCAGCCGGTGCTGCGCAGCATCAAGCAGGTGGCGCGCAGCGAGGCCCACCTCGAACTGGTCAACCTGGTCATCCCCACCCTGAACGATGCTCCCGAGCAGATCGCCGGACTGATCAATTGGGTGGCGGGGGAACTGGGCCCCGATGTGCCGGTTCACTTCACGCGCTTTCATCCCGACTATCGGTTGCAGAACCTGCCGCCGACGCCGGTGGCCACCCTGACGCACGCCTGGCAGAAGGCCCGGGATGCGGGGCTCCATTACCCCTATGTCGGGAATGTGCCGGGTCACCCCGGCAACAACACCTACTGTCCCGGGTGCGGGAAAATCGTCATCGGGCGGCAGGGATTTTTCATCACCGGCATGCACCTTAAAGACGGCAAATGCGCGTACTGCAACACACCCATCGCGGGGGTCTGGTCATGAAAATAGCCCTGTTGTTTCTGGCTCTGCTGGCTGTTCCGGCCTATGGCGGCACAGGAGTCGGCAAGGTGCGGCCGGCGGCGGTGGCGGGATCGTTCTATCCCGCCGACAAATCCGCGTTGGAGATTGCCGTGAAGGATTACCTGGCTGCGGCCCGGTCCGGGGACGGCTCCCCGCCGGTGGCCCTGGCGGCTCCTCATGCGGGATATGTTTTTGCCGGCCAGATCATCGCCGATGCCTGGAACCAGGCCGCCGGCGGGGATTACGACCTGATCGTTATCCTGGGCACGGACCACACCCAGCCCCCCTTTGATGGGGTTTCGGTGTACGACGGCAGCGCCTACGCCACGCCCCTGGGAGAGGCGAGTTTGGACCGGGGCGTGATCGAGGCGCTCTTTCGCGCCGATCCGCGCTTTGTTTTCAAACCGGCGGTTCACGAGCGCGAGCATTCGGTGGAGGTTCAGGTGCCCTTCGCCCAGCACCTGTTTCCGGGCGTGAAGCTGGTTTGCGCGGTGGTGGGGCGCGCGGATCCCGGGCTGTGCGCAGATCTGGGTCATGTCCTGGCCAGGGTCGTGCAGGGGCGCCGCGTGTTGCTGGTGGCCAGCAGCGATCTTTCCCACTATCCGGATCACGCAACCGCCATCGAGGTCGACCGCGGCACGCTGACGGCTTTGGCCTCGCTGGATCCCCGTCATTTTCTGGAAGTGACCCGCAAGCAGGAACAGCGTCATCCCGACCTGGCCACCTGCGCCTGCGGAAAAGCTCCCCTCATGATGATGATGACCGCGGCGGGGGATCTGGGCGCCCATGCGGCCACCGTGGTCAGCTACGCCAACAGCGGGGACACGTCGCTCGGGGATTCCGAACGTTGCGTGGGCTATGGGGCGGTGCGGATTGACCGGGGCGATTCGGCGCCGAACCTGAAGGGGCTGTCCGCGGTTCGCGCCACGCCCGGAGGCGAAGGGACCCTCGGCAAACAGGCGCAGACCTGGCTTCTGGATTTCGCCCGCCGAACCCTTGAGCAGTATCTGGCCAGCGGCACGGCCCCCCTGGCCAGGGATTATCCCCCGGAATTGGGCCGGTTGCAGGGCGCGTTTGTGACCCTCAACACCCGGGACCACCGGTTGCGCGGTTGCATCGGCCATTTGCAAGCGGACACTCCCCTGGCGGTAACCATAGGAAATATGGCGATCCAGGCGGCCGTGCACGACCGGCGTTTCGAACCCCTGGATCTGCGGAGTTTGGGGTCCGTCACCATCGAGATTTCCGTGTTGAGCGTGCCGCAACCGGTGTCTGGCCCGGACAAGATTGTTCTGGGCCGCGACGGGGTGATCCTGAGCAAGAACGGCCGGCAGGCGGTGTATCTGCCCCAGGTCGCCACCGAGCAGGGGTGGGATCTGGACCAAACTCTCAACAGCCTTTCGCGCAAGGCCGGTCTGCCCGGTGATGCCTGGCGCCACGGCGCCGGGTTCCAGACCTTCCGGGCCCAGGTGTTCGCGGAGTGAAAACGCAATTGGCGGCTCTGGGCTCGATCGCCTTGCTGGCCCAGGTCGCCCTGCTGCGTGAGTTGAGCGTGGCCTTCTTCGGCAGCGAGCTGATCCTTATCCTGGCGGTGGGGGTTTGGCTGTTGGCCGTGGGCATCGGCGCGGTCGTGCGGCGACCGGGAATCCCGACCGATCCCGGCGCCAAAGCGATTTTCCGGTGGTTTCTCGCGTTGGCCCTGATGCTGCCGCTTGTCCTGATCGTCATCCGGAATCTCAGACCCATCTTGGGGGCACTGCCGGGCGCTTACCCATCCCTGCTGGGCATGCTCCTGGCGGTGCCCGTCATCCTGTTTCCGGTGGCCGTGCCCCTGGGCCGGTTGTTTCGGGATCTTGCGGAGGTTCATGTGCGCCGGGGCGGGACCCTGGCCCGGGCCTACGCCCTGGAAAGCGGCGGCAGCCTGCTGGGGGGCTTGTTGGCCACGGGATTGCTGCTGCAGGGAATCCCCAACCTGGCGAGTTTGTGGTTGGCGGCCCTGATCGCCGCGGTGGCCGCCGGATGGTCCGTGCGGTTTCGGGGCGGGGGCCGCATCGCCGGGGCCCTGGCCCTGCTTCTGTTGGCGAGCGCACCCTGGATGAACAGCCTTGATGCCCGCTTGACCGCCCTGGGGCACCCCGACCTGCTGGCCGTGCGGGATACGCCCTACGGACGGCTGACCCTGCTTCAACGCAGCGGCCAGAAGGTGGTGCTGGTCAACGACGCCCTGGTTTACGAAGACCAGGGCACCGCTGCCGAGGAGTTTGTGCACCTGGCGGCCCTGCAGGTCGGCAGGCCGGATTCGATCCTGGTTCTGGGCGGGCTCGCCCGGGGTGTTGTGGCCGGATTGCTCCAGCACCATCCCCGGTCCATCACCGGGGTGGAACTGAACCGGGGGGGGTATCTGCTCCAGCGCAGGCTGTTGTCCCCCGCGGACTGCGAGGGTTTGGCGGATCCCCGGGTCAGGGTCGTGATCGACGATCCCAGGACCTGGATGAAGGGTCAGGGGCAGTTCGATCTGATCCTGATCCAGATGCCCCAGCCGGATAGCGGCCTGAGCAACCGCTATTACACTCGGGAATTTTTTGCCATCTGTGGGGCTCATCTGCGGTCCGGGGGCGTGCTGGCGTTTTCCCTGCGTGCGGCCGAGAACTATTGGACGCCGCTGTTGACCTGGCGCAACGCCAGCATCATGGGCGCCTTGCGGGAGGTCTTGCCCGAGGTTTCGGTATTGCCGGGTGTCACCAGCATTGTGCTGGCGGCCAAGCAACCGTTGCCCGGCCCCGATGTCCTGGCGGACCGGTTCATCCGGCGCGGTATCCAGGCCCGGTTGGTCGGCCCCGCCTACATCCATTATCTGTACACCAATGACCGCAGACAGGAGATTGCTTCCCGGCTGGGGCGTGCGCACCCGCCCCTGAACACGGATCTGCGCCCGGTGTGTTATCAGTACTCCCTGGCGCTGTGGCTGGCCCGGTTCCACCCCGAACTGGCGACGTCCGCCTGGACGACGGGCGGGATGCCGCGCCTCTCGGGCAAGGGATTGATGCTGGGCGGCGTGCTGCTGGCGTTGCTGGTTCTGGCGGGGCGGCAAGGGTTGCGCCGCGCTTCGGGGTGGGTTCCGCGGATATCCATAGTCCTGACCGCAGGCTGGTTCGGCATGCTACTGGAAAGCGTGCTCGTGCTGGCGTATCAGACATCCAGCGGGGTTCTCTACCGCGACCTGGGCCTGTTGTTGACCATGTTCATGGCGGGTTTGACGATCGGGGCCTGGTTACCCGAGAGGTTGTCCAGGGCGCCTTCCAGCCTCCGGCCCGTTCGGTTTCTGCTCGTGGGCTCGGCATTGCTGGCAACGTTGACGGTCATTCTGCTGACCAGGGGCGGCGTCAGGGGTCTGCCGCTCACTTCATCGCTGTTGCTGGCCACGGGAGGGGTGACCGGAGCGCTGTTCGCCCTGGTTGCCGCATCCGACAACCAGAGAGCCACAGTCGGGATCGGCTCCCTGTATGCGGTTGATCTGCTGGGTGGATGCCTGGCCAGCGTCGTCGGCAGCCTCCTGCTGATGCCCATGCTGGGGCTGGGGGCCACGGCGATGGTCGCGGGCGCCTCGGCCCTGATCTTGGCCCTCATGGTGTGATCCGTGGGGTGCCCGGTTGCCTACAGGAAAAGGCGGATCAAAGCAAACACGCCGGCAGCGGCCAGGAGTACGCCCATGACTTTCATGATGAGCGAAAGCGTGCCGTCTGCCAACCGGGAGCGGAAGTGGTCCAACAGGATCAGCATCAGGGTGAACCAGCCCATGATACCCAGCGCCACGCCGGCCGCGAATGATCCCACCGGCCCTTCGAAAGGATTGATGCCAAGGGAGTAGATCACCGTGAGCATGGCCAGCCAGTTGATGGGAATGGCCGGATTACAGGCGACCACGGCGAAACCGAGACCCATCTCCCGGACCACCGTCAGCACTTCGACGTTGGGGTCGGCCTCCGGCACGCGGTTGCGCAGACGCAGAAAATACAATCCGAGTCCCAGCAGCATCGAGGCACCCAGGATCTGTGCCACGGGGCCTACTTCCGGCCAGCGGTCCAGGATCCGGTCAGCGCCGGTCCGTACGCCGGCACACCACAGGGCCTCGGCCAGGGCGGCGCCGGACGCCAGCAGCAGTCCATCGCGCAGGCGCCCGGCCAGCCCGCGCTGAAAAACGAAGATTGAGACCGCGCCGGCGATGGGCATCGAGCCGATCCACCCCAGCACAAATCCGATGCCCAGAGACGAGAACATCAGGCGCCAAACTCCCTGCGCGCGGCGGCCAGGTCCGCCGCCGTGTCGATCTCCAGGCACGTGAGTTTGCCCAGATCCACGGGTGTAATTTGATGGCCGGCCTGGGCCAGCTCGGTGAAGGCGGCTTCGTAGTATTCGTTCACCAGGCCGTCGCAGCGCATCCGGCGCCGCAGAACCGCGAACAAGTCGGCGACAAAACGCGCCGAAAACACCTCGAGCCCGACCGACTCGCCGGCCGCCTCCGCTACCGGAATATCCTTGCTCAATTGAACCACCTGACCGGATGCGTCCAGACGAACCTTCATTTCCTCCGCGCCGATTTCGCCGCGTGTGCGCAGGCCGAGCCGATTCTCCGCCGGATGCTCCAGCAGGGTCGACAGCACTTCGGGCGCAAAGACGATGTCACTGTCGAGCAGAAAAACCGGCTCGTCACCCTGACAGTCGGCCAACATCAGCGACCAGGCGTTGTTCGTGGTGCGGTAGTCTTCGTTGCAGATAAAGGTAAAATCGAGATCCGGGAAGTCCGTAGCCAGGGCGCTGCGAATCATGTCGCCGCAGAAGCCGTCCACGATGGTGAACCGGTTCAGTCCGTGGGCTGCGAGAAGGCGTACCGCGCGGGCCAGGATGGTATCGCGGCCCAGAGAAAGCAGGCACTTGGGGCAGTTGTCGGTCAGGGGCCGCAACCGGGTCGCCTGCCCGGCGGCCAAAAGCACAACTCTAATTGTTGGCCTCCCCGTTCAGGCAGGCCTGCATCCCGCGGTCGACCATGGTCCGCCACGCCAGCACGGCCAGTCCGTAGGCGGTGCCGAACACCAGGCTGAACCACAAATAGTACCGCAGCAGGTCAAACACGCCGGCCAGCATCATCAGGGACAGGTGCATGGTCGGTCCCATCAGGACCGCTGCGCGGAGGATTGGCCGACGCACGCGCTGCCACTCGGTTACCGTGAGCTCTCCCCCGGGGCAAACCGTGGCCATGGAAGGCGCCGAATACCACAGCCGGACATAGCATCCATAGGTCCAGATCAGAATACGGTCCCAGTAATGCGTTCGGGGCGGCAGCTCCCCCAGCTGGGCGCGCATCTCCGCGAGCTCGATCTTGGGGTCGCGCCGGCGATGGTAGACCTTGTCCAGCCACTCATTGCGGAAGCGGTCGACCTTGGCGCACCACCAAGCGAAGCTCAGGCCCGCCGGCACCCCCACCAGCAGGATGAAGGAGGACGATGTGCCCGAGGCGCTCAAACCATGCAGTATGCCGATCAGGACGGATGCGTTGGTCGTGTAGTCCACCAGCCCATCGAAAAGGTATCCGGTCAAGGAGCCGGTCCCGCGTGCCCTGGCCAGCATGCCGTCGGCGCAGTCGAAAAGGTTGGTCAGGAAAAGCAGCCCGGCACCCCACAACAGATAGTGGGGCGTCCCCTGCCAAAAGCAGGCACCGGACATCAGCCCCAACACCAGGCTGATGAACGTGAGTTGACTGGGGGTGATTTTGGTGGACTGGAACAGCTTCACCAGGCCGAAGGCCAAGGGGCGGAAGATGGCCAGGTCCAGTCCCTCTTCCGTTTCGATCGCCTTCAACATCGAACGGTACTCGTCGATCAGGGATTTGAATCTTCCCCTCACATCTCGTCTCCCATGGCGATCAAGTTGTCGGCTGCAGGCCAGGCCGCGCTGATAGCCGCGCGCAAGCGGGCATTCTCCACATCCGTACCCAGGCTTATCCGCGCGTAGCCGATGAAGGCAGGCTCCTTGAAGAACTTGATGATCAGCCCCTGACGCTGGAGTTCGGCCTGCAGAATCGGCAGGACGTTTTTGGGAAACTTCACAAGTACGAAGTTGGCACTCGAATCGAAGACCCGGCAGCCATTGTAACTGCGGAACAGCTTATAGAACGCCTTGCGATCGGCGGCCATTCTCGCGGCGATGTCCCGGTAATAATCCCGGCTGTCCAGGGCCGCCAGGGCCACCTGTTCACTGAGGCGATTGAAGCCCAGGTTGCGGCCGCAGAATTTCCGGAATCCGGACAGGCCCTTCCCCGGTATACCGTAGCCCACCCGCAGGCCGGCCAGGGCGTATAACTTGCTGAATGTGCGCAGAATCATCAGATTCGGATATTCTTCGGTCAACTGGCTGTAATCGTCGATCTCATCGATGGTCAGACCGAAATATGCCTGGTCCAGTACGACCGGCGTGTCGCGATAGGCCTCCAGCACCCGCTCAAGATCCGCGCGGGGCATGGCGTTGCCGGTCGGATTGTTGGGCGATGCGATCAGCACCAGTTCCGGTTCGTGCCGAGCCTTCAGGGCGATCAGGGCCTCCACATCCACCCGGTAGGTGGTCGGCTCCTCGCACAGGGGGTATTCAACCGTCACGCCCTGGACTTCGTCGGCAATGGCCTTGTAATACCACCAGCTCGCGGAGGGAATCAGGATGGAGCCGCCCGGATGCAGGAAGAAATGCACGGCTTCCTTGAGGATATCCTCGCAGCCGTAACCGAGAATGATCCGGTTTTCGGCAATCCCGTGCATTTCACCCAGGCGAACCGACAGGTCGCTGTAATAGCCATGCTCAAAGGCCCGGGTATAGTTGAACAGCAATTCGGGACCGGCTCGGTGCAGGATTTCCATACATGCCGGTGACGGGCCGAAACG
>CAZJGK010000086.1:0-12079 GCA_964545545.1 uncultured Fibrobacteraceae bacterium | reverse complement strand
TGCTCCCCGCTCGCCGTCGTGAAAATCGCAATGAACACGACGCTCAGGAAAAAAACGGCCGCCAGGACCAACAGGGAGATCTTAATTCCGGTCCGGGTCCGCCCTGGTTCATGGCTAAAAGGGCCGCAAACCCAGCGCCGGGGCCACCGCCATACCAGCAGGGCGCCCAGCACACAAGGAACCAGTGTCGTCTGGATGAAATCACCCGTCATGGCCGAGGAGACTTGCGTTATCCCGGCCGCCCCCAGCAGCAGCACGATCCCCGGTATGTGCAGATGCTTGGCAATGGTCTGGGCCACAACTCCCGCGGCCAGGGCCAGCGCAACGACCAGGGCTGGATTATTCACGAAACCAAAGGGCATATCATTCTCCGGTTCGATACCACGCCTCGATCATGAAAATTATTGTCCCCACCGTCAATGGGATTTGCTGGCATTCCGCGGAACTTTGGTCATAATTGGGCCGTCGCACCGATTCCACGATCTGTCCGGAGGCTCGACCATGAGCATTACAGCCTTCATGCTGCTGGCTCTGTCGTCCCTGTTTGCCGTCATTGACCCGCTGGGAGGAATCCCCTTCTTCAGCGGACTGACCGCGGACATGGACCGCGCGCGCAAACGCCGCACCCTGCTCAAGGCCATGGCCACGGCTTTTGCCGTTCTGGGGGTATTCACGTTTCTGGGGCACCAGTTGCTGTCCATGTTCGGGATCACCATCAACGCCTTCCGCATCGCCGGCGGCGTGATCTTTTTCGGCATCGGTCTGGACATGCTTCAATCCCGGCCCCGCCGTTGGCGCACGGGCATCAATCGCGCCTTCGCCGCCGACATCAAGAGCCATGAGAACGACGGGGATGAGGAGGATCCCGCCATCACACCCCTGGGCATTCCCCTGTTGGCCGGACCCGGCTCCATAACCACGGTCATGGTTTTGACCCCCCAGGCCCCGACGGCCATGGGGAGCCTGCTGGTGCTCGGGGCGGTCGCCGTCATCCTGTTGCTGACCGGGGGAATTCTCATGGGTGCCGACGTTCTGCTGGCCCGCCTCGGGCACACGGGCCTGCGCATCATCGAGAAACTCATGGGCCTGCTTTTGTCCGTGATCGCCGTCCAGCTGGTCATCGACGGGGTCACGCCGGTCATTCGCGGCATCGTGGGCTGAAGGCTTATTTTACAGACCCGGTTGCCTACCATGAATTGACAGGCGGCTGGGGTTGGCCTACCGTTTTCCTGATCAGACAGGATTTTCGATCACACTGCAGGGAGGCAAGCGGATGGTTCCTATTTCTTTTGCAAGGCGTGTGGACCTTCGCGTCCTGCTTTTGGCCGCCTCGGTATGTGCATTGCTGTTGACTCTCTGGATGCTGCCCGGCGCGGCCATGGCCCAGAACAGCGACCAGCAGCATCCCGTCGCTGTCGACCAGGATCAACCTGCCGCGGCCAGTCACCCAGTGACGGAACCTGCCGGGGAACAAGAAGGCCACGCCGCCGGGGAAGGTCAAGGCGAACACCATGTCAGCCCCGTCGGCATGCTTCCGCTGTGGACGGCCATCCCGTTCGCGGGCATCCTGCTTTCCATCGCCCTGTTTCCCCTGATAGCCCCTCATTTCTGGCATAATCATTTTCCCAAGGTGTCCCTTTTCTGGTCCCTGTTGTTCATCATCCCCTTCTTGATCTGGAACCCGGCCGTTGCCTTCGGCAGCATCCTGCATATCTATCTCCTCGATTATTTCCCGTTCATCATCCTGCTGTGGGGATTGTTCACGATTTCAGGCGGCATCTACGTCGGGGGCTCTTTGGCGGGCACGCCCCGCGTCAATCTGGCCCTGCTGCTCATCGGGACCTTCATGGCCTCCCTGATCGGCACCACGGGCGCCGCCATGGTCCTGGTGCGTCCCCTGATCAGGGCCAATCAGTGGCGCCGCAACAAGGTCCATATGTTGGTGTTCTTCATCTTCCTGGTGGCGAATATCGGCGGTTCCCTCACCCCGCTGGGTGACCCTCCGCTTTTCCTGGGCTTCCTGCACGGGGTCCCGTTCTTCTGGGTCACCACAGGCATCCTGCCCCATATGCTGACCGCTTCGGGTCTCATTCTGGCCATCTTCTTTGTCCTCGACACCATCATGTACCGCCGTGAAGAGAACAAACCCAAGGCGGCCAAGGGCGGAGTCAAGATCGAAGGCCTGCACAACATCCTGTTCCTGCTGGGAGTCATGGGTGCGGTGATCATGTCCGGTTCGTGGAAGCTGCACGAGCTCACCTTGTATACGGCCGGCGGTCATCCTGTCGTCGTGCCGCTGCAAAACTGGGTCAAGGACGGGATCATCCTTTTGATGGGCCTGCTGTCCCTGCGGACAACATCCAAAGCCCTGCGCGAAAAGAATGAATTCTCCTGGTTTCCCATCCAGGAAGTGGCCTACCTTTTTGCCGGCATCTTCATGACGATCATTCCGGCCCTGGCCATTCTGAAGGCCGGTCCCGCGGGCGCCCTGGCGGGCCTGACCAGCGCCATCCACGGTCCCGTCCGGTACTTCTGGGCCACCGGGTCCCTGTCGAGTTTCCTGGACAACGCCCCGACCTACCTGACCTTCTTCAACTCGGCCCTGGGAGCCCTGGGTATTTCCGAGTCCCAGGTCCACACCCTGCTTACCGCCGGAGGAGCCCTGCACAACCCTGAATTCGTCAAGGACCTGGCGGCCATCTCCTCGGGCGCTGTTTTCATGGGCGCCATGACCTACATCGGCAATGCGCCCAATTTCATGGTCAAATCCATCGCCGAGGAAGCCGGCATCCCCATGCCCAGCTTTTTCGGCTACCTGTTGAAATGGTCGCTGCCGGTGCTGATTCCCGTTTTCCTGGTGGTGACTTTCCTGTTCTTCTGGTAGAGGAGTCGATGACATGACCCAGAACAATAACCGAACTTCCTTCTACGAAGTGGTATTCCGCGGTAAGCCCAAGGTCGTGCGCGCTTTCATGGCCGGTCTGCTCATGGGAGCAAGCAAGGATGCCCAGGTCATCTACAGTTTCCAGGCCGGCATCCACCACGAAGGCAAGGTGGAAAAGCTGGCTGAGATGGTGGGCATCAGGGCCGACGAAGTCCACGCCATCGTGGATGGGGATACCAGCGCCCTGCTGAAGAAACTGAACCGTTCCATAGCGGCCAGGACCGGGCTGGAAATCACCTCGCACCGCAACATCCGTTCCGCGAGCATGGCCTTTTCCTTTCAGGCCTTCGCCCGCAAGTACGACGATGACATCGTCGCCCTGCTTGAGGGTCTGCCTCTCGGCTTGAAGCTGGCCGACTACAAGCACGATGTGGTTGTGGACCCCAAGGCGAAAGGCGTGGAGGCCTACACGGTCGCCCACGATTTCGAGGCTTCGGGCAAGGGAAAAATTTCCGGCGCCATCGACGATCTGGTCGCTTTCAAGCAGACACTGAAGGACTATCCGCTGGTGACGGCCGACGATATCGTCTTGAAACTGGCCTGATCCGGGCCTGGGTTAACCGCGCCCCGAAAATGTCCCCGCCCTGCGGGCGGCGGATGATTTCGGGGTGCGGTTTTTTCCGGCCTGCGCCGGAAACCTCCCCCGCTTAAACCACACAAAAATTTCTTTGAAGAATTTAAGCCGTCGTGCGTCTTCTCTTATGAGAGCAAATTTTGGCTGGAGGTCAAACGTGTCCGCATTTTCCCCAAGACAAGACACCACACCCCTGGACCGGCTCATGGCTGAGCATGCGGCGGGGGTGTTCCGGTATCTTTGTTCCCTGGTCTCGAACGTTGATTCGGCTCGAGATCTCCAGCAGGACACCTTTCTCAAACTCAACGACCAGGCCGCAAATGCCGGCAAGGCCTTGGTCTACACCGTGGCGCGCAATTGCGCCCTGGATCACCTGCGCCGGTTGCGGTCCCGGAATCGCCACGAAATTGAAGCCGATCCGGAAATGGTTCCCGACCCCCCGGCGTCACCTGCCTTCAGTCCCGACCGCAGGCTTCAAGACCAGCAACTGCACCAGGACCTGCTCCAGGGGTTGGCCACCATGCCGGAGGAACAGAGAACCGTCTTTCACCTGAGCGAAATCGAAGGCGTGCCGTACAAGGATATCGCCACGATTATCGGTGTCAGCCCCGGAACCATCGCCTCCCGCAAGCACCATGCAGTAAACAAGTTAAGGGAATACCTGAGGAGTCGCGGCCATGCGTTCTGACCACTGGAAAATCACCCTGGAATCCTACCTGGACGGCGAGCTCTCCCCCGCGGAAGCCAAAACCTTCCGCGCCCTGGCGGCCGCCAATCCCGAAGTTGCCGCGGAGCTGGAATCCAGATTGGCCATGCGGGCCCGGTGGCGGCGCGCCCTCGGACAGGAAAATGTGTCTCCGCCCGCCCCACGGAAGGCGCCCTCGCCGCGAATCCTTCCCGCCCGCACCTTCATCTGGCTGCCGGCCGCCCTGGCCGCCTGCCTGCTGCTGGCCGTCGGCCTGCCGCGTCTGACATCCCACAGCAATCACGCCGGCAATCCACTCACCTCGTCCGGACAGGTATCCGCCATTCGCTACGGCGAACACCCGGGCCAGACAGTGTTACTCGAAGCCGGCTCACTTGAATTGCCGGCTGAATTCAACCGTTGACAGGAGGAATCCCATGAAAAGAATCCTGATGATCCTCATGGCTGCCACCCTGGCCGTGGGCAGCGTTACGGCCTTGGCCGAGACCGTGAAACTTCGTGACGGCACGACTTTCAAGGATGCTGTCCTGGTCCGCATCACACCCGCGACCTTCATCGTCCAGACCGGCGATGCCCTCTATGAATTGACAAGCGACGAAATCTCACCCAGCTCACTCCAGGACAAAGACTTCCGCCGCAGCAAAGCGCCCGTGGTAGCCCATCACTATGACGAGGTTCACCTGGATGGTACCGTGACCATGTACTATACCCTGCCCCTGAAAAACGACGGGAAGAAGGCGCTCACCGAAACCCGTTGGGGATTGGCTCCCTGGGAACGCGACTACGCTGCAAATAGAACCTATGTGGATGATCGGGGCGTCACCCTGGTCCCGACCTATGACCCTCCGGTGACTCAATGGGGTGACCATCCGGGGCAGCGCGTCCAGGTGAACATGCCCCTGTCCGTCCCTTTGGCTCCCGGGGAAAGCATGACGATCACCGGCCGGGAAACCACCGCCTGGACCCACAAAACCGACGAGGGCATCGTTTACAGCAGTCCGGGCGATTACGCCGAGGATCGCCTGATCTGGCGCAAGGTCCGTTTGCCGCTCGGAGCCCACATCGTCAGGGTGACGCCGCCGCCCAGCGCCCGCTTCACCCACGAGGGCCATGAATACGTGATGTGGCGCAGGTTCTACAAGCAGGGAGAAGCCTATCCGCTGGAGGTCGTCTTCACGCTCAATGATCATGGAAGATGATAGCATCAGGCAGGCATAGTATAGACACTCCCCGAAAACAATCCGCAGCCCGCAGGGCGAGGACGTTTTCGGGGAGTGTCTATACTATGCCTTGCCCTTGACCTTCACCTTCAACGCTATCAACTCGTCGTGACGAATTCCCAGCAGATTGCCGAATTTATGCATCAGGGCGTCTTCGTGAGCCTCCAGCACATGATCGCTATAGACCACATCCCACAACAGCTCGATGATGGCCAACTTGCGCCCGCGATTGAACTGCTCGTTCACCAGGCGCGCAAAATAGTAGAGGTCGTCCCGCTGTTCTCGCTCGCGCTCGGCGGCGGCCAACAGTTTGACGGTCTCCTCGGCCGACAAGTTGAAGCGCTTGGCGATGAGGTCGGTGATCCGATCCTTTTCCTCGGTGCTGAAATCGCGGTCGGCGTGGGCCGCCTCCAGCAGCAGCACACAGGTTGCAATACGCAGATCGTCGACGCCGCGTTCATGATCGGGTGTCTGACCATTGAAGATTTTTTGCAGGGAATTGAACATGACGTCTCCTGAACCCGGATGGCCGGGAAAAAATCACACGAGAACCCGCCGCCAGGTTTCCCGAGGCAGGGTCAGAATTTCGTAAGGAATCGTGCCCAGGTGGCCTGCGAGCATCTCGGCCGTGATCACCTCGTTGCCCTGGCGGCCCAGCAGCACGGCATCTTCGCCGGCCATGGCCTCGGGAATGTGGGTCACATCGGCCATGCAGAGATTCATGCAGATCCGCCCCACGAGGGGAGCCCGCTTGCCGGCGATCAGCACGTGACAACGCCCCGCCATGGACCGCGGCCAGCCATCGGAATAACCCACGGGCAACACCGCAATGCGGGAGTCGGTCATGGCCTTCCAGACACGACCATAGCCCACGGTCTCACCCGCGGGCACCTGACGAATCTGGGCGATGCGCACCTTCCAGGTCATCGCCGGACGCAATTCCACTTCCTGCCGTCCACGCTGGCGCACCGCAACCAGGGTTTCCCGGGAGGGCCAGATGCCGTAGGCGCTGATCCCAAGGCGGGCCAAAGAACGATTGGTCCGGTCCCAGAGCAGGGACGCCGCGCTGCAGGACATGTGATGAATCAGGTCCGGATACCCGGCCTCGGCCAGCCGGGCGCGGTAACGGTCAAACCGCTCCATCTGTTGCACGGCAAATTCGTGGTCCGTCGTGTCCTCGATGTCCGCGAAATGGCTGCTCACTCCAACCAGCTGAAGGCTTGATGCCCCACCCAGAACCGCCAGGACATCATCAAGTTCCTTCTCCGTGACTCCCTGCCGGTTGACCCCGGTCTCCACCTTCAGATGAATGGGCAAGGCGGTCGGCAGATCCAGTTCAGCAAGCTCCCGCAACATGCCGACCGAACCCACGGTGAACTCGTTTCCCGGACCCGCGGCCGAGGACACTTCATCGGCCGTCGCCGGCCCCAGAACCAGGATCGGAACCGTGATTCCCGCGGCGCGAACCCGCAGCAGTTCACCGGTTCCATGCACGCCCAGCATATCGGCCCCGCCGGCCAGAAAAGACTCGGCGGCAAGCAAAAGGCCGTGGCCGTAGGCATTCGCCTTGACCACGGCCATGGTGCGCGCTGCCGGAACAACGATCCGCCGCAGTGTCTCCATGTTGTGAACCAGGGCTGCGCGGTCGACTTCGACCCTCAGCCATTGAGAACCGGCCTCAGGCACGTTGGGCCTTGGCTGCCTTTTTCTGTTTGCGGGCTTGACAGGCGGCTTTGTCCTTGCAGACACCGTACAACTCCAGGCGATGGCGGAAGATTTCGAAATTGTTTTCCTCGGCCAGCTTGTCCTGGAGGGCTTCCAGCCGGGGATTATAGAACTCGGAAATCTCACCGCATTCCAGACAGATCATGTGATCGTGATGCTCAATGGCCGAGTGACCTTCGTAACGGGCCAGCCCGTCACCGAAACGCCGCTCCTGGACCAAGCCGCTTTCGACCAGCAAATGCAGGGTCCGGTACACGGTGGCGTACCCGATCCTTGGGTTGGCTTTCTTAACCTCTACCAGCAATTCTTCCACGGAAACATGTCCCCGCAAACGAAAGAATGTGGAGATGATCGTATTGCGCTGACGCGTGGTCTTCAAGCCGCTGCGCTGGATGAATTGCGCGAAGGCGACTTCCTTTTCCCTGACCAGGTCTTCAGAGACCGGGGTACTCATATTGATGCTCACCATTTTGGGCCCTTCCAGGTGCAGAGTGGGAGATCTGTTCTCAATATTGAAAACAGTTTTCGTAATGCAAATTAGGATCACAAGGCTAAACTGTCAAGGCGCTGATCACCGAAAAACCGCCCGGACCGCCATGTGCCCCCCGTCAGGAATATAGAACAGGGAATAACCGTCGTGAAATAGCAACGTTTCCTGCCCCGGTTCCAGGAAGGAGGCCGCGGTGACGGTTCCCGTCCATTGGCGCCGCCCGCCCGTCAGACAGTACATACGCCCAGTACCCCGATCCGTCAGCCAGGTTTGACGTCCATCCCAGGCCAAACCACAGGGGGAAAAGGCGGGGCCAGGCGCCGAGCGGGTGATGGCTTCGGTCTCGGGATCGAAGCGATCCAGATGGCCTGAATCCCGGTCGGAAATCCACAGGTACCGGCCGTCAAAACACATCCCGGTGGGTCGATGGCCCGACAGGTCATAGGCATTATCCACCACCAGGGAATCCAGGCGGATCTTGTACAGCAGGGAGCCACCCTCCTGATTATCCCCGCACCCCCACAGGAATTCGCCGTCCCAGGCCAGCGCGCGGTCGAGTACTCCGGTGAAATCCCTGTCCAGCAGGATCTTTCCCGCGCGATCCTGAAAAACCAGGCGTACCGTGCGGTGACCATCTTCGGCAAGGGTGTAGGGAATATCATCGAGAACCGCGAGGGTATCGGGTCCGATCCAGGTTACCCCCGCGGCACGTCCGGTGACGGCCAGGGTCAGGGAATCGGTGGGAACCAACGTGAAGGTCCGGCTCGGTTCCTGGCTCCTTCCCTCGGCAGGCAACAAGCTGAACAGCAAGGACAGCACAAACCCGGCCGCAACGCAGCGGAGTATCCGCGGAAGGGATAGGGCGTGGGTGGGAACATGAAGCGGCCAGTGCCGCATACCATTATTCAACGCAGGATACCTCGCTTCAGGATTTGCGCCCAAGGTCGGCGGTGCGGCCGGCCTGCAGTCGGACCGCCTCCATCAACAAACGCTGCAGGTCCTTGAATTCCATGGGCTTGCGTGCCGTGAAATCGATCGCGGAACGGTCAGGGACAGCCAAGGATTCCTTGTTTCCCCAACCGGTCATCAGGAAAATCGCCAGACAAGGATCGTTCCTGCGCAGGTTGGCCGCAAGGTCGGCGCCGGACATGCCGGGAAGAGTCTGGTCCAACAGGGCCACCTGGAATGATCCGGGCTGAAACGCAGCCAGCGCGGTTTCGGCATCCCCGACGGCCGTCACCCTGCAGCCCAGTTCGGACAGGACTTCGGCCAGCATCTCGCGCATGGAAAGTTCATCGTCCACCACAAGGATCCGAACCCCCGTGGATTCCCCGTCGACCTGGGCTGCGGATGTCGGTTCGCCCTGGGCAGCGATCGGCTCAGCACCAATTCCTGGCAGGGGAAGATCCAGGACGAACACCGTTCCCTGGTCCCCACTGTCCGCAAGCTCCAGGCGGCCTCCGTAGCGAGACAGCAACTGCCGGCACCCGGCCAGCCCGATCCCCCGCCCCGCCGACGCCTTGCCGGAACCCCCGGGGACAAAAAGCCGGTCCTGCACTTCCGGAGCGATGCCCGGTCCGTCGTCGGCAACCCGGAGCCGGACCCGGCCGGACCTTGAACCCCCGCTGATGTGAACCGTTCCCCCTGAATCCATGGCTTCACGGGCATTGAGCAGGAGGTTGACCAGAACTTCCCGCAGGACCTGGCCGGGTACACCGACCGCAGTGCCCCGCGTCAGCTCGACCAGACAACGGGGCCGCCCTGCCCCCTTACCCGGCGGCATGATGAGGGAGGCCGCAACCCGCGCCTCGACTGCGAGATCACACGCTTCAGGAACCTCATCCCCATCCTGGCCGGTCAGCCGGTGCACCATGGCGGCCGCATCGCGGCAGGCGGTCGCAATGGCCTCCAGATGGCCAATCATGGCCGGATCCTGGACCTGTTCGAGCAGCAATCCCGCGCGCCCGGAAATGACGGCCAGCATCTGGTTCAGGTCATGAGCTGCGGCGGCGACAGCCAGCCTCTCCGCACGCGATTCCCGGTCATGGTTCGGGGTGTCGGACGACTCATGTGAAGGTGGAGTCTGCCTGGACATCTGGTGTCGATCCTCCGGTCATGGCTGCCGGCCGTGAATATCCGGCCAAACAATTTCCCGGATTATGGCACCGTAATGGAATCCCGCAAGGCCAATCCCCCGTCAAACGCCTGGGCGTCGACGGTGCCTGCCGGCAACACCAGGGCCAGGCAGGGAAAACCCCCGCGGGACTGGATTTCCAGTTTTCCCCCCGAGGCAACAACAAGATGGGCGGGAATCCGGAGGGAAGCTGCTTTTTCCAGGGCCAACCGCCACGGGTCCCAGGAAGGCATGGCCTGGAGCGGATCGGCTGCGCCAAGGCTGGACAGGGGTGTCTCCCCATCGGTGGGCGTGGCCAGAATGACGATGCCGCAACCCCCGTTGTCCTCCAGCAAATGCAGACGCACCGGGCGTCCCGGCAAGGCGTCCTGCAGCGACTGGATCATTTTCCCGGCAACGTCGAGCACGGGCCCTGTTTCCGGCGCCGGAACGTCCGGAATGGTTCCCGGGGCCAGGATCGCGAGCCGGGCCAAGCCTGCGGCCAGATCCTCCATGCGACCGGAACCGGAGGCCTCATCCTGCGGAGCCATGATGTCTTCGGTTTGGATCTGGTCCAGAAGTCCCTGACTCCAGTCAAAAGCATCACGCAGGCGATTGACGTTGCGCAGCGCCAATTTGGCCATGCGCAGCCTGGGATCGGCATCGGACCCGCCGGGTTCCAGGTCACCGAGATCTCCCGCCAGGACTTCCAGCGCGGTTTTGATGGCCGTCAGGGGTGTCAACAATTCGTGTCCGACCACATGGTGCGGATTGGTTTCCAGGATCGGCACGTCCCCCTTGACATCCCGCAAGCCTTCGGCATGAGTCACACAGACCTGCAACGAGGCAAACAGGCCTCCCCCGGCAGAAATCGGCACGACCGCCGAGCGTGGAGCCCGGTCCGGGGCGCTGACAAGGATCCCGTCCCAGACGAGAATGGGCGCGCAGGGACCCCGACCCGCTCGGGGTTCCTGCCGCGGCAATTGCCTGGCCTCAACAGGATTGATCAGCAGGGCGTCACACTCCCATATCCCCGGCAAACAGACCTGATCCCCGGTGCACGTCCACCCGCCGGTGGTCACTCCCCAGGAACGAAGTTGGTCCCCAAGATGGCGGTCATCAAACAGGTTCATGCCGAGCAGAATATGGGCCACAAGCTTTCCTTCGGTGTGCAAACCAGGATGCCGAGCAATGTTTCAGGCCAAGAGGGCAAGGGACATGCCAACAAAGGGCCGGCTTGACCAGGAAAGGCCGCAGCATCCGGTCCAGGGAAATTAAAGGGAGATCTGAGCAGGATAAGGACTCATGAGCAAGAAACGGCCTTGGCGCCACACCTTACGCACCCGCGGGCAACAACCCCGACCAAGCAGGCAAAACGCAACCTTTCAGGGCATCACCGTGGCATTATCCGATGCTCCGGCGGGGGCCGTGCTCGGCCGATACTTGGCGCTGTCAAAGCGCCAGGCCAGGGTGAGGAACCACAGCCCCGCCCGATCCTCACGGCCGGCCATCTCCCTGGCGGCCTGAATCCCGAAAGACCCGTCCCGGGTCCAGGGCAGCCACCATTGCAGACCGGCCTTGAGAGAGGACTCGCCATCGCGGTCGTCGGCATCGAGCGTGGCCCTCAGGCTCGAGCCGCGGCCGCGATACCAGGCGATTTCGCCGCCGAACTGATGGCCGCTCTTGAAGGTCTGATCGGCAAAATCCACCCGGCCCGACCCCATGCTCATCAGGGAACCCACGCTCAAATGGCAATAGACGGCCGGCGACAAGCTCAGCGACTTTCTCAGCGCGACCCGCAGCGGCATACTGGTGGACGAAAATGGATACAGGGTTCCGGTGCCCACGGGCAGTCCCAGGGCCACGCCGTAGGTCAGATCCTTCAACAAAGGCAACGCGAGGGGGCCGTTTGTCCCCACCTCCAGTTGCCCGAATCCCTTGACCCGGCCGCTGAACGGCCAGGCCGGATCCATTTCGGGACCCCGGATCTGGGGCCAGCGATCCAGAACGCTCACGTTACCGCTGTCGAAGGTCATGTGCGACATGCGCAGGAAGAAGATCCCGTCTTCGCCCCCGGGCAAAAAGACGGTCAACAGCAACCGGTTCAGTGACCAATCGAATTCAGGATCGAAATAATGATCCGCATGAACTTCAAGCGCGAGCCGGGAAGTCGAATCGGCAGCGGCGCGCCAGGGGATGGGATCCAGATGCACCATCTGGCAGGCGGCCGTTCGAGGCATCAGAAAAGCCAGCGTAAAAAGGAAACAGATTATGGCGGGGGACGCTCCAGGCAGACCAGAAACAAGA
>CAZJGK010000085.1:0-12188 GCA_964545545.1 uncultured Fibrobacteraceae bacterium | reverse complement strand
TTAGTACAAAATTGGAGCTATCTTTCATCCCAAAATGCCCATACTGGATTTGGCCCAGAAGAGTTCGAATTGGCGAGTCATCTCCCTGAATTGGCCAAACCTGGGGAAATCGTTGCAAATGCTTGGGACGATGGTAGTTGCTGGGCCTTCCATTTGTCCGGGATACCCATGACATCCCCTGCCTGCTGGCATTTTGGGACAAAGGGCGGCCACGATTTTAGGCCCGGGGTCGCAAGTCTGCTAAATGACCCATGGCCAACGAAAACCCGACAGCTTAATGAGTGGGGAGTTGAGCTTGTTTGGGTAAGTGACGAAAAAATTTGGAATCCACCTCTGTTACCGTGGTCCCGGGCCCAGTTCAACGCTGATCCCCGTTTCGAATTACTTCAACAAAGTAGTCATGCTGCTATTTATCGAATTCATTGGAAATCTGACTAGGCGGCCCTTCGGCACCAGTCAATTTTCTGTTCTTTTACTCGATCCGAAAGGAAAACATGATGGGCCAACCGCAAGACCCCGCCATCCGGGTGCTGATGATGCCCCGGGACACGAACCATCACGGCACCATCTTCGGCGGCGTGATCCTCAGCTACATCGATCAGGCCGGGGCCGTGCCGGCCATCGCCCTGGGCTGCCGGCGGGTGGTCACCGTGGCCATGGACCAGGTCGTCTTCCACCAGCCGGTGCAGGTCGGCGACCTGGTCAGTTTTTACGCCGAGGTCATCAAGACCGGCCGCACCTCCGTGCGCGTACGGGTGTCGGTGGAAGCCCAGCGCCGGGACGGCAGCGGCACCGTGGCGGTGACCGAGGCCACCGTGACCTACGTCAACACCGACCCCCAGGGCAAACCCCAACCGCTGCCCTAACCCACCCTCGAAACCCCGCGGCAAATGCGTTATATTCTGCGGGATGTTATCCACTCCCCTGGTTTTTTCTGGAGGTCCCCTCTTGAAGATCCGCCTGATCATGATTCTCTGCCTGGTGTTGATCGCCGCCGGCGCCATCGCCCAGCAAACCGAAACCCACCCTTTCAGCGTTCACGACATGTTGGCCATGGACCGCATCAGTGATCCCCACGTCTCACCCGACGGCGGCTGGGTCGCCTTCACCGTGCGCTCCACCGACCTGGAGGCCAACCGCGGCCGCACCGACATCTGGCTCGCCAGCACCGACGGCAAAACCACCAAGCGTCTGACCACCCATCCGGACAACGACTGGAACCCCCGCTGGTGCCTAGACGGCAAGCTGTTCTTCCTTTCGACCCGCGGCGGCAGCGCCCAGATCTGGGAGATCGATCCTGCGGGCGGCGAAGCGGTGCCGGTCACCCACCTGGCCCTGGACATCGGCGAATTCAACGTCGTCCCGGCCCTGCACAAGTTCCTGGTGGCCATGGACGTCTACCCGGGCCTGGGCATCCAAGGCACCGTCGACAAGGACGCCCAGAAGGCCGCCGACCCCACAACCGGCATGATCTACGACGAGCTTATGTTCCGGCACTGGGACACCTGGGAAGACGGCAAGCGCTCACACCTCTTCCTGGTTTCGCCTCAATCGGGCGAGACCGTGGATCTGATGCCGGATCTGAATACCGACACACCCACCCATCCCTGGGGCGGTTTCGAAGAGGTGGCCGTGAGTCCAGACGGCAACGAAGTGATCTTCACCGCCAAGATCCTGCCCGGCAGCGAACCCGCCTGGAGCACGGACTACAACCTGTACGCCGCCCCGGTTGACGGCTCGGGCACCATCCGTTGCCTGACCGCAGCGAACAAGGCCTGGGACACCGAACCGGTCTTCTCCCCTGACGGCAAGACCATGGCCTACCTGGCCATGGACCGGCCCGGTTTCGAATCCGACCGTTTCCACATCGTGCTGCGCGACTGGGCCACCGGATCGCAACGGCGCATCGACTTCCGTTATGGAGATATGGACCTGACCCCGCACGGTCTGGTCTTCGCTCCCGACGGCAAGACCGTCTATTGCTCCGCCGCCTACCTGGGTCAGGTCTCGATCTTCAAGCTGGACCTGAAAAGCGGCCAGGCCACCCTGCTGCACAAAATGGGCCGCAACGGCAGCCTGAACCTCCTGGGCGATGGGCGCCTGCTGTTCGGCCACCAGGATCTGCGTTCGCCGACCGAGCTGTACACCATCAAGACCAGCGGCAAGGGCCTGCAGCAACTGACCAACCTGAACGGCGAAAAGCTATCCCACGCCAGGATGGGCCAACCCGAGCAGTTCACCTTCTCCGGCTGGAATGGCGATACGGTTTACGCCTATGTCGTCAAACCCTACGATTACAGCGACATGGAAGCCTTTTCCGGCCACAAGTGGCCCGTGACCTTCCTGGTCCACGGCGGGCCCCAGGGCAGCTTCGGCAACGATTTCCACTACCGCTGGAATCCCCAGGCCTATGTGGGGGCCGGGTTCGCGACCCTCGCGGTGGACTTCCACGGCTCCACCGGCTACGGCCAGGACTTCACCGACGCCATCAGCAACCACTGGGGCGACCGCCCCCTCGAGGACCTGGAAAAAGGGCTGGCCGCGGCCCTGGAGCGTTATCCCTGGATGGATGGCTCCAAGGTGGTGGCCGCGGGCGCGAGCTACGGGGGCTACATGATCAACTGGATGGCCGGCCAACCTTTCGCCGACAAGTTCAAGGCCTTCGTCTGCCACGACGGCAACCTGGACGAGCGCATGGCATACTTCGACACCGAAGAGCTGTGGTTCCCCGAATGGGAACACCATGGCCGCCCCTGGGACGAGGGCAACGGTTACCAGACGTTCAATCCCATCGACTATGTGCAGAACTGGCATGTGCCCACCCTGGTGGTCCATGGCGGCCATGACTACCGGGTGGCCGACACCCAGGGCCTGAGCACCTTCACGGCCCTGCGCCGTCAGGGTATTCCGGCGCGGCTCCTGTACTACCCCGACGAGAGCCACTGGGTTCTCAAACCACAGAATTCCATCCAGTGGCACGACCAGGTCATGGCCTGGTTGACCAAATGGATCCAGTAAGCTCGCAACGTAGCCCGGCGGCGACCCTCTGATATCCCGGGTCGCCGCCTGTTCAACGGAGGTTGTCTCATGTTGAAGGAAAAGATCGCCCTGATCACAGGGGCCAGTGCAGGCATCGGCGAAGCCTGCGCCGCAACGTTCGCCGGCCAGGGTGCCCGGTTGATCCTGGCCGCCCGGCGTCTGGAAAAACTCGAGGCGCTGGCCGCCCGGCTCAAAGCGGACCACGGCACGGGCTGCCACCTGCTGCGCCTGGATGTGCGGGACCGCACCGCGGTGAACGCCGCCATATCCGGATTGCCCGCCCCCTGGCGGGCCATCGATATCCTGGTCAACAACGCGGGTCTGAGCCGCGGGCTGGACAAGTTCCAGGATGGCGATGCCGGCGACTGGGAAGAAATGATCGACACCAACGTCAAGGGTCTGTTGTGGGTCAGCCGGGCCGTGCTGCCGGGGATGATCGCCCGGGACCAAGGCCATGTGATCAGCATCGGCAGCATCGCCGGTCATCAGGTCTACCCAGGCGGGAACATCTACTGCGCCACGAAATTCGCCGTGCGGGCCTTGAACCAGGCCCTGCGCATCGACCTGCTGGGCACCGGCGTGCGCTGTTCCAGCGTGGACCCCGGCATGGTGGAAACCGAGTTCAGCGAGGTCCGCTTTCACGGGGATTCCGAGCGTGCAGCCGGCGTCTACCGGAACTTCCCGCCCCTGCAGGCGGTGGACATCGCCGAGACGGTGCTGTTCTGCGTTACGCGGCCGCCGCACGTCAACATCCAGGAGGTTGTGGTCATGCCTGCGGACCAGGCGGCGGTGTACGCCTCATTCCCTCGCGGAGTCGATTGAAAGCCATTGATCCTCAAGGGCCGGGACCATCGCATCCCGGCCCCATTTATTTTCTAAAGAAACATCATCCTCAACCGAAGAAAGTCTGGTGATCGGGCCCCAGCGGGGGCCTTGTGTCGCCCACCTTCCTGGCATAAGCGCCGGGCCTGGGGGAGGCCCCTGAACGAGAAAGGAACACGTTATGTTGAAATCCAGGAACTTCGATCGCCGCGGCTTTACACTCATCGAGATCGTCATTGCGGTGGCGATCGTGGCGATCTTCGCGGCGGCCTTAAGTCCCATGGTCTTCCGGCATCTGGAAGACGCCAAGGTCACCCGCGCCAAGAATGAGACCGAGACCATCTCCGCGGCCATTCTCGGCTACTACAAGGATACCGGCCGCTGGCCGTTCACCAACGCCAACGGCCCTAGCGGCAATGTCATCGACCGGGTTGTGACCTCAACCCTGGTTCCCAGCACCGCGGGAACCGGCGCCGGCGCGGGTGCCGCCAACTGGGGCACCTACGGCAACCACAAGAACATCGGTGATTATCTCTACTTCAACAACCCCGACAACGACAGCTCCCCCACCGGCAACAATGCCAATCAGGCCGGCCAGGACTGGAGTACCATCGGTGATCTCGCCTGGAAAGGGCCCTACGTGGGCGGCTACGAGTTGAAAGACCCCTGGGGCAACGCCTATGTGGTCAACGCCCGCTATCTGCCCGGTGGCCATTACACCGGAACCATTCGGCACAAGGTGTTCGTCCTCAGCGCTGGCCCCGACGGAATGTGGCAGACCCCCTTCAGCGACAACACCACCGAGGATGTCATGGGTGACGACATCGGCAAGGTGGTCACCGTTCGCTGATCCGCTTGGTGCCAGGACGATGAAGCCCGGTCCCTGTGGACCGGGCTTTTTTCACGTCCGGCAAGGGCCGGTCACATCTTGGATTTGACGGCTTCCTCTGCGGCCTTGGCGATCTCCTCGACCGCCCCCCCCTGCATCAAAACCGGCGTCAACAACATCACCAGTTCCACATCGTTCTGCTGCGTCGAGGTCGACCCGAAGATGTAGCCCAGCAGGGGAAGATCCTTCAACAGGGGAATCCCTGAACGCTTGACCTGGTTGCGCTTGGACAGCAGACCGGCAATGACCAGGGTCTGCCCCGCCTGCACCCTGCCGACGGTGTCCAGCTCGCGAATGCTGAGGATGGGCGCTTGATCGGCATTGGGGGACACGGCGATCCCGACCACATCGGAAATGGTGGGATGGACATTCAGAGTGATGGATCCGTCGGCGCCCACCTGGGGTGTCACATCCAGGATCACGCCTATGGAATAACTGCGCGGAGTGTAACTGATGACCGGCTCGGTCGCCACCCCGTTGGACACCACCGCGGGTTCGACCTGGGCCGAGTAGTACACGTCCTCGCGGACGACCCTGACCACGGCCTTCTGGTTGTTCAGCGTCGTGATGCGCGGCGTGCTCAAAGTCTTGATGTCACCGTATTCCGCCAGCGCCTGGAGGGTCCCATTCAGATGGGTGGAATCCACCACGAATTTCAGATAGTCCCCGCCTGAAGTCGGGCCGTTGCCCGTGGCGTGCAAATCGCCGTCCACATCCGTGCCGGTCAAACTCGACCAGTCGATGCCCGTCTTGGTGGACTTGTCCAGGTTGACCTCCATGATCTTGACCTCGATGGCTACCTGGCGCTGGAGGGACTCGCTCAATCGCGCCAGCAGGCCTTCGACGCGCTGGACACGGTCAAATTCGGCGGTGACCTCCACAAGGCCCGCCATGGAGTTGATCACCAGGCTGCGCCCCTGGCCATCGGCCACATTGGTCGAAGCGGCCTGGGCTCCACCGGCCGCCTGGTTGTCCAGGGAGGCCCCCGCAAAGACCAGGGTCTTCAAGGATTCCATGACTTCAGGCCAGATGCTCATGGTGGCGGTGCTGGTGACATGGCTCTTGTTCTGCCCCTCGTTCTCGCCGCCGCCGCCCGAGCCGCCGGATGATTGGCCGCTCCCGGATACTTCGAGCTCCCCCCGCCCCTCGCGCTGGGTCACCGGGTAATCGAAGGTGAACCAGCGGGTCACCATACCCTGCTTGTGGATGACCAGAACTCCATCGACGACTTCGTACCCCAGGCCGACCTGGTCCAGGATGCCGTCCAGGGCGTGTTCGGCGGGCACCTGCACCAGGTGGACATTGACCTGACCGTCCACGTCCGGGGCCATCTGCAGGCCCAGGCCCAGCTTTTCCGCCACCGTGGGCAACAGATCCCTCACGGCCACATATCCGTTGGTCACGATGCTGACCGGTTGGATGCCGGCCGCCCAGTCCGCCGTGACAGGCTCGACCTGGACGGTCCCCGCTCCGGCCGTCGCCAAGCCGACGCCAAACGCCAGCACCAGGGCCGCCAGTGCGGCGCCCATCGGCCTCCCTGCCGCCATCATTCGGCTGTTCATGGTTCCTTCCTTTCGGTATTGATTCGTGCCGCCAGATCCTCGCTGCCGACACTCACGGAAAACGAGCCAATGTCCCCGCCGCCAATGGTCAGGGTCTTGCGTTTGCCCTCTTTGTTTTCCAGCACCGCCCCGCGGGCGCTGATGTCGATGACCGTGTAACCGGCCACCTGGTCCTGGAGGCGGTAGGTCTTGCCTGATATCATGACCAGCGGCGCCCGCCCCCCCAGCAACACGGCGGAGCAGACCAATCCGGGGCTCTTGCTCTTGCGGCGTGTTCGTCTACTCACGGCATGCGTGATTCCGGTGGCCGGCTTCGCAGGAGTCGTCTCCACGAAGGGATCGCGCACCGGTGCTTCCGGAGTCGTAGGCTCGGCCTTCGTTTGATGCTCCGGCCCGCGCAGATCCTGACCTGCCAGACGGACCAGTTCGCCCAGGTCCGCAGGCAGAACAGCGTAGGCCTGCGCCCTGGCCGCATTGGCCTGATGGAAGCCGCCTCTGACGCCGAAGGTCTTAATGTTCAGGACCGTGACCCCCGCGCCGGCGATCACCAGCACCGCGATCAACACGGCCGTGCGTGGGCTAAGAGATTTGACTGACATAGACTTCCATCTCCAGATCGACCTTGACCTGCTTGTTCTCGTTGCGCAGGAGGAGGTCGTGAATGCTCATGGCTCGATCAATGTGCTGCAGCCCCCAGAGGAAACGGGTGGCCGCCTGGTAGTCGCCGCTGAAGCTCGCCTTGACGCGATACGTGGTCAGGGTGATGTTCGGCACCTGGACCGGCACCCCGTACACGGCTCCCCCATCGCTCATCCGCGCATCCAGAGCTTCCTGCAGGCGCGGAGTGGACAGGTCGGTGGCCTGTTCGATCTCTTGAAGCTGAAAATCGGTGATCCCGCTGGCATCGGCGGCCTTGGCGATTTCCAGGAACAGGTCCTCGCGTTGGCGGCGGCTGGGAAAGGCGCGGTCCCAGGCGGCGGTGACCCACGGCTGGCGCCGGGCCACTTCGGGGGCGAGCCACTTACCGGCCACCGTCCAGGCGTCCAGGTCAGCCAGCTGCTGGGTCAGTTCCATGACCTTCCGGTGGTCATCGATCGTTTTCTTGCCTTTGGGGACCACGACCAGCAGGGCGACGAGCGCGTATACCACGGCCATTCCGCCCCAGAAAAGCCGTTTCTTGCCCCAATGGTCCAGGGCCCCAATGATCCTGCGCCGTGGGTTCATGACTTCTCCTGCGCGCGGGGGGCGATTTCAATGTCCAGGGTGAAGTGGGTCTGGGGAGTGACCCCGCCCGCCTTGCGAACCGAGTCGATCTCCAGCACGCGGGGTTCCTCGAACCCCTCGAGGACCTTCATGCCGGCCAGGGCCTTCTGGAAATCCAGGTAGGTGGCCTGGGCAGCCTCCGCGCTCTTGCCCATGCTGTCGCCGATGATCTCGAGCCCGATGCCCCCGGTTTCCCTTTCCCAGATCCTCAAGTTGCTGAAAACCACCTTGTCCGGGGTGATGCCGGCCAGTTGCGTAAGTAGGGATTCGCCATCCAGGCGCTGGTGCTCCAACCAGTCCAGGCACAGTTCCTGATTGGAGATCAGCCGGCTGGTCTTGTAGACCTCGGCGGCCGCCTGCGCATCGATCCGGGCCGATTCCAAGCGTTGGCCGGCCCGCATCAAGTAGGTTTCCTGGATCCGGGCGGTCAGCATGCTGCCGGCCAGCACCATGGGCACCAGGCCGACCGCGGCGGCCGTACCGGCCAGCATCAGCCGGCGTTTTCCCCTGGCTCCCATCACCCTTCGGCGGCGGTCCAGGAGGTTGTGCGGCGTGGATTCAAGGGCCAGCGCCGCGCCCAGCAACGGGATGAGATATTCGATCCGGACCGGCTCGCCCTGGTGGCTGAACATGTGTTCGGCGGCCCAGTGCACCGCGGTGATGGACCCTTCCTCGTTCAGGTGATCCACCATCGGGATGGCCAGTTCGGGATCCCCGCAGACCAGGATCTGGCTGATTTCGGGGTTGCGGGCGCCCTGACGGATGAAGAAGCGGGAGCGGTCGATTTCGGTGGCCAGACGGTCCAAATATTCGGTCTGTTCCTGGCCTTCGGCGAGTTTCACCGGCAGCGCCCGGGTCAGGATCAGACTCTCGGGGCTGGAAATGTTGAGGAAATTATGCTCGCCGTCCAGATAGACCAGAGTCCAGGCCCCACCATCGGGAACCGGAGGACCCACCAGGCGGAACATCTGGTCCAGGACGGAATATCCGGGCAACATGCAGGCCGGTTTCACCCCCAGGCCGGTGGCCAGCTGCAAATGTTCCTCGCGGTTTTCGCGGCGCATGACCAGGGAGACCACCTCGTGGCCGGGTTCGCCGCCGGGCTCGGCGTGCTTGCCCAGGGAGCGCCAGGAAATGACCAGTTCCTCGGGTTTGCATTTCTCCTGCCGGGCAGCCATGCCCGAGACCCCGCGATCAAGTTCGCCCTTCTTCAGGTCGGGCAAGGTGAACAGGGCCGTCCGGACCTGATCGTCCGGCACGATCCAGGTCAGGTTGCCACCCTCGGCGGCCACTTGCCGGCGAAACACATCGGGAAGGATTTCCTCTGCCGCCGCCGTGGTCAGCTCGTCCACCAGCCAGGATGTCTGGCCGGTCCTGGTCAGTCCGATGCCGATCCGGGTGTCGAGCTGGATCCTGACACTGAATCCCCGTTCTTTGCTCATGGTCGTTGCTCCCGCTTTCTCATGCTAGATACGCTCAACTTCTCGCCGTTGTGCCGGTGGCCACGGCTATGGCCCCAGGCCGACCGGAATGTTGTCGGCCACCGTGTTGGGATTGCCGTCCGGTCCAGAAGAAAATACAGCCCTGCTTCCCGTATTTATGCCGTAAGCCCGGCCCCATCCATCCAGATCGAACATCCCCGCCAAACCGAGATTCAGGCGGTCGGTCGGCCAGTTGCCGGTCAAGATCAGGCTCGGGTCGGCCGTCAGGGACGCCTGGGCAATGTTCAAGCGGGCGAGGGTGACCTCACGGCCCGGGGGAATGCTGCTGACGGCAAGGGCAAGGTCGTCACCCCCGCCGCCGTCATCGATGCGGTTCGGGCCCAGGCTCTTGACGGTCAAAGTCGGCGGGGAACCTCCGTCCTCCTGCAGGACATAGGACTGATTCCAGGGGTCGATGAAATTTCCGCCTCCGATGCCCGGATCCAGGTAATTCCCGGACAGGTCGCTGGCGCCCACCGGGAAACTGGTATGGTCCTGGTAGTACTTTGCCGAAGCATCGGCGATCAGAGCCATTTCGGCCTGTCCCGTCATGATCTTTTCCCGGTTCACAGGACCGCTGGTCACCAGTTGCACCAGGTCGTCGCCTGGGCTGTTGATGGTCCAGGTCCCGCCCACCGACCCGAAGGTCACTGTGTGGTCACTCCCACCGCTGGCCACGATCACGTTGGCCGCGCCCGCGGGCACCGTGGCGGGGTCCAGGTCGTACAGGTAGGTGCTGCCGAAGGCATCGGTGGTGATGGCGCTGACCGGATCACCCCGATCGGTATCCAGGTACGGCCCCTGCCAGCCCGTCAAACCGGGATCGGCGACCAGAGCCGCCAACCCCTCGACTTCGGAGGGAAACCGGCCGGTGTCCTGGTAGAAATCCAGAAGCCCGTGCTCGATCCCGGACAGTTCCTTGAGGGTGGAATCCTCGCGTGCCTTGACCAATTCCTTGAAGGCCAGGGGGGTGACGGCTGCCGCCATGATGGCCACGATGGCCACCGCGATGATGATCTCGATCAGCGTGAAGCCATCCCGCCCGAAGCCCGATTTTCTGCTCCCGTTCCTCATGAACCATGCCTCCATCATGTTGTTGGCCTGATCGACATGATCGGCATCAACAGGGACAAGGCGGCCACGCAGACCATGACCCCCAGAAGGGCGATGATGACGGCCTCGAAAATGGTGAACGCCTTTTTCAGATCCCGGGGAATTTCCTTGTCCAGGTAATCCGAGGCCCGGCGCAGCGAAGTGTCCAGGCTACCGGTCTTTTCCCCGACGGAGACCAGCCGCTGGACCAAAGGCGGAAAAATGGGCGCACCGGCAAAGGCCGAGGTCAGGCTCTCCCCCGAGGAGACCCGTGTGCGGATCCGGGCGATCTCCCGGGCCATCACCTTGTTTCCGACGACGCCCTGCATCAGATCCAGGGCGCGTATCAAATCCACCCCCGAACCGAAGATCATCGCGAAGGTCTTGCTGAAGCGCGACAGGGAGATTTTCAGCAGAAATGTGCTGATCACAGGCATTTTGAGCAACATCTTGTCCCGCCAGAACTCGCCTTTTTCGGTCTTGATCAAGGCCTTGAACCCGGCAACGGCCGTGGCGATCAGGATGAAGATCAACCACCACCAGTGCCCCATGAAATCACCCATGGCCATGACCTTTACCGTCAGGGTGGGCAGCTTCATGTCGATGCTTTCGAAGATGCCTTTGAAGCGGGGAATGACAAACAACATCATCAGCAAGAACAGGCCCATGATGCCCACCACCAGGATGGAGGGATAGATCAGGGCCTGGCTGGTCTGGCTGCGCAGGTTGTCGTTCCATTCCAGATAGGCCACCAATTCGGTAAAAACATCGTCCAGGGCCCCGGAATTCTGACCCGAGGCCACGAGGGAGAGGTAGACCGAGTTGAACACCTCGGGGTGCCTCCCGAACGCCTCGTCCAGCTGGGTGCCGCTGTTGATGTCGTTGCGGATGTCGGCCAGGATTTCCCCGAATACACCAGGGGTCTGACGCTGAAAATCATCAAGGGCCGAAACGGCCGTGACCCCCGCGCCCAGACAGGTTGCCATGTGCTGGGTGAAGTCCCGCAATTCCTTGCGGCCGATGCGGCGGGAACCGGAAAACATGCCGCCCAGGGTGGATTTGCTCTTGAGCAGAACCAACCCCTGTTCCAGCAGGTCCGCCGCCAACACATGGGCGCTGGGAGCCTGCCTGATCCCCGTGATGGTCTGGCCATTGCCGGTCAGGGCGCTGTAACGATATTCTTTCATGAACTCACCTTCAGCACTTCAGGCGCCGTGGTCAGTCCCGCCTTCAAGCGGGCCAGGGCGTCATCCCGCAACATGGACTGGCCGTTGGCGCGGGCCTGCGCTTCGATATCGAGGGCATCACGGCCCATGGCGATCATCTTGCGGATCTCGGTGTCGACCCGCAGGTACTCGAACACGGCCATGCGGCCGCGGAACCCGGTTTGCCGGCACAACGAACACCCCTTGCCCGCCATGGTCTGGCAGCCGGCCAGATCCTCCGGGGTCATGCCCAGCAGTTCCAGATCCTTGGGATCGGGCGCGGCCGGCGCTCCACAGTCCTTGCAAATGGTCCGCACCAACCGTTGCGCCAGCACCGAGACCAGGGTGGCCGACAACAGGAACGGCTCGATCCCCATATCCAACAGGCGCGGAATCGCCCCCGCGGCGCTGTTGGTGTGCAGGGTGCTGAAGACCAGGTGGCCGGTCAGGGCCGCCCGGATGGCCAGCTGGGCCGTTTCGACATCGCGGATCTCGCCCACCAGCAGGATGTCCGGATCCTGGCGCAGGATCGCGCGCAGCCCCTTGGCGAAGGTGAACCCCTTGGCCGTGTTGATCTGGGCCTGGTTGATGACCGGCAGTTCGTACTCCACGGGATCTTCCAGGGTGATGATCTTGGTGTCGGGTTTGTTCAGATAGGTCAGGGCCGAATAGAGGGTGGTCGTCTTGCCCGAGCCCGTGGGCCCGGTGACCAGGATGATGCCGTTGGGCCGGGTGATGTCCCGCCGGAACGGCACATAGATGCTGCCGGGCATGCCGAGGCGTTCAAGCCCCACGATGAGGCTCTCCTTGTCCAGCACCCGGCACACGATGCTCT
>CAZJGK010000084.1:0-12647 GCA_964545545.1 uncultured Fibrobacteraceae bacterium | reverse complement strand
TCATGCGCGCTCCCTGCCCCACCTCACCCAGATGGATCCGGAGCTTGCCCATGGCCTCCAGAGCCGGCGCAGCCTCTGCATAGAGCGCTTCATCGCCGGCCGCCAATATCACCAGGGTGCCGTCGGTGGCCGGTTTCAGCGAACCGCTGACCGGGGCCTCCAGGAAACGGGCGCCCGCCCCGGCGGCCGCCACGGCCAACTTTCGGCTCGTGCCGGGATCCACCGTGGACATGTCCACGTAGTCATGCCCCGGGCCCAACCCGGCCAACGCGCCAGCGGAGGCAAAGAATACCTCGGTGGCCGCGGCCGGATCGGCCAGCATGGCAAACGTGATATCCGCGGCGGCACAGACTTCCTGCGGCGTATCGCAGACCACCGCCCCCTTTTCGGCCAAGGGCAGGCACTTGTCCCCTGTCCGGTTCCACACGCGCAGTTCGACGCCCGTCCTCAACAGGTTCATCGCCATGGGCCGGCCCATGATCCCGGTGCCCAGAAATCCCCAGACTGCCATGTTCATCCTCCCGTGCAGCTCATGGTAAGGGAACGGGGCGACCCTGAGGCCGCCCCGCTCATCTGCTCAACGATCCGGGAACTATCCCGGAAACGGAATCAGACCACGCCCTGATCCAGCATCGAATCGGCAACCTTCAGGAAACCGGCGATATTCGCACCGGCCACGTAGTTGCCTTCCATGCCGAATTCCTTGGAAGCGGCCACACTGGCAGTATGAATGCTCTTCATGATGCCCTTCAGCTTCTGATCCACTTCCTCGCGGGTCCAGCTGTAGCGCATGCTGTTCTGGCTCATTTCCAAACCGGAAACAGCCACACCGCCGGCGTTGGCGGCCTTGGCGGGTCCGTACAGGATCTTGGCGTCCACGAACTGCTTGATGCCGTCCAGGGAGGTCGGCATGTTCGCGCCCTCGCTGATGACGTAAACGCCGTTCTTCAGCAGGTTGGCTGCGTCCTTGCCGTTGATCTCGTTCTGCGTGGCGCTCGGGAAAGCGGCCTCGGCCTTGTGGTCCCACAGCGGGTTGTGATCCCGGTTCGGATCCACCGGAGTGTACACGGCGCTGCTGAACTTCTCGGCGTATTCCTTGATCCGGCCGCGCTTGATGTTCTTGAGATTCATGATGAAAGCCAGCTTCTCGCGATCGATGCCGGCTTCGTCATAGATGTAACCGCTGCTGTCGGAAACCGTGACGGGCTTGGCGCCCAGATCCAGCAGTTTCTCGGCGGTGTACTGGAACACGTTACCGGAGCCGGACACCAGGGCGGTCTTGCCATTGAAGGTCTCGCCGCGGGTGTTGAGCATCTCGGCGGCGAAGTAGACGGCGCCGTAACCGGTGGCTTCGGGACGAATCAACGAGCCGCCCCAGTTGAGGCCCTTGCCGGTCAACACGCCGGTGAACTCGTTGCGCAGGCGCTTGTACTGGCCGAACAGGAAACCGATCTCGCGGCCGCCCACGCCGATATCGCCGGCGGGAACGTCGGTGTCCGGGCCGATGTGGCGGAAAAGTTCGCTCATGAAGCTCTGGGTAAAGCGCATGACTTCCAGATCGCTTTTGCCCTTGGGATCAAAATCCGAACCGCCCTTGCCGCCGCCCATGGGCAGGGTCGTCAGGCTGTTCTTGAAGACCTGCTCGAAGGCCAGGAACTTGAGGATGCCGAGATTGACGCTGGGATGGAAGCGCAGTCCGCCCTTGTAAGGACCGATGGCGCTGTTCATCTCGATGCGGAATCCACGGTTGACCTGGACTTCGCCCTTGTCGTCAACCCAGGGCACACGGAACATGATAACCCGCTCGGGTTCCACGATGCGCTCGAGGATCTTGTTGGTCCGGTACTCGGGACGCTTGTCCAGCACCGGCCAGATGGTTTCCATGACTTCCTGGACCGCCTGGTGGAATTCCGGCTGGGCCGGATTCTTGGCGATCACATTTTCCATGAAGGCAGCAACGTTTTGAGCCATGTTTGTACTCCTTGAGATTACTTGGCTTCAACCCCAGCAATCGACGGTCGCCGATGCGTGTTTGTCCAATTAATGGGGGCCCCGGAAGGCCACGCAAGAAATTTCCGACCACAGATAATATTTTGTTACATAATTACCACTCCAGCATTTTTGGCCACGTACAACACATTACATTTAAATGGTTTATAATCATTCCGGCAATCGGATAGCCTCGCTCCAAGGGGACCGGAAACAGCGGTGGGCTGAGGGCCCTCCCCCACGGCAGGGGGGCCGGAATGCCGGTTGGGGGACTTGAAATTCCGACCCTGTTGGGGGATAATAAACTAGTAAGGGAAATCAATGGATTTCGCATGATCCTCTCGTTCACCGGAAGGAGCTCCGCATGGAATTTCATGATCTGCAAAAAACCCGCGTCAGCGATCTGCGCGAAATGATGAAGGAACACTGTCCCGAAGTTGTCGGCGTTGTGGCCATGAAGAAGGAAGAACTCGTCGATGCCCTCGCGGACAAACTCGGCCTCGAAAAGCCCCACAAACATGTTGCTGCCGGCCTGGGAAAGCGGGAGATCAAGGCTGAAATCCGCGAATTGAAGGTCAAAAGACAGACCGCGCTCGAGGCCTCCGACCACAAGGAGCTGAAGCAGCACCGACGCCAGATTCACCGCCGCAAGCGCAGGTTGCGCCGCATGATGCAGCTGGGCTGATCCTCCGGCGCCATGATCCGAGCCCGGACTCGTGCCCGGGCTCGGTCACTCCTCCTTGTCCAGGGCACCGGGTTTCAGGACCACCCCCCGGCGCGTCCGACCATCGATCAGGATCCCCAGTTCATCCTCCAGATGAATATGTCGAATGAACTCTCCGCAATCTTCTCCCGGCTGGTTGTCCAGCCAAGTCCAGTCCAGCTGGCTGTTGCCCGCGGTGGTGTTGACCGTCAGGTAGCCCACCTGGAAACTGGTCAGGTTCTGAAAGAAATGGCTGCCCTGGCTGGGTGTGATCTTGAAATCCTCCAGATCGGTTTCGACAATAACCCCGGCCCCGGAAATTTGATCCCAGCGCACAGGAATGCCCAGCCAACGATCCGCAGAGCCCCAACGACCGGCTCCCAGCAGAAGATAGGGTGTGGCGGAATCGACCATGGTGTGGTTGAACACGCCGATTTCGGCGGCCATGGCCTCGGTGCGGGCCCGGTCGAAACGATCACGGGGGATGTAGGCAATATCCCTGATGTTGTCATGGCGTCCATTGCCCAGGGCCGTGTCGCAGGCCACCAGGGCATCCTTGCTCCAGAGCAGCTCCTCTGGGATATCCGGCGCATCGTACCCCGCAGCCAGGGGACGGATCTGCAGGAACCCGAACTGGTTCGGCCGCTTTTCATCATCACTGAGAACGACGGCAAACTCGATCTCCACTTCCGCACTCATGATCCGGCGCCCCAGTTCCAGAAGCAACTTGACGATCTCGGCCAAAGGGAAGAGGTCACCCTTGAGAATGTGGGCAAACGAAACCAGGGGCGCGCCCTGGCGATAAATTCCATCGTAGATAACATCGTTCTCGGCGGAATAAATCGATCCCAGGGGTTCGAGGGTGCCGTGCCGCAGGGCGTCTTCCAGTTCCAGCTTGGCCAGATTGAACTCCTCGTTGGCGCCGGGATAGTCCTCGGGATGGCCGATGTCGACAGCAAAAAATCGCCGCTGGCTGTTCTTGAACCAATCGCTGGTGGTAGGGAACTGGGGCAGCACCGTCGGCTTGGCCGGGCTGAATCGCAGCACCTTGCCGCCCTCGACAATGGTGCGCCCGAGGCCAAGAGCGACGGCCACTACGCCATCGGCCGGATCCAACCCTCCGGCCGGATAGAAATTGGAGGAATGCGCCACCCCTGAAAAGTGCGGGTAGTCATAGTTTTCGTATTTGCGGCCGACCATCTGTTGCACGATGATGGCCATCTTTTCTTCCTCGATACGGTTGCTCGTGGCCTCGATGTAACTCTTGGCCGCCTTGTTGTAGGTCGAAGCATAGACCAGTTTGATCGCATCGCAGAGCTGGTCCAGCCGCACCCGCAAATCAGGGTGGTTGTTGGCAAGCATGTAGGTGGCATACACGCCGGCAAAGGGTTGGAACTGGCTGTCTTCCAGCAGGCTGGACGAGCGCACGGCCAGGGGATACCGCACCTGATCCAGGAAAGTCTCCAGATCCCCGTAGATGGCCGACGGCAGCTTGGCTGCCAGGAACCGCGCCATGATCTCTTCGTCTTCATTGTCCTGCAGGGCGAATTCCCTCAGGTCGGACTGGGCCATGAAGCTGTCGAAAACATCCGTCCCCACCACTCCGGTCGGCGGCACCTCGATGACGGTGCCCGGGAAACGATGGGTGATTCCGTAGCGATGCAGGATCGAATTCATGAAGGCCAGGCCCCGGCCTTTGCCCCCCAGGGAGCCGCCTCCGATACGCACGAACGGGCTGCTGGTGTCAAAAGTCCGCCGGGAGAAATCGGCCACGATGCCCTGCTGGCTCTCGGCCCGGAAGGCGGAAATCGTTCTCACCAGATAATGCCGCAGATCCTCGATATCGGGAAACTCCGTCACCTTGCGCGGCCGCAACATGTCGGCCAGGGCGAACTCCGTCCGCGCGCGCAACCAGTTGGAAAAGTGATCGTGGGACGCATGGTAGTGGATGGATTCGGCGGACACCGTCTCCAGCAATTCCACCAGGGTCCGCAGGTCCCGGGCCCGGCCCAGTTCCTCGCCGTTCTGGTCGCGAAACACGAAATCCCCGAACCCGAAATTGTCCATCATGAACGCCCGCAGTTCGCGCAGGAGTTTGCGGGAATTCTTGTGGATGAATCCGGCCCCGACGGCTTTCGCGGTCGCCACCAAATCCTGGTTGGTCGATTGCAGCACGGCGGGCGTGTGCGGGTCCACTTCCTTGACCCGCCGGATGAATTCGGCCCCCGCATCGGACCTCAGCTCCCCATTCCAGGGAAAACGCCCGTCAGCGATCACCCCCAGCAGATACCCCTTATACAGGCTGTACAGATTCCAGGCCTCCTCAAAGGTCGAGGCCAGCAGAATCTTGGGCCTGGCCCGCAGGCGCAACAGGCGATGGCTGATGTTCAGCCCCTCGTCCATCAGCGACTGGGTCTGTTCGAGGATTTCGGTGTAGAGCATGGGCAGGTACGAGGAATAAAAGCGCACGGAATCTTCGATCAAAAGGATGCAGCGCACATCCCCGTAACGTGTATCGTGGGCAATATTGCGGGCATCCTCGAGTTGCTTGATGATGGCCAGCAGCAGGCGCACATCCCCGTTCCACAAGAAGAACCGGTCGATGCTTTTTTCAATATCCAGTTCCCGCAGATGATGCAGTTCACGCGGGTTGAACGAGAGGCTGTATACCGGCAGGCCTTCATTTTCTTCCTTGATGCGAAACGCCAGTTGCGTGGCGTCCATATCGCCCAGCCGGCTCATGGTGATCACCATGTCGAAGGGTCGGGTGCTGATCAGGCGTAGGGCTTCCTCGCCCGCGGAAGCACGCGCCATGAAGGGAGGAAAGCCGAGGTTCAGCTCGCGGTATTCCCCCAGCAAAAGTTCCGTCAGTCGCCCGCCTTCCTCCAGGGTGAAGGCGTCATACATGCTGGCCACCAGCAGGATCTCCTGCACGCGGTGGGGCATGAGCTGATCGAAACCGCTGAAGCGAACGCCCGCTTCGGAAACATTGGACTGGGGGGGTAATTCCATCATGACCGAAGGCTAATGCATCGCATCGGCTTCGGCCAGCAGGAATCAAGCCGGGCGCTGCCGGCCATCCTACGCCTCGAACTCCACCCCCTGGGCCAGGTGAACCTCGCCACCCCAGTTGATGGTGTTGGTCTGGCGCCTCATGTAGGCCTTCCAGGCGTCGGAACCGGACTCGCGACCGCCGCCGGTCTCCTTCTCGCCGCCGAAGGCGCCGCCGATCTCGGCGCCGCTGGTGCCGATGTTCACGTTGGCGATGCCGCAATCGCTGCCCAGATAGCTCATGAAAGCCTCGGCCTCGCTGACGCTGTCGGTGTAGACCGCGGAGCTCAAACCCTGGGGCACGCCGTTGTGCAGTTTCAGGGCCTGTTCGAACTTCTTGTACTTCATGACGTACAGCACCGGCGCAAAGGTCTCGTGCTGGACGATCTCGGCCTTGTTTTCGATCTCGATGATGGTCGGCTGAACGAAGGTGGCCGCGCCGAAGGGTTTGAGCACCTTGCCGCCGTACAGGACCTTGCCGCCCTGCTCCTTGGCTGCCTTGAGGGCATGCTCGTAATCCGCAACCGCGGCTTCGTCGATCAAGGGGCCCATCAGGGTAGCCGGATCCAGCGGATCACCGATCTTCACGCGCCGGTAGTTGGCAATCAGCTTTTTGATGAACGTGGCGTATACCTTCTCGTGGATGATCAAACGCCGGGTGGAGGTACACCGCTGGCCGGCGGTGCCGACGGCGCCGAAGAATGCGCTGGCGAGGGCTCCGGTCAGATCGGCCTTGTCACTGATGATCACGGCGTTGTTGCCGCCCAGCTCGAGAATGCTGCGGCCCAGGCGCGCGCCGACCACCCCGCCGATGCGTTTGCCCATGCGGGTCGAACCCGTGGCGCTGACCAGCGGAATATCGTGATCGTTGATGAGCAGCTCGCCCACGGTCGCGCCCCGGCCGATGGTCACGCAACTGAGCCCGGCGGGCAAGCCGTTGGCCAGGAACACCTCGTTCACGATGTTCTGGCAGGCGATCGCGCACAGCGGCGTCTTGCTCGAAGGCTTCCACAGACTGGTGTCCCCGCAGACCCAGGCCAGGGACGTGTTCCAGGCCCAGACGGCCACGGGGAAGTTGAAAGCGCTGATGACGCCCACCACGCCCAGGGGTTGCCATTGTTCCATCATGCGGTGCTTGGGACGTTCACTCTGCAGGGTCGGCCCGCTGAGATTCCGGCTCAGACCCACGGCAAAATCACAGATATCGATCATCTCCTGGACCTCGCCCAGGCCCTCGGTGTAAATCTTGCCCATTTCGAGGCTCACCAGGGCGCCCAGCATGTCCTTCTTGCGGCGCAGAGCCTCGCCCACCTGCCGCACGATTTCGCCGCGCCGGGGAGCGGGTACGGCCCGCCAGGCCGTGAACGCCTGCTTGGCCTGCTTCATGACCTTGCGGTAATCCGCGGCGGAAGCCTGCTCGATGTGCGCCAAAATCCCGCCGTCGGTGGGGTTGATGGATTTCAGGAAATCCCCGCTGTCGGCGAACCACTCGCCGCCGCAGTTGGCCCCCTTCATGCGGGAAGTCAGGCCCAGGGCCCGGAAAATCTGGTTCTTGCCGGCGACGCTGTGGGTCCTCTTGCTTTTCGCAGCCATGGTGGGCTTCCCTCCTGTATCAGGTTTCCAACTGGGTGATTTCTTCACGGCAACCGATACCCAGTTCCGCCAGTTCGGCCAGAACCGGGTTGTAGATCTCGGGATGAACGGGCCGCGCCACACCCCGCCGGCCGACACGGCCGGCCAGGATCAGGCGCGACGCAATGGCCGCGGGCAACGACACCGTCCGGCTCATGGCGGAATCGCCCTCCGGTTCACCGCAGGCCATGAGGGTCGAGGTGATCTTCCGGTAACCCTCCGATCCGGGGAAGCGGGCCTTGAACTCGTGGAACAGCACAACCATGTCACGCTCCCCGGGGGCGTAGACCAGCTTTTCCAGCATGAGGTCCCCTACCAGATCCAACGGCGCTACTTCGGCATGATCCACCGGACGCTGGGAGAACAAGCCCAGCCACTGCAGGTTGTGCAGAGGCAGACTTTCGGGCGGGATAGCCAGCTTGGCGGCGGCAGCACGGCGCAGATCCGCATCCGCCTCGGTTCCCAGCAAAGCCGCCAGGTAGCCGGCGCAGGTCAAGCCGCGCCCGTTGCGCGGCTTGGTGTCCAGCAAGCCCAGACGGCAAAAACTGAACAGGGTGTCGCACCAGCCCAGATTGCGCAGAGTGGCCCGAAAGATGGTCCGGGTATTTTTACCCAGACCGTAAATGTCTTTGTACACCAGGGAATCACGGTTGGGATAGGCCTCGAAGTCCCCCGCCCCCGGCACCTGCAGCAGGTGCATGTCGCGGAACAGACCCTCGCCCGGAACATGCACACTATGGCCATCCTGGCGGTAGCTGGCCGCGTTGCGGCCAGCCATCAGCACCCCCCGCGGCGCCCAGGAAAACTTGTAGCCAAAGGGATTATTGTTGGCTTCGGGCGCCGGCAAACCACCGCAGTAGGAGCGGAAATGCAGGATTTCACCACCCTGGTCCTTCACCGCATCAATGATCTTCATGGCCGACATGTGGTCGATGCCGGGATCGAGGCCGATCTCGTTCAGAAACAAGAGACCCTTGGCGCGCGCCTCGGCATCCAACGCCGCCATCTCCGGTGAAACGTAGGAAGCGGTCACCAGGTGTTTGCCGTGTTCCAGACAAAGTTTTGCGATGCGAGGATGGAAAATGTAGGGCAACAGACTGACAACCAGGTCACAGCCGGCAACCAGGGCTCCCAGATGATCGTTTTCATCCAGATCCAGGAACAGGGGGTGGCCGTGCGGATGGCCGCCCACAAGTTTCTCCGCCGCCACCAGGTCCAGGCTCGTCACGGTGACATCCAGATCGTGTTCCAGCAGATCCCTGACCAAGGGGCCTGCCACCATCCCCGCGCCCAGCACCAAAATCTTCTGCATGGAAAATCCTTTCGGCGCGGCGAAAAGACCGCGTTACTTGCCCGACTTGTCCAGGAACCCCCGGAGATACCGGTAAGTGGGCGTCAGCTCACCCCGGTGGGCAATGACGGCTTTCTTCAGATAAGCCGGCAAAATCAGGGTTTCAAATCCCGAAGAGAAATCAGCCTGGGCAAGATCGGGCATCATGTCGCGCAAGGCCCGGCTGAAACTGACCGAGGCTTCCCTGGGCAGTTCGCAGGGCAAGTTGTCCACGGCCATGATCACCGGGCCCCGGCCGTCGACACCCGGGGTGATTTGCATACTTTCGGGGTCAACCACATAGCATGGCTCGTCGGGCATGGTTGCGGTGACGGTCAGTTCGATACCCCCCGCGATGTCACAGCTGATGTCTCCGATGACCCGCAGACGAGGTTGCTTGTCCGCCGCGTACGCGCTCTTGGCCCATTTCCGGGTCACCAGGCGGGGGTAGCGCCCTTCCCAGTAGATGGTGTTGAGCAGCACGTCCAGGTGGGGCAGGTGCCGGGAAAACACGCCCCGGTAATTGTCTGGATGCTGGTAGTAATCCTGCAGGACGAACTGGGCCTCGCTGGCCCTCGGTTCGACCATGTCCTCTTCGTGAAAAACAACCTTGGCCAGGGGCCCGATGTCGGCAAGCCCCGCACCGGCAGCCTGTTCCAGATCCCCGGTCTGGATCTCGGTGACCGGCAGGCATTCCAGTAATTCCTGACTGCCCCGCGACACGTTGCCGTAGCCGGCTATGCCGATGATCAGGGGCTTTCCATAATCCCCCAGTCCACCGACATCTATCCGGTCGCCGATCTCCTTCACGTGGGCCATGGCATCGGCCAGGTCCTGGTATTCATATGCAGGCTTGATGTCGGCCAGGGGCGTGGCGACACCCTCATGCCGCATGCGCAGCCCCCAGGCGCGCAGGGTCTCGATGGTGCCGGCGTAACCGGCATGGACGCTGAAGAATATCAACCGCCGGTTCTGCTCGTCGGTGATGCGCTCATAATCAATGAGGGTAGCCTTCAGATCCAGCACCCGTTGCAACAGGGGCATGTTGTAGGCCTGGCCCTTGATGGTGTGCGAGAAAAACAGGTAGGTTTTTTTCTCTTCCAAAAAGTCGGGGGGGACTTCCTTGACCGCCAGCACGATGCCCGCGTCCGAAAGGTCCTCCTGCAAAATTGCCCCTGCCTCCTGGTATTCCTGGTCCGGGAAGACACGGATCGGCGAGGGCTGGACGAGAAACTGCATACCCTGATCCCGTTGCAGGGAACCCAGGTCGCCGGGAATCAGGGGGACACGACGTTCCCACTCGTTCTTATCCTCCCTACGGATGCCGATGATTGCTGACATGACCTACCGTTTCCTGCTGTGGTATGGACCGGAATCCGCGCGCCGCTGGATACCCCCGGGCACACCTGTCCGGAAAAGCTAAATGGGCGCGTGATAGGAGTCAAGCCTGCCCCCGCCAACACCCTTGATACAGTCTCATTTACCGATGACAAACCGGCTTGCCCGGCGTATGATCCCTCGGTTGGAAACGCGCCGGAATCTATTCCGGAGTCCTGCAACCATTGTCGAAAGGACATGCAATGGCCACTAATCCTTATGCTGTACCCATTAAGCAGGCCCTGCAGTTTTTCAGTCGGACCTGTAGCGTTTTCAAGGAAGAGGACTCAGGATACGCGCCCACCCCCAGCCAATTCACCGTGGCCCAGCAGGTGGCCCATGTGGCTCAGACCATCGACTGGTTCATGGAGGGTGGCTTCCGGCCCCAGGGTTTCGACCTGGATTTCGCCGCCCATCAAATGTCCGTGCGTGAAGTCAGATCCCTTGCTGCGGCCATGACCTGGCTGGCCAACGCCGTGGATAACGCGTCCAACTTCCTCCAGAACCAGACCGCGGAGCAGATGATGGAACCCATTGCTGACGGTCCCATCATGGCCGGGGAACCCCGGGCCGCCATCGTGGCGGCTATCGCCGAACACACGGCACATCATCGCGGCTCCCTGGCCGTTTACGCCAGGATGCTGGGTTACGCCCCGCCCATGCCCTACGGAGAATAAAAAATATTCCGCTTCGGGTCCGGGAGGCGGAAGGACAACCTTCCGCCTCCGGTGATCAATGGCCGCCGCGAATGACCGCCGCATAGATCACCGGTACCAGAAATCCCAACGCCATCAGCAGCCCACCGCGCCCGCCAAGTCCCCTGCTGCCCTTGACGAGGAAGATTCCGGTCACCGCCAGCAGGATAAGGATGCCGGCGTAGGCGTCGGCGATGCCCGTCCACGGAGCCTTGCCCGAATTCAGGTGCATGAAATTCATATCCCACAGCAGGGATCGCTTGGCAAATCCTGACCGGACAACCCGGCCCCCGACCAGATCCACATCATATTGCCCCCCCTCGACAAACACCTGCAGCTTATCGGGAGCGGCCCGCCAGGTATTCTTAACCGGCCGGGTAAGGGGCAGCCGGGACAGCACCACGGGTGTGATCTCCGCTGTGGGGCCGATACCCACCGGTTCCATCTGCAGGTCCTCGCTGGTGCGCTTGTAGCTGGCGTCCCAGTGGTGGGCGTGGTTGACCGCCAGGCCGCTGATCCCGTACACGAGCGTCAGACCCACGGCCAGAAAGCCGAATTCCCGGTGCAGGGTACGGCAAACGCTGCGAAAGCTGCTCACAACCGGCCCTACTTGCCGGCGACCACGGCACCTGTGCCGCTCAACTGGTACACGGTCTTGCAGTCCGCATCCCCGTCCGCCGCACAGGCCGCCTTGTCCTTGCCGTCGGTGCCCTCAAGTTCGGGTTCGGCAGGTTGCAGGGAAATGATGTTGGAGGTCCATACACCCTCGGCCGTCACGGTTTCCCCGATGATTTCCGGCGGGAAGACGATCTCTCCATCCTTGACCTTCACCCGCAGGCTCTCGCCTTCCTTGTCGGAGGCCAGGGCGATCCAGCAACCCCGGTGTTTGCAAACGCCAACGGCCGTGCCGGTCACCCGGATGGTCTTGCCGACGTAGGTATCGGGATGGGCCAGGATGGTGCTGATCAGGACCGTATCGGCAGCGGCAACCCCCTTGCCGTAGACGGTATCGGCGGAGCCGGCGAAGACGACACCGGAAAACATCAGCAACGAGGTAATCAGCAGCAGCAGGGTGATCTTGCGCATGACAGGTCATCCTTTGTTGAAACACGTGTGAGGTCGGAAAAATCCCCCGGCCAAGTTAGGCGATACACGGGAGGGATTCAAGTGCCCAGACAAGCCATCAGGCCCGAGGCCATGCCATTGCCCCAGTTGACCCAGTTATGACCCGCAGACCTCAGCACCAGCCGTGTATCCAGGCCCCGGCGCAACAGCTCGCCGTGCAGATTCCGGTTGCTGGCCTGCAACCACTCAAGGGTGCCACATTCCAGATACCAGCGCACATTCGGCAGGGGCCCGGAGTGCTCCCGCACCTGGTGCAGAAAGGCCTCATCCCCGCCGAAGGGCCAGGTGAAATCCATGTCCGGGCTGAACTGGAACGCGCCGCTCTGGGCAACCACCTGCTGGAAAACATCCGGCCTCTCCCACCCCAGCTGGGCGCTCAACAAACCGCCGAGACTCGCTCCCCACGCCGTTGCCCTGCCCTCCCACCTTACGCGCCTTGCTGTCACCGGCACCACTTCCTCACAGATGAAGCGCCTGAAATCCGCATTGAATGCGTACTCACGGGTCCGGTCCCGGGGGGGTACGAACACGAGATGAGCAGGCTCGATTTTCCCCTCCGCCAGGAGCAGGTCGAGTAGCTGGGGTGCCCGGCCCCAGGCGAAATAGGCCATCCCGTCCTGGAAAACGATCCAGGGCAGGGACGCCTCCTGGTAGCCGGCCGGCGAATACACCAGCACCGGACGCTTTTCCCCCAGAATCCGTGAATCGATTTCCAGGCGCAGGGTCCGGCCCGCGGTGGAGCTTT
>CAZJGK010000083.1:0-13092 GCA_964545545.1 uncultured Fibrobacteraceae bacterium | reverse complement strand
CGCCGAGCAGTATTGCGTGGAGAACGGGGCGCGGATCATCACCATGTCCCTGGGTATTCCCGGGGATATCCCCGCGATTTTCATGCGCAACGAGCGGTACAACTGCAACAACATCCGCGATGCGGGCGTGCTCATGGTCAACTCGGCGGGCAACGAGCACACGACGCAGAATCCGCCCCTGGAAGTGAGTTTGTCGGCCCGGGTGCCCGCGCCCTGGAATGCCTTGCCTGTTCCCTTGAGCAGCACCGGCGGCGTCCTGTCGGTGGGCGCCATCGGCTACGGCAACGATGCGCACAATCCCAATTCCAGCGAGGGCCCCGTGGACTGGGGCTCGGTGGAACCGTGGAACGACTGGCCCTACGACCCGGGCGACGGTCTGATCAAGCCGGACATCGCCGCCCCGGGCACCCGTGTCAATTCCACCGTTATTCCCGACGGTTACAGCGGCGACACCTGGAGCGGAACCTCCATGGCGTGTCCCCATGTGGCCGGGGTGGCCGCTCTCATGCTGGAAAAAAACCCGTCCCTCTCCCCGGCCGGCCTGGATTCCCTGCTGGAACTTTCCGCGGTCGATATCGGCACCCCCGGCAAGGACAACCTCTTCGGGTCGGGCCGTCTGGACGCCTACGCCGCGGTCATGGCCGTTCCGGCGGTCATGGTGGCCAACCTCAGCTTGACCGGCGTGCTGCCCGATTTCAGCGGGGACAATGTGCTGGACCCGGGGCAAACCAGTCCCGTGGCTTTCAGCCTGGCCAACGCCAGTCCCGTCACAGCCGCCATGAACGTGGTCGCCGAGCTGGGTCTGGAACCCGATCCTTTCGTGAGCGTGGCCGACGGCAGCGGCACGTTCCTCGACCTGGCCGCGGGGGGCGGCAAGGGCGACAACCGCGACGACCCCTTCCTGCTGGCCGTTGACCCCGCCGCACCCCAGGGGCACCCCTTCACCATGTTGCTGACGGTCACCAGCGGCGCCTTCACCAGGACCTTCGATATCCCCTGGTACGTTGGCCTGCCCGAATTCCGGACTCATGATGCGGGGAACATTTATCTGACGGTCACCGACCAGGGCTCCCTGGGCTACATGGATCAGGATGGAACCCAGGGCCAGGGCATGGGTGTGACCGGTAATCCCAGCAACCTGTTCATCGGGTCTTTTTGGGCCGGCTCGGGTCCCGATCTCATGTGCAACCGGGACTATGACGGCCAGGGCAAGGAGGTTTCCGTGTGGGTTTTTTCCAACGACATGGAAGAAAACGGCCGGGTGGGCAATCTGGCCACCGACAGCACGCGGCAGGTCTATCATGCCATTTTCCACGACGGCGGCCACACGAGCCCTCTGCCGCTCAAGGTGGAACAAACCAGCTTCGCCCTCCGCGAACCTCCCAATGATGATTTCGTGATCCTGGAGTACACGCTGACCAATCAGGGGCAGGAATCCATCAACGATTATTATGCGGGTGTGTTCTGTGATTTCGATGTGGCCGATACCAGCAGCGTCGATCTGGGCGGCTCCGATTCCGACCTTAACCTGGCCTATATCTTCCATGGCGCGGGGCCTTTTTATGGCGTGGCGCTGCTGGCCAACACCGCGGCGTCCAACGTCACCCTGGTCAATAACCCGACGTACGTCTACCCCGAGAGTCGGATCAATGACCAGAACAAGTTCGATTTGCTGCGGGGGGCGATCAGCGTGCCGGTCGCCACGACCGTTGATGACTGGTCCCTGCTGGTTTCGACCGTCCTGGACCTGGCGCCCGGCGAAAGCCGCAGCGTGGCGTTCGCCATGCTCTACGGGGAAACCAAGGAAGATCTGCTGGCCAATACCAATGCCGCCTTTGCGGCGTATCGCCCCGGCGAACCGGTGACCCCCGAGGTGCCCGTCAAGTTCGTGAGGTTGGACCAGAATGTTCCCAATCCCTTCAATCCCTTGACCACCATCCCGTTCGAGGTGGCAGGATCCGGACCCATCGATTTTGCCGTGTACAACCTGCGGGGACTCCGGGTTCGCACCCTGTTCAGGGGTGACCATGAGGCGGGCGCGGACCAGGTGACCTGGAACGGGACCGATGACGCCGGGAATATCCTGCCGAGCGGCATCTATCTCTATCGTCTGTCCATCGCCGGAGAGGCCCGGGCCCGCAAGATGACCTTGGTGCGGTAGCCCTCGCGGGGCGCTGTCGGTATGGTGGTTAATGGTGAGGGAAACTGTTGGGGAGCCAAGCACGAAAAATCCCCAAAAGCTGATGCTGCGCAATCATGTCTAGGACGGGGGAGTTTGTATGATCACCGCCGCCGAAGCATTGGAACATCTCAAGGCGGGAAACCAGCGGTTCGCCGCGGGCACCAGCCGGTATGGCAGCGGCATCGGGGCAGATCGGCGCGATGAGCTGACCAGCGGCCAGAACCCGCTGGCGGTCGTGGTGGGGTGCTCGGATTCGCGGGTGCCGCTGGAAATCGTGTTCGACCAGGGTCTGGGTGACCTGTTCGTCATTCGGGTGGCCGGCAACATCGTCAATCCCAGCCAGATCGAGAGTGTGGAGTTTGCGGTCGCCAAACTGGATGTGCCGCTGGTGGTGGTGCTGGGCCACGAAGATTGTGGCGCCGTTAAGGCCGCGGTGGCCGAACTCCAGCAGGAGGTCTTGCCGAGCCCGCTCCAGCTCCCGACCCTGATGAACGCGCTGCGGCCGGCGGTGGAGCCCATGTTTGCCCTGGACCCGCCCCTGGAGCCCGCAGAGCTGCTTCACCGCGCTGTCCGGGCCAACACCCTCAACTCGGTAGGCAGGCTGCGGTCCGAATCGACACTCCTGGCCGATCTGATCGCCAAAAATGAGCTCCTGGTGATGGGCGCCGAGTACTCCCTGGCCACCGGGCGGGTGGAGTTCCTTGGGCACCAGCGGGCAACTTGATATTTTCCGGCCTACTTGCCGACCGGTCCGCCAGTACGATCTTGCCGCGGGTCGGGGAAATCGGTTATCATATAGGGCTGAATGCATCTCCTATGCGTCAACACTAGGTAAGGACCCTTCATGCTGCGCCCGGCCAAGCTCTTCTTTTTCCTCGTTGCCGTACTGTTTCCGTTGGGATTTGTCGCGCCCTCTTGGTCCGCCACCGGCGTCCACACCAGTTACCTGTGGCACATGCACCAACCCATATACTGGCCCGCCGGCAGCACCTGGACCCCGGGGCGCTACGAGACCGCCTACGAGACCATCACCCTGGGCCACAGCCAGAACAACGTTTTCGATATCTTCAACAAGGACGACCGGGTGGCCGATTACCAGGGCTACCCGCGTGACGCGATTTCCTCGGTGCTGGATCTGCCAGACGCGGGGGCCCAGATGAGCTTTGCCGGCGCCTTGATCGAGAATATTTCCAGCCTGGGCGACGCCGGCTGGAACGGCGGCCGCTACGCCGGCAACTGGTACGCCGCCACGCGACAGGCCATGGGCTGGATGACCTCGCGGGGACAACGGCGGTTGGACCCGGTCCTGGCCGGTTTCCATCACGCCATCGGTCCCTTGATGGACGACAATGCCTTCCGCATGGAACTGGCCATCGCCCGCGAGATATGGAGTGCGGCCTGGGGCAGCGGCCCGATTTCAACAGGGTTTTTCCCAGCGGAGATGTGCTTCAGCGAGCGTCTGATTCCCGCTCTGGTCGACGCCGGTGTGACCTGGACCGTGATTCCGGATCTGCATCTGGGGCGCGCGGCCGCCAACTACCCCTATCAAGCCAATCTTGACAATTGCGATCCGCCCAACCGGGCCGACCAGACCAATCCGGACCAGGCCGACTGGACCAACCACACCATCAGTCGCGGCGTGACCTTGAAGGTGCCCTACCCGTTCGGCTTCACGCCCCATCGCGCGCAGTATGTGAATCCGGAAACCGGGGCGGTTTCGCAGCTGGTGGTCGTGCCCGCGGCCAATGCCATGGGCTGGGAGGAGGGCTACGGTTTGTTCGGCACCGGCGGCCTGGACGCCATTGAGGCGGCCAACGATCCTGTCCAACCGATGCTGGTCCTGTTTGCCCACGACGGGGACAACGCCTGGAGCGGAGGCTACAGCTATTACCACGAAAACGTGACCCAGTTTGCCCACGCGGCGGCGAGCAAGGGCTACACGCCGACAACCGTAGCCACGTATCTGGACGAGTTTCCGGTGCCCATGAACGATGTTGTGCATGTGGAAGACGGTGGTTGGGTCAATGCCGACGGTGACTTCGGTTCGCCCCAGTACATCAACTGGAACTGGCCTCTGGTCGATGCGTCGGGACAATTCGACATTCCCGGCGGTTGGGCCGAGGATGAGCGCAACTGGGCGGTGTTGACCGCAGCTCAGAACCGGGTGGAAACCGCAGCGCAGATCCTCGGCACGGTGGATCCGGCCGAGGTGGCGGCTCCCGGTGCGGGAACCAATGCTGCCGAACGCGCCTGGCATTTCCTGCTGGCCGGGTATGAGAGCGGCTACATGTATTACGGCACAGCGCTGGACATGGAAATCAAAGCGACCTTGGCCTGCAATGAGGCGGTCGCCCTGGCCGATCCGGTGATTGCCGGCGGCAGTGATTTGACAGCGCCCACCGTGTGGCTGCCGCAGCGGCTACCCTGGAATCCCGGCGGATTCGGTGGCGGGGCCTTGTGGGGCTGGCCTGCGGGTGAGGGTGCGCCGATGACGGCCCAATTCTTTGTTTGGACCTTCGCCCATGATGTGTCGGGGCTGGTGCGGGTTGACCTGATGGTGCGGGAGGATGCGGACGGTCGCAATGATCCGACCTCCACCGCAAACGAGTTGTACGCCGGTGGCCCCGGGGTGGGCGCCTGGTCGGCCCTGCCCATGAATATGCGCAGCATGCCGCTGGGTGAACCCTGGGATATGGGCGGTGTGGATTTTACCGTGCTGCCGGCGCACATTGCCGATCAGTATTGGCTATCGGTGTCGGGCTACAGCGACGTGTTGCTGGATTACTATGTGGAGGCCGAGGATGCCGCCGGGCTGGTCAAGCGGACGCCGATCCAGCACGTCTATGTCGGTACCGGCGATGCTGGTTCCGGTGGAGGAGGCAGCGGGGGGTTTGTCATGGATGGGGGCCTGGACGAAGGGGTCCCGCTGTTGTCGGCGGCGGCAGGTGTTTCGCTTTGGGGGACGGTCGGCGACAGCCTGCTCTATCTTGCCACCGATGCGCCGATGGTCGCCGGCGCGGGTGACGTGTTTCTGATGTTGGGTGAAACGGCGGCCACAACCGTTGCGGCACCCTGGGCCAAGGCGGGTACCGCGCCTGCTTGGACGCGCTTTCTGGCCAGAGAGTCGACCAACGGCTGGACCGGCTGGTTTGATGCGGATCAGACCGTTTTGGCTGATCCGAGCCTGACCATGGCTTCGGGAACGGTGCTGGAAGCGACCGTGAACCTGAATACCCTGTACCCCGGCGGTTGGCCGGCGGAAATTGCCCTGGCCGTGGGTGTCTATGAGACCGGTGACGGTGGGGCGTTGTCGTCGCAGGTGCCCTTGGGCAACGGAGACGGCAATCTTGATATGAGCGAGCGAACACTCATCCCCCTGGGGATTTCGGCTGTGCCGCCGCCGGGCCAGGACCTGCCGAAACTCGTGGCCTGGCCTTCGCCGTTCAACGCGCGGGTGAATTTGCGGGTCAGCGGCATGGGGTCCGGCCCGGGTGTGGTGGAGATCTTCGATACCGCCGGCCGCAAGGTGCGCGTGCTGACTGGTGAGGTTGCCGGGGGATCCATGGATGTCGTCTGGGACGGACGGAATGCCGCCGGGCGTGAGCAGGCCAGCGGCGTGTACTTGGCGCGGGTGGGAGGACGTGGCCCGACCGGACTGGTGCGGGTCGTCCTGGTGAGATAATTTCTGTTCATGGCCCCTTCAGGTTGAACACCTTCAATACCAAGTGACCGGCCGTGGGCGCGGTCACGGAAGGAAACGATTGATTTTCGACATGGAGGGGCAAGTCACCCTCCAGGCGACTGAGACCCATGAAGTCGTGCCGGGATGTCGCAGCCTCAGCATTGAATAATCCGACTGTCATTGATGCCGGATCCCCCCTATAATCGCCGCCGGATCATCGGCGTCATCCCACTGTCCCCTAACCCCGGGCGGTATCATGGGCCACTTCACCACCCTCGACATTTTCTGGTCGGTCGCGTTCCTGCTGCTGATGGTCGGCGGCGCGGGCTTTTTCTATCGTTTGGCGCGGCGTTCGGAGAGCGACTTTTTTCTGGCGGGCCGCGGATTGCCGTGGTGGTTGCCGGCCGCTTCGGTGTTCAGCACGCACACCGCCACCGACACACCCATGTGGATCACCGGTGTGATCTACGGCAACGGTCTGCGCGGCCTGTGGTACACCTTCTTCACTGCCTGGACGGCCATCGGAGCGTTCGTTTCGGCGCGCATCTTCCGCCGCTCCCTGGCCTATTCCCAGGCCGAGTGGCAGACCCTGCGCTTCGGCGGCCTGGGCGCCGAGATGCTGCGCGGCTGGATGGCCGGCTGGCAGATCTTCATGAACATGTTCATCCTCGGCTGGGTGGGCATGGCCATGGGCAAGGTCTGTGCGCTGGCCTTCGGCTGGCCGGTGTGGGTGGGGTTGGTGATCCCGTCGTTGATCACCGCCTTCTACACCCTGGCCGCGGGATACTGGGGCGTGGTCATGGGCGATTTCCTGCAGGGGATCGTCGCGGTGTTTGCCATCGTGCTGGTCTCCCTGGTGGGCATCGCCGCCGCCGGCGGCCCCGCGGCGGTCACCACGAACATCACCGCACTCGGCCAGCAATGGCGGCTGGATGCCTTTGCGTTCACCGGAGTGTTCAGCGGGGATTTCCCCTTCGTGTGGTTTCTGACCATGCTGGTGATCGCCGTGATCGGCGGCTTCGGCATGGGCACGAGCATCGACTGGTACGTGGAGGCGCAGCGCATCCAGTCTGCCCGCACCGTGCGCGACGCGACGTACGGCCTGTGGGCGGGCGGAGCGGTCACCCTGGTGCGCAACGGGTTCTGGGCCGCGAGCATCCTGGCGTTCTTTTCCATGCTGCCGCACATCGCCAGCCAGGGCGACTACGAACTGGGCTGGTTCCGTATGGGTTTCGAGCTGTTGCCCGTCGGCATGGTAGGCGTATTTTTCGGAGCCATCCTCGCGATCCATCTTTCGACCATCAGCAGCCATTTGAACCTGGGCGCCCTGTATTTCACCCGCGATGTCTACCAGCGGTACATCAATCCGGATGCCGGCCAGCAGCGCCTGGTGTGGATGGGCCGCGCGGCCACGTTCGTGCTGCTCGTCGGCTCGTTCTTCTATGGCCTGATGATGCAGGAGATCACCAAGTGGCTGATCTTCGCCCTGTGGTTGATGATGGCGGGAATCTGGCTGCCCAATATCCTGCAGGTCGTGTGGTGGCGGTTCAACGCCTGGGGCTACCTGTCGGGCTGGATGGCCAATTTGGGTGTTTCGTGGCTGGTCGTGTGGATCCTGCCCGCCTTCGGTGTGATTCCCAAGTTGCCCGATCATCTGAATTTCTGGCTGCTGATGGCCCTGGGAGCGCTGATCTTCATCCCCGTGACCCTGGGCACCAGGCCCGAGAACATGGACCGCCTGGTGCGTTACTACGTCATGACCCGGCCCATCGGCTGGTGGGGGCCGGTGCATCGTGAGGCGGTGCGGCGGGGATTGATCGCCGAGGATGCGCCGCAGGACGCCGAGGGTCCGCGGCCGTTGATCCGGCGTCGCTGGACCGCCGAACAAGCCGACGCCTGGACCCGCGAGGATTGGCTGGTGGTTGTTCTTTCGCCCCTGGCCATGGGCGGCCTCATGCTGGGAGTGGTCAAGTCGCTGCTGCTGCAGACCGGCGGCCTCGTGATCTTGCTGGGGACCATCGGAACCATCGCCCTGATCTACTGGATCATTGACCCCAAGCTGCGGGCCATCTCCAGGGAGTATGAGACCCGGCAGGCGGCCTACGTTCAGGAACAGGAGCAGAGCTTGCGCTGGCAGGAACAGGAGGATGGGTGATGGACAAGGGGCTGGTCACGTTGATAGGGATGAGCATCGCCTATGTCGCCTCGTTTTTGGGCCTGGGATTGGCCTGGTGGAACTACCGCAAGCGGCACCGGAAGGACGGAAAACCATGATGACACCCTTGCCTGTGGGCTCGCCCCTGGGTGGCTGGTTCTGGACCTGGCTGGTGCCGCCGGCGCTGTTCACGCTGACGGCGGTGGCAACCTGGTTGCTGTACCGACATTTCGCAAGCAGGGGCACCGGAGAATGAAGCCAATCTCGTTGGTGTTGCTGACCCTGATGTGCCTGCTGACACCAGTACGCGGTCTTGCGGCCCTGGTCGACCACGTAGACCCCTTCATCGGCACCGGCGGTCACGGCCACACCTTCCCCGGACCGACCATGCCCTTCGGCATGGTCCAGCTTTCCCCCGACACCCGTCTGACCGGTTGGGACGGCTGCTCGGGTTACCACGATTCCGACCATGTGATATACGGCTTCAGCCACACCCACCTGTCGGGCACCGGGGTGAGCGACTACGGCGATATTTTGCTGATGCCGTTCACAGGGGAGCCGCACCTGGACAGCGGTTATCCCGACCAGGTTGATCAGGGCTACGGCTCGCGTTTCAGCAAGAAAAGCGAGCGCGCGGAAGCCGGTTGGTACGCGGTGCACCTGGACGATTACAACATCGACGTGGAGCTGACCGCCACCGAGCGTACGGGTCTGCACCGCTACGTGTTTCCCGCGGGCCGGCCCGCCCATGTGATCATCGACCTGGAACACCGGGACCAGCTGCTGGACGCATATATGTCGTTGTGGTTAGACGATAGAATTACGGGTTACCGCCGCTCGACGGGGTGGGCAAAGAATCAGGTCGTCTATTTTCAGGCCGCATTCTCCCGCCCATTCACCACTTCGAAGCTGTTCAAGGATGAGGCGGGCCGGGTCACCAAGGCCGTGCTGTCGTTCGGGGACCAGGGCGGCGAGCTGATCGTGCAGGTTGCCATATCGGCCACGGGCGTCGATGGCGCCAACAATAACCTGAAGGCGGAGTGGGCTCAGTTCGATTTTGCGGCCAAGAAAAAGAAAGCCCGTTCGGCCTGGGCGGCAGAACTGGATCGGTTCACCGTGGAGGGTGCTTCAGATGACGACCAGACGATCCTGGCCACGGCCCTGTACCACAGCCTCCTGGCGCCCAACCTGTTCAGCGATTTTCACAATTATTACCGGGGCATGGACCGCGATAACCATCTGGCCGGAGAACGCCGCCAGTACACCGTGTTCTCCCTGTGGGACACCTACCGTGCCACCCATCCGCTGTTTACCCTCGTCGAGCGCCGACGCACAAGGGATTTTGTGGGCACCATGCTGGCTCAGTACGAGCAGAGCGGGCGGTTGCCGGTGTGGGAGCTGGCGGGCAATGAGACCAACTGCATGATCGGCTATCATGCGGTGTCGGTCATCGCCGACGCGTACCTCAAGGGGATCGGCGGGTTCGATGCCGATGCGGCTCTGGGTGCCATGGTCTCCACCGCCATGGGGGATCAATTCGGCCTGGAAGCCTATCGGCGCGACGGATATATCTCCTCTGATCTGGAATCCGAATCGGTGAGCAGGACCCTCGAATACGCCTACGATGACGATTGCATCGCCAAGATGGCGCGAGCCATGGGGCGTGACGATGTGGCGCAGCAGTTCGCGGTTCGTGCCCAGTCATGGCGGCACCTGTTCGATCCCGTCTCGCGCTGTTTTCGGCCCCGGCGCAACGGCCAGTGGCTCAAACCCTTCGATCCGCGCCGGGTGGACAACAACTACACCGAGGCCAACGCCTGGCAATACCGCTTCGCCGCGCCCCAGGCCCTCGCGGATCTGCAGAAGTTGTACGGCGGCAGCGAGGCCTTCTGCGCCGTCCTGGATTCCATGTTCACCATCGCCAGCGTTACCACCGGCCGGGATCAGGCCGACATCACCGGCCTGATGGGGCAGTACGCCCACGGCAACGAACCCAGCCATCATGTCGCCTGGCTGTATCACGCCGCGGGCCGCCCCCAGCAGACCGCCGATCGTGTGGACAGGATCCTGAACGAGTTCTACACCGCGGCGCCGGACGGTCTGGTGGGCAACGAGGATTGCGGCCAGATGTCTAGCTGGTATGTGCTTGCCGCATATGGTCTTTACGATGTTGCGCCGGGCGACGGGATCTGGTGTGTGATTCCGCCGCGGTTCCCGGTGATGACCATGCGTTTCGAGGATGGGCGCACGTTTACGACAAGGCGCGAAGGACGGGGCGCGGTCGCGTCGGTGACCTGGAACGGCCGGCCCCTGACGCACAGTTATCTGACCCACGCCGAGTTGATTGCCGGGGGAGAGCTGGTGTTTCATCTCGGCAAGGAGGGCCGCTGGGGCCAGGATCCCGAGGATCGTCCCTTGCAGGCCGCAAGCGCCGTGTGTGTGGAGCCCGCTCCCTGGGCCGAGGCCGCGGGTGATCGTTTCCGCGGCTCCATGCCCGTGGCTTTGGTCGACAGCGATCCTGGGGCCAGGATTTTCTGGACCGAGGATGTGAACCGCGAACCTGGTGACGGCCGGCCCTATGACGGTCCTGTCACCATCGACAAGACCACCACCCTGCGGTTTGCGGCGGTTGCCAAGGATGGCCTGAAGAGCCCGGTGGTCACCGCCACGTTCCGTGTGATGCCCCACGATTGGGCCGTGACCCTGGGTTCGGTTCCCAACAGCCAGTACACGGCCGGAGGGGCGAATGCGCTGATTGATGGTGTATTTGGCGACGAGCATTGGCGCACCGGCGGTTGGCAGGGATACCAGGGCCAGGATTTCATCGCGACGGTTGATTTCCCCGAGCCGGTGCCGGTCCATGAAGCCGGCGCGAGTTTCCTGCAGGATGTGAAGTCCTGGATCCTGATGCCCACGGAGTTGCAGGTCGAGATTTCGACCGATGGCGAGACCTTCATGCCAGCAGGAGGCGTCACCAATACGGTGCCCGATGATGAGGAAGGAAGTTTTTCGCAGAAACTGATCATGATGCTGGACGGGACGCCGCTGCGGGCGATCCGCTTCACCGCCCGCAACTACGGGCTGCTGCCGGCCTGGCATCCCGGTGCCGGCGGCGAAGCCTTCATCTTCGTAGACGAGTTGATCATCGAGTGAACCTAAAGTTTCAACTTGTTCCGCATCCCGGGTTGCGGTAGGCTTTCAAGGCACCGCAACAGGGATCACCCTAGCTGTGTACCCCTCCGTTCCGGACCGTTGCCGTGCACCGGCAGAGGCTCAACCGGAAGGGGCGGTAATGCTGTGGTCGGACTCGTCTTCTATCCATCCTGTTCCGCGTGTTCTGGTCTGGACGACCATTCTTACCCTGACGGTAATTCCAGGTTTGAGCGGCTGTGGCGGGGGCGATGACGGTGGCACCGTGCCGCCGGTGGTCGACAATCGGATCGGTCCCGAGGGCGGAGCCGCCACTTCCGCCGATAATGTCGCCGTGATGACCGTTCCCGCCGCCGCCTTGACTTCGGCGGTAGATTTTACCCTTGCTCCCGCCGCCGCGCCGCCGGCAGGCGGTCTGGTGGGATCCTGTTATGACTGCGGTCCGCAGGGGACCACTTTTGCCCAGCCCGTTGCCCTGTCCATCGCCTACGATCCCCAGGCGATACCGGTCGGCCGTACGGCCGCCGATCTACAACTGGCCAGCGCGGTGGGCGGCGCCTGGGTTCCCCTGGCGGCCAGCGACGTGGACAGCGCGGACCACACCGTGACAAGTTTCATTTCCCACTTGAGCACCTATGGGATCACCGCCGGGAATGTAAATCCGAGTCCCGGAGACAGCCTCACGGTCATTCTGGTGGATTCCCCGGCGCCGACCGCGGACGACGAGTTCTCCACGCTCTCCGACGCCATGGCTTATCTGCAGGCCCATCTTGCCTACCAGGACCTGGGCGTGATCGCCTGGCGAACCAGCACGCCTCAGGATGTTTCCTCCCTGACCTTTCTCTTCGATTTGCGCATCGACGTCGAGGAAGGGTATTCCGCGGCGATCAACGGACCCGCCGGGGCCCCGTTGACCATCTCGGCAGGCGGGGCGGTGAACCTCAGTGGGTTCACCATCGCTGCGCCCGGTGGTTTGATTCTCGACGCCAACCGGAGAGTGGCCCTGACGGGAGTCCATCTGCCGGCCGCTACGGCCGTCAATATCGGTGGGGTCAAGGGGATTCCCTGCCCCGCGGCCGAGCCTGGATTCGTCGCCAAGTCGGCGGCGGCCGAAGACCGGGCAGCCGGCAGCCTGATCTCCAATTGCGATCTGGGCGACGATTTCATCCTGAACCTGGGCGGTGGCTCGACGCTGGTCGGCGACTACCGCCTGGTAGGCAACCAGGGCAACAACGCGTCGGTGGCCGGAAGCGCCCGCCTGTCCGGGACCAGCGACCTTGATTTTCTGGACAACGCCTTGAAATTCATCGACGTGGATGTGAGGGCCGAGGCGAACGCGGCCATGTCGCTGGTCGGCAACACGGGTCTCGACAACCTGAACTTCTCGTCCGATTTGACGGGCACCCACCAGCTCATCTTCCAGGGCAATGTTGCCACTGCGGCGGACATCAAGCTGGCCGGCATCGGCTCGGCCACGGTGACGCTCACCAACGAGAGGATCACCGATGGCAACTGGAAGTGGGGGCTGGCCAACCTGCACCTGGATGCGGAGTCCCTGAACATGACCAACCTGGCGATTCTCGGTGTGGCCGCGGCCATTTCGCCCCATGTGGCGGTGGATTTCGTGTCCTCGACCATCGCCCAGAAATTCCAGATCGACCTGATGGACAGCGAAGCCGGCCACTTGACCCTGGGGCTTGACCACATGAGTCTGGACGAGGTCGCGGTGACGACCAAGTACGAAGTCCAGCATCAGTTCGACAACGTCACCGTGAGAGGATACGCCCATTTCACTTTTTTCGGTAACCTGGTGGACTGGAGCCAATCCCACTGCACCTATGATCTTGGCGCCCAGGTCGACGGGGGCGGTGTGGCGGGAGGCGTGAGCATCCGCTCGGATAACAACAACTACAAGGGCAGCAC
>CAZJGK010000082.1:0-13384 GCA_964545545.1 uncultured Fibrobacteraceae bacterium | reverse complement strand
ACCCGCACCAGATACACGCCGCTGCCGGCGCTGCGCCCCGTGTCGTCACGCCCGTTCCAGGTGAACTGCTGAGGCCCGGCGGGAAGCGTACCCTGGTGCAATGTACGCACCAGGCGGCCGGCGACATCAAAGACGTCGAGGTTCACGGTGGCGGCATGATCCAGTTCAAAGGCCACGGTCAGGCTGGGGTTGAACGGGTTGGGCCAGGTGCGCAGGTCCACGCCCAGGGCGACCGGGGGGTTGTCCACCGCAGAGATGCCATTGCTTTGCAGCAGCCACAGGGTGGCGTTGAGGAACAGGGCGCGGTGATCGGCCTCGTGCCAATTATCCTCGTGGGTTTCGCTGCCGGTGCCGTCGGCGGTATCGGAGCTTTCGCCGTAGCCGAACACCTTGCCGCTGCCGTAGCGGGACCAGGTTGCGAGATGGGGATCGCCGGCATCGACGGAGATCAAGGCGCCCACTTCGCTCAGGTCAGGGTTGGCCGTCGGCCACAGGCTCAGGGTGTTGCCCACATGATAGACCACGCTGGCGACATCCCCGAAGGGTCCGTGCAGGACCGGATTGGCCGGATCGTTCAGGACATTGGTGAAGGTGCCGCTGATGCCGTTGGAGCCCTCGTCCTTGACGTGAACATGCAGGCCGAACAGGGCCCCGCAGAACGTCTCGGTATCGGAGCCCACCGGATCGGAGATATGGGGGACACTGTACCCGCCGAAGATGCTCGCGCTGTCCCAACCGTTGCCGCTGCGGTCGCTGCTGTTGTGGTCGGCGATGAAGCCCAGGGAACCGCCGTCGTACACGAATTGGCGGACCGCTTCGATCTCCGCGGCGGTGAAAGGATCTTGGGGTTCGGGGATGATCAGCAGATCGACGCCCGCCAGCACCGAAGCGCTGATGGTGGCCGTGTTGCTGCGCACGGTATGCCCCAGCTGGTAAAGTTCGTAACCCCAGCTGGAGAGCTGGCCGTTCCATGAGGTTTCGCTGACCGGGACGGCCGGCAGCGGATCGGGGAAGTTGTCGTCGATGCGCCAGTTGCCGCTGGTGCCGGCGTCCTGGTCGTGGGAGTGATCGAACACGATGACCTTGCTCCCGGCGGCCCCGCCGGAAATCCACACCGAGAAGTACGAGGCCGGCACATCGCTCGGGTCGGTGCTGATGGCGCCGTCATTGTCTTCGGCCCGGATGTAGTACTCCAGGGTCGCGTTGCCGGGGGCGTTGTCCAGTACGGTTTGGTACGCGCCGCCGCCTCCGGCTGCCATGTTCACCGAGGCGAAGGCGGCCCCGTCGTAGCGATAGAAGCAAAGCGCCTGGCTGATGCTTCCGTCGCTGTCGGTGATCGTGGTGGTGATGGTGATGTCGTCGCCCGTTACCGGATCTGTGGGCGCATGGGCCGTGCCGCTGATCAACGGAGGAAAGTTGCCGCCGGTTCCGGCGTCGGCGTCGTAGTACAGTTCCACGAATTCGTAGATGTAGTTGCCGCTGCCGGCCGCGTCGGAGGCCTCGCTGATCACCAGGCCGCTGAAAACGGAGTCCTGCGCTTCGACCCCGCTGCCGGGGCTGGAGGTGTCGGTGTCCAGGGTCCAGGGCGCCGCTTCGGGATCATTGCGCTGATGGGAAACCTGGGCCGTGTTGAACGCGGGAGTGGGACCGTCGACCACGGTTCCGCCGCTGTTCTTCAGGGTGTAGGTTTCGTCTCCGTTGATCATCGGGACGGCCGGCGCTTCGCTCTCGTTTGTCAGGTAGACCACACCGGCGCCCAGGGTCACGCCCCAGAAGGATTCGAACGAGGCTTTGGCGGCGAACCGGCCCAGCACCAGGTAACCGCCCGGTTGGATCACCGTTCCGGCGGGGATGGTGTACACGGACGAACTGCCGGCCTGCTCAATGGTCCAACCGGAAATGTCGAGGCCTTGGGCCAGGGCGGGGCCGGTGATCAGGCCGATGGTCAGCAACAGAGCGCAGGTAAGCAAGCCGCCGGCCTGCAGATGGCGAGCGAAGGGGCGAGAAAATGTCATGGTGAAAAAACCCCAGGGTCAGAGTGCCGAAAAGGTCAATTGGTAACATATTATAACAAGAACCAGACCTGTTCTTCAAGGGCGGGCATGAATTACCCAGGAATGAAGGGGCGCTTACTGCTCCAGCTTGCGCTCCAGCAGCAGCAGATTCTCGATATGCGCCGTCTGGGGAAACATGTCCAGGACCTGCAGACGACGCGGCTCGTAGCCGGCGGCGTGCAACAGGGCCGTGTCGCGAGCCAGGGTGGCCGGGTCACAGCTCATGTACAGGATGTGCCGGGGCGCGGCCTTCAGGAGGGCGGCGATCCCTTCTTTTTCCAGGCCCCGGCGCGGTGGGTCGACCACGCACAGGCTTTGCCGCCACAGATCGGGGTCGGCCAGGTCCGGTTCGCCGAGCACCTTGGCCAACGGCCCGGTATGGACACTGACCTTGCCGCGCGCGGTCTCGTCGTGGTGCACGTTGTTCTGGGCGTCGCGGCACGAGGCCGCGTCGCTGTCGATGGCGATGACCTGGTCGAACAGGTCGGCCAGCGTCAGGCTGAACAGACCCACGCCGCAGAACAGGTCGCCCAACAGTGCGCCCAGGTTGCCCTGGTCGCGCAGTTCGCCGAGCCAGGTGCGGGCTGTGGCCACGGCCTGTTCGGTCACCTGCAGGTTGCCCTGGAAGAAACTCTGGGCGCCGGCGCGGAAGGTATGGCCGGCGACCTGGTACAGCAGATAATCCCGCCCCCACAAGGGCAGGTTGTTGAACATCAGGCCGACGCAACCGGGGGCCGGGGCTTCGCCGGCCTCGAGGCTCCCGATCATTTTCTTCAGGACTTTCAGGCGATTCTGCGATCCGTACAGGGCGATCAGCCAGCGCGCATCGTCGCCCTCGCGGCCGTCCAGTCGCACCACGATCTGCTCCACCGGCGGCAGCATGCGCAGCCAGGGCAGGATGTCCCGGTTGAAGATCTCGGGCATGATGCTGCACACGGTCAACGGCACGACGTCGTGGGAACCGCGCCGCACCAACCCGTAAGGACCGGAGGGGTGGGCCACTAGTCGGATGCGATTGCGATAACCGAGGGTGAGTCCCGAAGCGGGCCCGGTGATGATCGAACCGAGATCCAGCTTGCCCAGTCGTTGGAAGCAATCCAGGACGATGGCAGCCTTGGCCGCCCGCTGGTGTTCATCGTCCAGGTGCTGCAGATCACAGCCTCCGCAGTCTCCGTAATGGGGGCAGGGAGCCTCGCGGCGACCGGGACCCGGGGTGATCAGCTCGGCGACCTCGGCGCGGATGAACCCCTTGCGCTGCTGGCAGACCTTGGCGCGCAGGTGGTCCCCCACGGCCGTCAGGGGCACGAAGATTGCTTGGCCGTCTAGGCGGGCAAGGCCCTCGCCTCCGGTCACGAGTTTCTCGATGGATATATCGAGAAAGCGGTCGGCGACTTCAGGCTTTGGATTTTCGGTGTCATGGTTGAGCATAGTGGAGCTAAACTAGCACCTGGAGGCTCGGTGGGCCAGAACTCCCGAAGTCCCCCCAGGGGCCAACCCAGGGAAGGGTCATGATTCGAACGTTGGTTATTCTTTGCTGTGCGGCATGGGTTTTGGCAACCGGTGGGTGCGCACCCAAGCGCATCATCAATACCGAACGACCGCTTCCCCCGGCTCCATCGGCTCCAGATCGCGTTTCGGAGGCGACCCCCGGCAATGTCGTGCTGGGTGTTCGGGCCGCGGAACTGGCGCGCGAACAACTGGGCAAACCCTACCAGTGGGGTTCTTCCGGCCCCGGAAAGTTCGATTGCAGCGGACTTGTGTTTTTTGTGTACGGCTCCCTGGGTGTCGATTTGCCTCGGGTGGTGAGCGACCAGGCCACCGTGGGGCGCGAAGTGCCCCGCAATCATATCCAGCCGGGAGATCTCCTGTTTTTTGCCCTGGACAGCCACAGGATCAACCATGTGGGCATCTGCGTCGGTTCCCGCAAGTTCATCCACGCGCCGCGCCGCTACGAGCCGGTGCGCATCGATGATCTGAACGATGGCTACTGGAGCCAGCGCTTAATAGGTGCCCGCCGGATTGATCCCGCCCACCGGAACCTCTGATAATTACAAGTGGCACACATGTTGCCTTTATGGAGCTGAACGAGCCCCCAGGGATTCGTGCAAACAGCGAAATATGATTCCGAAGGACCAGAGATCATTGTCGGAAAGCACATAAAATGTTGAAAATAAAAAGGTTTAAGTGATATGGGACTCCATGCAAGGCAACCGTGGGACAGGGTGGTCCATGGGGGCGAGGATTTCGAAATGGATATCCCTACTCCCTGGGCGGTCAATAAAATGTCGCCCAAATCAGCCGCGGGGCAAAAACAAGCCAGGAAGATCCCGGGTGATTCCACCCGGTGATGAAGCAGCCGGAGGGTTGCGCAAACGGAGGTTAATAATGGCTGCCGAAACTGCAGTTGCGAAAATTGCCCAGGCGGGAAAATACCTGTCGTTCATGCTGGGACGTGAGGAATACGGCCTGGAAATTCTCAAGGTCCAGGAGATCCACGGTCTGACGGGGGTGACCCGGGTGCCGGGTACGCCCGGATTCGTGCGGGGAGTTCTCGATCTGCGCGGCAGGATGATTCCGGTGGTCAATATGAGGGTTAAATTTCAGCTGCCTGCGGTCGATGATACCGAGAGAACCTGCATCATCCTGGTCCAAGTCCGCCATGAGGATGCGGATGTGATCATGGGACTGGTTGTGGACGAAGTGTCCGAGGTCCTGTCGCTCAGGGAGGACCAGATCGAGGCCGCACCGGAATTTGGCGGGGGATTGGTTGCCGCCACCTACATCCAGGGGGTGGGCAAGCTGGATGACAAGGATGTTATCCTGCTGGATCTCGAGGCGGTCATGTCCGCTCAGGATCTGGAAGATTTGGCCCTGATCACGGGGGTCCCGGTCTGAACGCTGAAAAGGGGAGGGTGATGATGAAACCCGGGGGAAGAAGGTGGAATAATGACCGATAAAAAGGAAATCCTGGCACAGGCTATGGAGATCCCTTCGTTACCTTCGGTGGTGATGAAGTTACGCAAATATCTCAACGATCCCGCGGTCAGTTTCGACGAACTGTCCAAGGTTATCCAGTATGATCCCGGTCTGACGGCCAACGTGCTGCAACTTGCGAACTCGGCCTATTTCGGTTGGGCGCGCTCCATAAAATCCATCAAGGAAGCCATCACGCGCCTGGGCACGAACCGGATCTTCCAGATGGTGCTGTGCATGTCGGTGGCGCCGCTGGTCCGCAAGCCCATCAAGGGTTACGACCTGGATTCCAACGACCTGTGGGAACATTCCATAGCCGTTGCCATCTGTGCGGAGACCATCGCCCTCGAACTTGGTCTGCAGGGGGTGGAGGACGGATTCACGGCCGGCCTGTTGCACGACATCGGCAAGGTGGTGCTTGGCACCTTCGTGGAGATCGACGACGAGCCCATCAAAGAGATCATGGAGATGGACCACCTGGCGTTCAATGAAGCGGAAATGATAGTGCTGGGTGTCGATCATGCGGGCGTTGCGGGGGCTCTGCTTGCCGCCTGGAGTCTGCCGGAGGAAGTGGTTGCGGCCGCACGCTGGCATCACCTTCCCAGTGGTTGCGAACCCGAACACCAGACCCTGGTGGACGTTGTCCACCTGGCGGATATCATGTGCCTGAACATGGGGTGGGGCCTGGGTTCCGACGGTCTCCAATACCGGACCGACGAGAATGCCGCCGTTCGCCTGGGCATGAATTCCTCGCAGGCCGAACTCATCATCAACCGGACAACGGCGGGTGTCGAGGATCTCAAAGCTCTTTTCGATACCAAAAGGGACGGGTCGTCCCCGGCGTCTGAATTGTCTCACCGTTGATGATTGCTCCGGCTTGTGCGGCCTGAAGCCGGCGGGCAGAAAGGCGGGGGTGCTGATCAGGGGGTGATGAGAATCATCGTGGCGGCGCCCAGCTCCGTTTGGCCGATGTAGTCCACCCTTGATCCCGGTTTGTGGATCCAACCTACGAAATCATCAGGCTCGGGCACGACATAGGGAACGGTCTTGGTGGGCGTCACCTGGGGATTGGATTCGATGTCATTGAACAGGGTGCGCACATTGTTGATGACTTCGTTGACCGCTTCGATAATGGGCTCTGACGCTTTCCCCGCCTTGAGTTGTTCCTGGGCCGAGGTTTCGGGCAGCATGATCAACTTGCCGCCGATATAGATTGTGGCAGGAAGATCGGTGATCACCGCACCCTCGACGGCGTGATTATTTCCCTGCAAAAAAGTGATATAGGATCCCTTGGGGGGAGACAGGAGATCCCAGCCTTCGCCGATGTTGAAAACGGGTTCTTCACCGATGAGCATCTCGACGAGCTCAAGGACTTCATTGGCTTCGGGAATGATCATAGTCATGACTTCATCACTCCTGCCGGATGGTGCCGGGACGGCCCCCCCCGGGCATGATCAAGACACGGAAGCGCCCAACACCTTGGCCATGTCCTCGGTGGTGAAGGGTTTGGCCAGCAGGAATATGGCTCCTGCCGCGGCGGCCTGTTCCACCATTTCGGATGTGCTTTCGGAGGTGACGAACCCGAAGGGAATTTCCAGTCCCTCGGCGTTCATCGCCTGCAGGAATTCGATGCCGGTCATTTCGGGCATGTGCCAGTCTGAAAGAATCAAATCCGGTTTCTGGTTGATGGCTGCGCTCAGGCCTTCGCGGCCGTTCTCCGCTTCGATGATTTCGTTCCCCTCATAGCCGGCCTGGCGGATGGAGCTCGAGACGATGCGGCGCATGGCCCGGGAATCGTCGACGACCAGAATCTTCATGATCTCCTCCTGGAATCCAGCCCGCTCGAAACAGGGACGCTGTTTCCCGGGGGCTTCAATTCGTTGTATTGATCGGTAGAAACCGCGCCCAGTTAAGGAAAATCCGGGCGCGGGGAACGTTTCGGTCAGCCGATGTCCATGCGCACGGCATCCCGTAGGGCTTCGTGAATGGCGGCATCCAGATCCATGGCCCGTGACAAGCGCAGCAAATCATGGGGGCGGGCGTTCAGCACAGGCTTGGGAGAACGGATGGAGCAACAGTCCCGGTACGGCAAAATGGAAGTCTCGAAGAGGCCAATTTCCCGCGACCAGGCGGTGATTTCCTGTTTGTCCAGGCCGATCAGGGGCCGCAGGATGGGCAGCCGGATATCCGGTGAGATGGCGCCCAGGTTATGGATGGTCTGGCTGGCAACCTGGCCCAGGCTGTCGCCGCTGACCAGAGCCCGGCATTTGTTGCCGCGGGCCAGGGAGGCGCCCGTTTTGAACATGAACCGGCGGAACATGACCATGTCATAGCCGGGAGGGACCGTGCCGATGGCGCGCATTTCGTACGGAACCACTGGGACAAGGTGCAGGCGCAGGGGGCGGGGGTAGTAGCTCGCGAGGATCCGCACCAACTGCTGGATCTTGTCCGTGTCGGCTTCCTGGGCGTTGCGGCCCGCATGGAAATGGACAAGCTCGGGGCGGCAACCGCGACGCATCATCAGCCACGCGGCGACGGGCGAGTCGATGCCCCCGGAGAACAGCACCATCAGGCGCCCGCTTGAACCGGCGGGCAGGCCGCCGTAGACCTTTTCCTTGGCGCAGAAGACCAGCACGGAATTTTTCAGCACCAGCACGTTGATGACCAGGTCCGGGGCGTGCATCCGGCCGGGAAGACCGATGGCCTCGAACACCGCAGCGCCCACGATGCGGCTGATGTCGGGCGAACCGAGCGCAAACCCGCGGTCGCTGCGCCTGGTGGCGACCTTGAAGTGCGCGGCACCTGCACGATGGTCGGCCGCCAGCGCACAGGCGGCGGCGCTGATGGCCGTCAGGCCGGGTTCCCTGCCCGCCTGGAGATCAGCGGCCACTTCCACTTCGATGTCCTCGCGCGAAAGAGACACTGCGGGGGAGATCCACTGCAGGCCGAATACTTTCCTCAGCTTGGCGGTCACGGCTTCTTCCGCGGCGGGATCGGTGAGCGAGATCAGGAGTCGGCTTTCCACATGGGCGATATCGTCTACCGGCAAACCCTGGAGGGCCGTGCGCATATTGGCGAGGAGCTTGCGCATGAACACGGTGCGGTTGCGCCCCTTGAGGGCGATTTCCGCATAGGTGGCGACGATGACGGAGGAAGCCTGATTCATGAAATCTCCCTGGAGTATTTGCGCACACGGGGGTTGATCGTGGCGCAAAGGGCGTTATGCTGAACGTGACTGGAGAATAATACAGCACTGGGCATCACTGGCAAGGAAGGCGGGCATCATGGAAGCGTTTCCGGGTATCAGGTTGGATACTGAGGGAGTGGGGGATTTCCTGTCTGCTGACGAACTGGACGAGTTGGCCGCCGGAGTGAAGGCTGTGGCCCAGGATCTGGAGACCGGACGCTGCGCCGGGGCTGAATTTCTGGGCTGGCGGGACTTGCCGGTGAATCTGAAGGACGACGATCTGGCGGCCATGGAGGCCGAAGGCCGGCGGATTGCCGCTCATGCCGAGGTGCTCGTCGTCGTCGGCATCGGGGGATCCTACCTGGGCGCGCACGCCGTGCTGGCGGCGCTCGGCGACGACGGCCCCAGCCCGGCCGGGGGGGGCCTCGAGGTTCTCTTCGCGGGCACGGGCTTGTGTGCGGTCACCCTGCAGCGTGTTCTGGACCGGATCGCCGGCCGTGATTTCCATGTCTGTGTGATCTCCAAGTCCGGCACGACCCTGGAGCCCGCCGTCGCATTCCGTATCCTGCGCGACAAGTTGAGGGCGCGGTATGCGGACGGCGCCACGGCGCGGATTACGGCCGTCACCGATGCCCACCGGGGAGCTCTGCGCAAGCTGGCTGACGAGGAAGGCTACACCACATTCATCATTCCCGACGATGTGGGCGGCCGGTTCTCGGTCCTGACGCCGGTGGGCCTGGTTCCCCTGGCCGCGGCCGGTGTCCCCATCCGCGAACTGGTGGCCGGGGCGCGCGCCATGCGCGGTGTGTGCGGGTCCGCAGACTTGCAGCACAACCCCGCCCATCGCTACGCCGCGGTGCGGTATGGGCTCTATCGCAAGGGCTTTACCACCGAGATCCTCAGCAGCTTTCACGGGGACCTGCGCCTGTTCCAGGAGTGGTGGAAACAGCTGTTCGGCGAGAGCGAGGGCAAGCAGGGGCGGGGAATTTTTCCCGCTGCGGCCGTATTCACCACCGATTTGCACAGCCTGGGCCAGTACATCCAGGATGGGCGGCGGGATCTGTTGGAGACCTTCATCGATGTGCGGCACAGCGGCGCCGACATCACCGTGCCGACCCAGGAGGGCGGCGGCATTGACGGTTTGGCGTATCTCGAAGGAGTGTCGCTGGATCAGATCAACGCCAAGGCCTACGCGGGCACCCGCAAGGCGCACCTTGCAGGCGGGGTGCCTTGCCTGGCCTTTGAACTGGAGCGGCTTGATCCGGGGACCATGGGCGCCATGATCTACCTGTTCCAGAAGGCGGTGGCCGTCAGCGGGTTGATGCTGCAGGTCAACCCCTTCGACCAGCCGGGGGTGGAGATGTACAAGCAGGAGATGTTCCGGTTGCTCGGCAAGCCCTGAAGGCCGGGATTCAGGTGCCGAAATATCGGCGCCTTCCTCGAGTCAGCCCCCCAGCTGTCCGCGCAGGTGTTCGATGACCTGACTGTGTTCATGTTGCGGGCTGAACAGAATGATCTCCGAATCTCGCTCGGCCTTGACCGTATGACCCGGCGGCCAGTAGAAAAGATCTCCGTCCTGGACGAGTTCCCTGGAATCGTCGGCATAGATGACGGTGATCGCCCCTGAGATCATGTAGCCCCAGTGCGGGGACTGGCAGAGGTCGCCTTGCAGGCCTTGCAGCAGTGGCGTGATGTCGGTACCGGCGCCCAGGGAGAAGTACTCTCCACCCATTTTCCCCAGTCCCGAGGCATCGCCGAAATTAACCTGCTGGCGGGCCGTGGCCCCCGGAACATCAATTTTGACTGGGACTTCGTTTTTGGCTATGCGCATATCTGATCCCCCTGAAGGATGGTTTTGTAGACAAACAGGACGGTTATAATCCTATTATATCCATCACCCGTCAAGGGAACATTTTGGGGGGACCTTTCCATTCCGATTCCAGAATGCCGAACACCATGTCGTCAACCCATGCGCCCTTGAACCAGAGGCTCTGGTGGAAATGAGCCTCCTGCCGCATTCCCACCCGCTTCAGCAACGCCAGGCAGGGTTCGTTGCGGGGGTCCACCGAGGCGAATACGCGATGCTTTTTCATGGGGCCCAGGAGATAACCGAGGAGGCCCGAGACGGCTTCCGTGCCATACCCTTGACCCTGGTGGGCCGGGGCCAGGGTGAAGCCGATTTCGACTTGGCGGGGATCGTCGGCCAGGAAATGGGCGCCCAGATCGCCGATGAGCAATCCCGATTCCTGAAGGCGGATGGCGAACTGGAACCAGGTTCCGGGTGTGTTGAAGGCGTTTGGCTGCAGGCGGCTGATAAAATTCTCGACGTCGCCAAGAGAACCGGGCTCAAAAGTTTGGTAGCGGCAGACCATCGGGTCCGAGCGGTAGGCGAACATCGCCAAGGCGTCGCCGGCAACCAATGGCGCTAGCCTCAAACGCGGCGTTGAAATCTCGGGCCCTGCCAAGAATCATCTCCTTACTTGTCAGTCCGGCGCCGGTCCTGCCTTGAATCCTTCATGGAACATGACTTCACCCTGGGGGAAGCGTCCATCGAATGAAAGGGCGAAGAATACCTCGGGTGGAACGCCCTCGAGGCCAAGGTCGGTGGCGTTTTGAAACCCGAATTGCCTGTAGTACTCAGGATGCCCCACCAGACAGCAGCCTTTTGCCTTCAGGCCTTTCAGCCGTGATAGCCCTTCCTGAATCAGGGCCTTGCCGATACCCCTGCGCTGGTACTCCGGCAGTACGGAAACCGGGCCGAGCCCATACCAGTTATCAGCGCCGTCTGAAACAGCCACGGGTGAAAACGCGATATGTCCCACAACCTGGCCGTCTGATTCTGCGACCAACGAGATCGAAAGAGCCTTGGCGGCGCGCAGCGCTTCGATGATGAATTGCTCCGTGTGGTTGCTGATTTCAAGCGATTCAAAGGCAGCAGCCGTTACTTCAGTTATGGGGTCAATGTCCGCGTTGGTTTCAGGTCTGATGCCGATTTCATGTTTCATGCGTCAGTGTTTCCTTATTTTTGTGCGGCCAACGGCGGCTTCAGCTACAGTCAGGCACGGCGCGTGACAAAACGGCTTTGTCGGGTGAAGCTCTTGTTGGAGGCTTCCTTACTAAATATCGACCTTATCAATGGTCGAAATTATTTCGCGGGCCGCGTAAACTCGATTTCGCCTTTGCCCCGTAACCTCTTCCAATATTCCAGCGTTTACAAGCTTGTCGATGTTTAACTGCGCCGATCTTGGGGTCACGTTGAGCACCCTAGCAGCAATTTTTGTGTTGATCGCTGGGAAGGAAAACAATTTGTCGACTAGGCTCAGCAATAGAGCAGATGCACGTGCCTCCTGTAGCGTATTTCGATAATTGTTCCAAAGAGACAACACTGCATCAGATCGCCGAATAGCGTCTCGCGATTGAACCTCAACGGCCTCCAAGAAAAAGCGTACCCACGGCAACCATTCGCCTCTTTGACTAACTCCCAAGAGAAGCTTGTAGTAGTCCTCTTGGTGGCGCTCAAAGAATGCACTGAGGTACAACATTGGCTGGGGCAACAAGCCCTCAGCACAAAGTAATATGGCGATTAATAAACGGCCGACTCTGCCGTTGCCGTCCAGGAAAGGATGGATAGCTTCAAAATGATAATGTATGAGGGCCATGCGGATTAGCGGAGGCATTTTTGATTCGGCATGTAGATACTTCTCAAACTTGTCGAGCGCATTTTTCATTTCGTCGACTGGCGGAGGCACAAACGTAGCATCCATAAGGGTGCATCCAGGCGCACCGATCCAATTCTGAGACGTCCGAAATTCACCCGGTGTTTGGGTCTCACCCCGCACACCCTGCATTAAACGCTCGTGCATTTCTCTTATCAGGCGCAAGCTTATGGGCAAAGTTGCCAACCGATCAATGCCATACTCAAGCGAGCGAACATAATTGGCAACTTCTCGAACGTCAGGAACAGCGGGTTCACCAGCACTGGCGGCTTCGAAGAAAAGGAGGTCCGAAAGCGAGGCCTGGGTACCTTCAATCCGACTTGAAAGTACCGCCTCACGGCGCATGAAAGGCCGGATGAGCAAGTGCGGGTTTGGCAAGGTACGAGCTATCCCAGCGAGTTCACTTAGCCCCCGGTCAGCACCCGAAAGAGTATTCACTAATTGAAGGTCTAAATCCAATTCTGGCTCAAGTTGATCTGGCACAAAAGCCCAGTAGCCCAACCTGCTTCGAATTACCTGGCCGGCCTTATTTGCTCCAAAATCAGTCGGTTGCATCTAATTATACCTTGCTTCCGCCCCACGGACCTCTTTTATACTTTGTGCCATTATTGTATAATAACGAGTCTCGCCGGTCAAGCGAGAGTTTTCCCAAATGCCTCTAGACATAATGACTTCCCCTGCAAAGCTGCTTGGCGCGGACCTGGCGCAAGCCAGGTGCGTGACCAACGGCTTTGTCTGGTGCGAACTCTTGTGAACTGGCCTTATCTCACAAGCCCCCATATCTTCTTCTTTGGCTCGCGAGTGCTGACACACTCGAGCATATACGGTCCAACAGGAAGACCGAGTTCTTTCAAGCGCAACTGATATTTTCCAGGTTCGAAATACCCGCTGATCAATTCAATGGGCTCACCATTCTTGATGGGAAGCAGTCGCACCACAAGACTGTCTGCAGCCAGCAGGTAGATATAGGGATCTGGGGAAAGTGAAAACGGATTATGAATCTTTTCGATTTCGATCGGCGCAGTCTCAACACCTCGACCAGCATCTAACACCAAATCAAGCGGCCAGACTCTGATTGTATCACCGATATCTTCCATCGTGCCCCGTAAGACCAATGTGTCGCGTAAGGAATCGCCTCCATCAAATCGCGACTCTTTGAATGACGTCTTCGCAGGACCTGATACCAATGTGCATGCCTGTATGGCAAACAACATCAGAATACATGCGACCACCGGTATGAGCTTCATCTCACCGTCCAGTTAATGTTGGCTTCAGCCGCTAAGTCGGTTGGCGCGGACCGTGCGCAAGCACGGTGCGTGACGAACGGCTTTGTCTGGTGCAAACTCTTGTTATACGACTCTATAACAATTGTACCGGCGGCTCTTCTCTCGCGCCGCTATCGGCACGCAATGCAGCTAGAACTTTCGCCAGTTGCATTTGATAGATACTATCAT
>CAZJGK010000081.1:0-13455 GCA_964545545.1 uncultured Fibrobacteraceae bacterium | reverse complement strand
AGATGACCGTCACCCTGACCCTGGGTGTTGAGCACTTCTTCAGTGATCATGCCAGCTACGATCTGGGCGCCCGGTACCACTGGCTGGTCGACAGCAACCGGGACAACGTCGGCACCAGCGCCCTCTGGGGAGTCGGCCAGGGCGATGCCAACGATCGCATGCTGGAACTCTTTGCCGGAGTCACCTATTACTTCGGCGGAGGCGACAACGACACGGACAAGGACGGGATCCTGAACTCCGACGACCAGTGTCCCAAGGAGCCCGAGGACATGGACGGGTTCCAGGACAATGATGGTTGCCCCGATCCCGACAACGACGGTGACGGCATCCTGGACATCAACGACCAGTGCCCGGACCAGGCCGAAGACATGGACGGTTTCGAGGACAGCGACGGCTGCCCCGACCTGGACAATGACAACGACGGCATTCCGGATGTGCGTGACAAATGTCCCAACGAGCCCGAGGACATCGACGGTTACATGGACAACGACGGCTGCCCCGACCCCGACAACGACGGTGACGGTGTCCTGGATGTCAACGACCAGTGCCCCGATACTCCCGAGGGCGTCGCGGTCGACGCCAACGGTTGCCCCAAGGTCGAGAAGCGCGACCTGATCCTCAAGGGTGTTAACTTCAAGTTGAACTCCGCCGAACTGACTCCCGAGTCATCGGCGACCCTTGATCAGGTCTCGGAGTCCATGAGCGTGTGGGACACGATCACCATCGAAGTTGCAGGGCACACCGACAGCACCGGCACCGAGGCCTACAACCAGCGGTTGTCCCAGGCCCGGGCCGAGACGGTCTTGAACTATCTGGCCAGCAAGGGCATCGCCCGCGATCGTATGCGCGCTGTGGGTTACGGGGAGGACAAGCCCATCGCCACCAACGACACGGCCGAGGGCAGGGCCAAGAATCGTCGCGTGGAGTTGAACCGCACCGACTGATCCGGCCTCGGATCATGAGCAACAAAAAGGCCCCGGGTTGTCCCGGGGCCTTTTTTCCTGCAGGTCGGGGGCGGGCATCATTCCCACTCGATGGTGCCGGGCGGTTTGCTGGTAAGATCGTACATCAGACCGCTGATGCCGGGCAGGCCGGAAATGTCGCGGCGCAGGTCGTCCAGCAGCGCAGGGGGCAGTTCGGCGGCGGTTGCGGTCATGGCCCGTTCACTCAGCACCGGTCGGATGATGCACAATTCGCGGCCCCGGCCGTCGATCTCCAGGGGCACCAGCACCGTGGGACACTGCCAGACCTGGTCGTAGAGCCCGTGGCGGCGCAGGCCCGCCATCACCAGATCGTCACATTCGCGCAGCAGGTCGAGGCGCTCGCGGGTGACCCCGGCGGCCAGCAGCTTGAAGCGGCTGGGCACCGCGGGCAGGAGGTTCCATAACGCGCGGTTCAGGCCGCCCACGGACTTGAAGATCATGCCGGCGGCTTTTTTCAAGGTCGCGTAGTCCGCCGGCCCGCTCAGGAGCACGGGGTGCTCGTAGCTGCGCAGGTCGGCCTTGACGCCCACCGAGCGGATGGGCAGGGGCACGGCTTGCAGGCCATGGCGGGCTGCGATCCCGGCCACGGCCGGGGCGATGAGCCGGAACTCGTCATCGCTTTCGTTGATGCCGTCGGAGCAAAGCAGGCGCACGCCCAGCCCCGGTCCCGGGAAGGGATGGCGTCCGATCATTTCATGGGGGATGCCCAGCATTTCTCCCAGTTCGCGCACCTCGACCTTGTACAGGTCGGCCAGGGGCTCGATGACCTTGCCGGCGGCGATCATCTCTTCGATGATGGGCACGCGGTTGTGGTGCGTCTTGATGGTGTCGGCGCGCTTGGTGCCGCCGGTTTCAATGGTGTCGGGATAAATGGTGCCCTGGCCCAGCAGGTGGTCGCTGATGCCCAGCCGACGGGCCTCGCTTTCGAACACGGAGATGAAGGTGTCGCCGATGGCCCGGCGCTTGGCCTCGGGTTCAAGCTTGCCCTCCAGGGCGCGCAGGAATGTCCCGCCCGCGTCGATGAAGTGGAAGTTGTCGCCCATGCCCAGTTCCCGGAACATTTCCACAACCTGGGCGGACTCGTCCTTGCGCATCAGGCCGTTGTCCACATGAAGCAGTTTCAATTTGTCGGGGCCGAGGGCGTCGGCGAAAAGCTTGGCGGCCACGGTGGAGTCCACGCCGCCGGAAGCCAGCAGGAAAACCGCGCGGTCGCCGACCTGCGCGCGAATGCGCGCGGCCTGTTCCTGGACGTAATTGTCCATGGTCCAGGTAGGCCGGCAGCCGCAGATCTTCAGGACGAAATTGGCGATCATGGCGTCGCCGTGCCGGGTGTCGTCCACCTCGGGATGGAACTGGAATCCGTAGCGGCGAAGCTTGTCGCTGCCGATGGCGGCGAAACGATGGGGGGCGCCCTCGGGATCCAGCAGGGTGAAGCCCAGTTCCTCGAAGTCGGGGCCGACGGCCGTCACGGAGTCGAAATGGCTCATCCAGACCTGCTCGACCTTTTCCAGTCCGTCGAACAGGGGATGGTCGCGCAGGATGTGCAGGTCGGCGTGACCCCATTCCTGCTTGCCGTTGATCACGCTCCCGCCGTAGTGCTTGGCGATTTCCTGGTGACCGAAGCAGAAACCCAGGATGGGCACGTCCAGGTCGAGAATGGCCTTGTTCCAGCCCGAATCCTCGCCCAGGGACGCCAGGGCGGGGCTGCCCGAGAGGATGATGCCCCGATAGGATGCGAAGGCCTCGCGGGGATCCTCGGGTTGCCGGATCTCCGCCAGCACCCGGCTGCGCCGCACCTTGGTGGCGATCAGATGGGCGTACTGACCGCCGAAATCGACGACGGCCATGGCATCGTGGATCATGGCACCTGCCTGGTTGAGTGGAAGCGGACCGGGTCAGCGGTGATGGTCCGCAGTTGACCCATAAGTAACAAACGGCGTCCCGATCCTCAACCTTGAAGGTGGGGGGGGTGGCCGCCGGTCGCGGGCGTTCATAGATTGACGCCATGGGGGCCGCGCCTTTTGCGCTGCCATCTGTGAAAACGGGGTTTGATATGTGCAAGACATGGATTCTGGTGGCCGTGATGACCGCGGCCCTGGGAATAATGCCGAGAGGTGAGGTCATGGCCGCGGAGAAGGCAGACCCAAAACTGGAACAAGCCACGCTGGGCGGAGGCTGCTTCTGGTGCATGGAGGCGATTTTCGAGGAGCTGGATGGCGTCGAAAAAGTGGTGTCGGGTTTCGCCGGCGGCAATGGCCCGGCCTCCTATCAGGAGGTCTGTTCCGGCCGGACGGGCCATGCCGAAGTGATCCAGATTACCTACAATCCGGCGGTCATTTCCTACCGGCAGATTCTGGGTGTGTTTTTTGCCTTCCACGATCCCACGACGCCCAATCGCCAGGGGGCGGATATCGGCACGCAATACCGTTCGGTGATCTTCACCTCCAATGATGCCCAGGCCGCGGTGGCCCGGGAGGCCGTAGCCAAGTTGGAGCGGGACAAGGTGTGGCAGAATCCCGTGGTCACGCAAATCGAGCCGCTGCGCGGTTTCTTCAAGGCCGACGAGCACCATCAGGATTTCTATCGCCGCAACCGGACCCAGGGTTATTGCCAGGTGGTGATCAACCCCAAGCTGGCGAAGTTCCGTAAGGAGTTTGCCGGGCTGCTCAAGAAATAAACCAGAGTCTGCGGAGATGATTCCGACCTCTTGTGCGCAGGGACAGCAGCCCATGACTTCGTGTCATGGGCTGCTTCGCATTCCGACCTGTCCGCCATCCATGGCTCTCCAGTCCTCCATGACGCCTTGCAAACAAGAGGTCTGAATCGCCCCCGCATACCCGGGCTCATTTTCTTGAAGACCAAGGTGAAACCTTGGCATACGTAATGGGTCTTGAGGGTGCCGGGGCCGGGGACTTTTTTGGCTGGTGATATTCCAGCAGGTCGACCCCTTGGTGATCAGGGCGTCACGAAGGCCCGAGAGCCATGGATGGCGGGAGGGCCTGAGTGTCGAGGGAGTACGCAACAGGATGTTGCGGGCGGCCGTCCCTGATCACCAAGGGGTCGACCTGCTGGAATATGGGAACCCCTCAATGACCCCGGCCCCGACACCCCTCAGAACAACCTGGGCGGCTCGATGCGTGAGGTTTCACCCAGGGTGTGACCCTCCAGGCGCAGCAGGCGGGCCTTGGTGGTGATGCCGGCGGCAAAACCCACCAGGGAACCGCCTTTGCCCACCAGCCGGTGGCAGGGAATCAAGATGGGCAGGGGATTATGGCCGGCGGCCTGGCCCACTGCGCGGGTGGCGTTGGGCTTGCGCAGGGTTTTGGCGACCTGGCCGTAGGTGCGGGTCTTGCCGAAGGGGATGGCTTGCAACTGGCGCCAGACCCGCAGCTGAAAAGGCGTGCCGTGGGGGTCGAGTTCCTGGTCGAAAACCGTGCGGCGACCGGTGAAATATTCGGCGAGCTGAATCCTCAGATCCTCGAATCCCGCGGGATCTTCATGGATTTCCAGGGCAGGGGCGTCCGGAGTGGGCGGAAAGTAAGCGCGGGCCAGGGCGTGGGCGTGGGCGTGGTATTCCCAGGCGCAGGGCAGAAATTCCAGGCGCATCAGACCACGAGGTCCGGTGATCACGAGCAGGGGGTCAAGAACGGTTCGCAGAAGGGCATAGCGTATCATTGAGGTGGCCTCCGTCCCGTAGAATAGCAGAATTTTCCCTGGGATTGTTAAGACTTTATGAAGAAGGATGAGGGCTGTTGCGTCCGAATCGAATTAATCCCTTTGACCATAATACGTTAAAGTGATCATCCCAGGGGATTTCTGAGCAATCCGGGGGAAATTTTTAGGATTGTATTCTTTGAATTGATCAGTTATAATGGATAACAAAGGGCCCGAAATCTTAAGCAAAATCGAGATATACGGGCACAGATTGTTGGTTCAAAGCATCAAGGGAGAAACCCAATGAAGACAATGCTCACGCTCATCGCCCTGGTGGCATTGGTTGGAGCGGCCCAGGCCCAAGTGGCCCCAGTGCCGGCATGCTATGGCTGGGAGAATAGTGCCACTTCGCTAGGCGAGTACGGCTTTGTGTACTATGCCCTGGACGGCACCCATGTCAGCGACGGCACTTCGGCCCTGATGGTCAAGGAATCGGCTTCGGGCACGGGCCAGATCTATGCCGCCTACATCAGCGGCCTGCAGGAAGGCGACGAGGTCACCGCGTCGTTCGATGTTTATGATGACACACCGGGCTCCGAATACCCCTCGACCCGGATCTGGGGCCATTATGCCCTGACTGGGGATGCCGGCTCCTACGACGGCTCCGCCGGCGGCAACGCCACCTACAGCGACGGCCTGGGCTGGAACAATTTGAGCATGACCTGGGTCATGCCTGCCGGCAAGACTTGCCTGGTTGTGGAAATTCGCCCCTACGGCGGCTCGACTACTTATGATGCTGATCTGTACAACTGGGTCGACAACATTTGTGTGACCGTCCCCGATCGTGACAGCATCTCGATCGAGTACCCCGGTGGTGTCGTTGCTGATGACGTCAGCTCCTTCGGCTCCCTCAAGGCGCTGTACCGGTAATTCGGTCTTGGTCATCCAGGCACTGAGGGTGTGCCCTTCGGCCTGAGGCAATAAAACCCCGCTTCCTTCGGGAAGCGGGGCTTGTGTTTATCATGGGAATGGGAATTTTTGGCTTGAGCGTGCTGGCTGGTGTGGGTTAAAATGAAATGAGTGGATCAAATTCCACCGATTTGATGGGATTTAAGGCGAAAGGAGGATTGATTCGCGCTATTTGGATGCAGGGGTCAAGGGATCTGGAGGGGAGAGCTCCGTATCCGTAACCTCGCACAGATAGCTGACAGGAGAAAAAATGCAACCCCGTAAAGCTCTCGCCCTTCTACTGGCTGGGATGTTCCTTCTGGCTGGTTCTGGTTTACTTGCAGCTCCCACCGTTGAATTTGTTCCCGTTCAAGATGGCTTCTCCGCCCAGGGGAATCAGGTTCCGACCTGCGCCCCTGATCGTGTGCTGGTGAAATTCCATCAGGATGCCCTGAAGTCCTCGAAACTGGATATGCCTTTTGCCAAGGGTGCAACCATGGCCGGGACGGCCACGGGTCTGAAGGGTTTCGACGTCCTGACCGCACAGGCCGGCCTCACCCTTATCGAACGGCCGTTCATTGCCCCCAAGAACCAGGACAAAGCCGCTGATCTGGGCACGGACCGCTGGTTCATGCTGCATGTCGCTCCGGGTGACATGGTGGCCCTCGCCCAGGCCCTGACCTTGGATGATGCGGTAGAAATCGCCGAACCGGAGTACTACGCGTTTCCCGCCGACATTCCCAATGATCCACTTTTTCCCGATCACTGGGGTCACAACAACACGGCCCAGATGATCAGTTACGACTGGGCCACCTATACCCACACCGGCCCCACCGTGGGAACCGTGGGTTTCGATGCCAACGCCGAAGCGGCCTGGAACACGACGTACGGAGATCCGGGCGTCATCATCGCCATCATCGACAGCGGTGTGGACATCTACCATCCGGACCTGCACTGCCTGGCCGGGTACGATTTCGGTGACGGCGACACCAACCCCATGGACGACAGTCGCCAACCTGGCCACGGGACCTGCTGTGCGGGTGTGGCCGCGGCCACCGCGAACAACGGCACGGGCATTGTCGGGATCGGGGCTGGTTGTTCCCTGATGCCGCTGAAAGTTGCGGATCGCCGGGGGAACATGTCCTTCACTTCCATCACCAACGCCATTTATTATGCGGCGGACAATGGGGTGGACGTGATCAGCATGAGCCTGGGCGCGCCCCTCAGCACCGATGCAGCCACCGATGCGGCTCTGGCCTACGCCCACAACGCCGGTGTCACCATTCTGGCCGCCACCGGCAACGAGAACAACAGCGTGATCAGCTATCCGGCCATCAATCAGTACGTGATCGGCGTGGGCGCGGCTTCGCCCTGTGGAGACCGCAAGCGCAGCAGCAGCAGCGACACCGAGCTGAACCCAGGTGTCTATGCCGATCCCAACGGCTACACCTGTGACGGCGAGCGCTGGTGGGGATCCAACTATGGCCCGGCGTCCCAGGATGATCGCGGCGCCGTGGATATCATTGCCCCGACAATTCTGCCCACGACGGACATTTCCGGCAGCGGCGGCTATGAAGCCGGCGATTACGAAATGTTCTTCAACGGCACCAGCTGCGCAACGCCTTATGCGGCGGGTGTCTGCGGCCTGATCAAATCGGCCTTCCCGAACTACACGCCGGACCAGGTGCGGGCCAAGCTGACCAGCACCGCCATCGACATCGTGAATGTCGAATCGGGATCAGGTTGGGACCGTTACAGCGGTTATGGCATGGTGGATGCCGCGGCGGCCATTGGCGGCGGCACGGTCACCAATCCACCCGTAGCAGCTTTCACCGGCACCCCGACAAGCGGTGATTATCCTTTGAACGTCCAGTTCACCGACCAGTCAAGCAACAGCCCGACGAGCTGGAGCTGGACTTTCGGTGACGGGGGAACTTCCACCGCCCAGAATCCTGCCCACACCTACAATGCAGCCGGGACCTTTACGGTTTCGTTGACCGTCACCAACGGCGACGGCAGCGATGCGGAGACCAAGGTTGACTACGTCACCGCGACCGAGCCGGGCACCGGCGGCAGCACCATGCATGTGGCCGACATCACGGTCTACAAGGTGCTCAGCGGCCGCAAGTATTATGGCCGTGCGGACATCACCATGGTGGATGATGGCGGCGCCCCCGTTTCCGGAGCCACCGTGACCGCCTATTGCAGCGGGGATGTCTCCGGCACGGTCAGCGGCCTGACCGGCACCGATGGCGTGGTGACCCTGGGCATCCTGAAGAAGGTCTACGCCACGACGGAGTTTTGTTTCGAGGTCACCGGGGCCAGTCACGCGACATTGGTCTATGATCCGGCGGCGAACGTGGTCACAAAATCCTGTGAAAGCGGGGACGTATTCCGTGCGGATGCTGGTTTGGCCGTGACCGCCCTGGACCGGAATTCACCCAACCCGTTCAATCCCCAGACGGTGATATCTTTCCGTCTGGCCTCGGAACAGAGCGCAAGGTTGGCGATTTACGACATCAAAGGACAGTTGGTCAAGGTCTTGGCCGCGGGATCCTTCGGTCCTGGTGTTCATTCCTTCACGTGGAACGCGGCGGACAATTCCAGTGGAGTTTATTTCTACCGCCTGGAGACCGGGAAATACACCGAGACACGCAAGATGATCATGTTGAAATAATGGCCGTCTGGAAAAATTAACCTATGTTAGTGGAGAAAGCCCCGCTTCCTTCGGGAAGCGGGGCTTGTGTTTACCATGGGAAAAAGGATCCGGTCATTAACGGCGACCGCCCGGTTTCACGATTCTTTCCTCCAAGTCGGCAATAATCTGCACACTCAATAGCGCCGCTGGAGGCCGTCGAAATCCGGCGAAGCCGCAGCGCCTCAAGACGAGTCCGGGCTGTTCCCGAACCCGGACCCCGCGTTAAACCCGGGGTGTTGGGGGAATATATGGCATACAGCGATTTCTCGGGACAAGCCGATTCGCCTCCTTGGATAGGATGATTGATTTTGAATGGGTTATGGCACGGGTCGTGCTATAGAGCGTTGTCTAGCCGCTCAGGACGGAAAGTCCCTCTCGCCGGAGGGTCACTTTCCGGCGCTGCAGGTTTGGGCCGGAAAGGATCTCCGCTTGGAGTCCATGTCAGGGTTCTGAGTGCAGGCACCGCAGAACCCCTGATGTCCGGTTCGAAGTAGTTTGAAAATAACGGGAAAAGGCACTTATTAAATGGTTGACACGTATTTGGATTTCTGCTTATTTGGAGCGGCTGAAGAATCCGAAAAAGAATCGTTGGCATTTGACTCCTGCTGGGGCAATATGCCGTTGGTAGGGGGTAAATCACCTTTTTTTCTTGGAACACGGAGGTGCCCCGGAAACAATTCCCGATGCCTTGGGATGGAGACGTCTAGGCCATCGGTAGGTTTGTTTACCTGGGGCGGAAAAGAGGAGGGTGGTTAGGGCAAGAATAAACTGTTTGCGCGTTATGATTGAAGCTGTTGTCTGAGTGTGGAGAGAGTTCGGAATCTAATCCGACCAACAGGTGGAGGAAAATCCAAATGAGAAAACTCGTTTTGTTCGCGGCCTTGCTGGCCATCCTCGGCGCCTACGGGTGTAATGAGGACAATGTTTACAATCCCGACATGAACACCGATGGCCGTGTTATCGGCACCATCCAGGGTGTAGTGGCTGATGGCGCCGACGCCACGCTGCTTCCCGGTGTTCAGGTCACCACGACAATCAGGGGCAGCCATGTGTCGACGACGACCGACGACAATGGCCACTACTCCTTCACGAACCTCGATCCCGGGACCTACGTCCTGACTTTTGTTTTCCCCACGCCCCCCGTGGTCGAGAGCAAAACTGTGCAGGATGCATACACCACGGTGACGGGTGATGCCTCGATTCCGACCCTGGATGCATTGCCAGGCATCATGGATCAACCCACCGACCGGAACTTTCCCTATGAGGTCGACGGCGACGTGAATCTGTTCCCGTTGATCGGCGCCGCCGAGGGTAATGTGTTTGTCCAGACGGACGCACAGACCCAGGTTGCGGCGGATGGTGTTTCGGTGGTAGCGTATTTCAACTACCCCGACGGGCTCCAGACCGACCTGGCGGAGCTGACCATTTCCGACAACGAGTGGACCGCCACGACCGATGAGGAGGGTCACTACAGCCTCACGGGCCTGCCTACCGGCACCGATGGCAGGCTGCGGACCCTGGCGTACATGTATGGCACCACGGCTTTCCAGCCTCTCCATACGAATCTGAACCTGCACGGTGGCGGCACCGCGCTGGCCGACGACATGGTCTTCGACGGCACCATGTCCATTTACGCCACACCGGCAAACTTCAACTCGAACGTTCCCTTCCCGACCAACGGCTCGTTCATGGTGACCTTCAGCGTTCCCATGAACCCGACCACCTTCGTGGCGACCCTGGATGGTGACGCGGCCAAGGTTTTGCTGCCCGTTACGGTCTCCTGGGCCGGGAATACGGTCACCGTCGATCCCGTGAACGACCTCGTGGCCGATCAGGATTACACCCTGTGGTTGTCGGGCTTCTCGACCGACGGTCAGACCTTCCCGAGGACCCATTTCGATGTGACCACGTCCGAAATCGTGCCGCCCGCGGTGATTGCCACCAACTTCGAGGGCTCGACCAACTTCCCCGTGGACGGAAACCTCACGTTCACCTTCAACATGGCCATGGATCCGGCCTCCTTCGTCATTCGGTTTGACGAAGACAAGGTCGGCGACATCGTGTTCGACGCCACCTGGAACGAAGGCAACACCGTGTTGACCATCAATCCGGATGTTGACCTGGAATACGCCTACGACTATCAGGTTCGCCTTGAGGGCAAGGGTGCCGACGGCACCGACCTGGAGGACAATGGCAACTGGTTCAACTTCCAGACCATTGAGTTGCAGGACGTGATCGTTACGGACACCAACTTCATGGACGACTTCGACAACATGGCCAACCTGTGGTTCACGTTCAGTGAGCCCATGGATCCGACCATGGACATCGCCATGACGCACTGGAGTGGCGGCGCGCCCGTTGCCCTGGGGACCCCCGTGTGGTCCGACGGCAACACCAAGGTGACCATCGACCCTGTCCTGGATCTGGACTTGGGTACCGATTACAGGGTGAATATGTACGGCATGGCCGCGGCCGGCGCCCATTTCTCCTTCGACGATCACCACGCTACGGCTATCGGTACCAATCCCTTCATTGTCACCACGAACACCGAGGACGACGATGTCCCCGTGGACGGGAACATCACCGTCCTGTTCAGCAAGCCCATGGATGAAGCTTCCGTGGAGGTCCACTTCTGGGGCCTGAGCGATCCCCTGTACGGGACCATCACCTGGACCGACGACATGAACATGGTCTTCGATCCGGATGTCGAGCTCTTCCCCGGCACCACCTATTACTTCAACATCGTGGGTGATTCCCAGGATGGCGGCAGCATGAACTCCACCTTCGATTTCGATACCATCGGTGGTATCACATCGACGTGGAACAACATCCGTCAGCTGGACGGGACCTACAACAACTTCCCCGTGGACGGCGCCATCCAGTTCCTGTTCAACCTGCCGGTCAACCTGAACGCTCCGGGCACCGCCATCGTGCTGTTCCGGAACTTCCCGACCCCGGTCGAGGTGCTCACGCATCCGACGCTGTCGGCTGACCGTCTGACGTTGACCATCACCCCCGACCAGACGCTGGCTCTGGACAGCGAGTACCGGATCGCCTACACGGTGGGTTCGGACCTGCTGAGTGACACCACCAGCGGCACGATCACTTTCCACACCGAGGTTGTGCCTCCCCAGCCCGTGGATCCGGTGGCGAACATCGTCCTGGACCCGACCTGGGACGGCAACTACGACGAGACCAACGTGACCTTCACGTGGGATCGCGACCCCAACGCCACCGGGTACTACATCTACGCCCGCAACCCGAGTGCTGCGAAGGACGACTTCCTGCGCGTGGCCACGGTGGCTCAGCCTGTGACCGATACGGTCACGGCCACCGCGAATCTGGCCGGCACCGGCGTCTTGCAGGCGTACTTCGATACGCGGAGCACGGATACTGTCCAGACCCCGTTCGACGGGCGTGACGTGATCTTCAAGATCACCGCCGTCAACAGCCTGGGCGAGGGTGCCGACAGCGCCGAATTCCCCGTCAGCGACGTGTACGCGCCCAGCGGCGCCTTCACCGGTCAGGATGTTTCGGCTGACGATTCGGCCGCTGCCGACGGTGAGGACAACGTCGTTGTCGTGACCTTTGCCGCCGACGAATACCTCGATCACAACGTGGTGCCTGTGGCCACCATCACCGAGAACGACCTGTCCGTGAACAACTGGGGCGACCCGGCCTACACGCCGACCCTGGGTGACATCACCTTCGTCGATCAGGACGGTTACACGGAAATCGACGTCGAGGTCATCGTGGCCGACGGTGCGCAGGGTGCAGGCGACTACGTCGCCATCGACGGGTTCGAGGACACGTCCGGCAACCCTGTCGACGTCGTCACCACGCCCATCGCGCCGTACCAGTTGACCGACACGACGCCTCCCGCCGGAACCTTCGGCGATCCCGGCGTCTCGTCCGACAACACCACGGGCATCACTGCTGTGGACTTCACCTGGGACTTCACCGCCACCGAGTTGCTCGACGAGACCGCCGTTCCGGTGGTGGTCGTTACCAACGCCGGTTATCCTGCTCCGGTGGTCTACCTGGGCACCTACACCTACAGCACCGTCGGCGGCGTCTCTGTCGTGTCTCTGGACATGCAGATTCCGGCGGGCGTTAACGCTGTGGATGATTACATCAGCATCGGTGGTTTGACCGACCTGGTCGGAAACGTCCAGACCACGGGAATCGACGCCGATCCTCTGGTCGACACCACCGCCCCCGGCGGTGCCTGGACGGCTCAGAGCGCCAGCGCGGACAACAACACCGGCAGTGATGTCACCGTCACGGTGACCTACACCGCCAGCGAGCTGCTGGACGACACGGTTGCTCCGACCTTCACGGTCGCCGACGGCGGTTACGCCGCGGTGGCTGTGGATGCGGACAACGTGGTGTTCACGGATGTCGGCAACGCGACCACCGTGTCCTTCGACCTGACCGTTGCGGCCGGTGAGAATGCCATGGACGATGTGGTTTCGGTCAACGGTCTGACGGACATCAGCGGCAACGCGCAGACGGTCGCCGAGACCGCTCTGTTGACCGACACGACGGCTCCGGCGACTCCGACCGGTGCGGCTCTGACCGCGGGCACGGATTCTCCCGCGTCGGTGAGCCTGGACTGGAACGACAACACCGAAGTCGATATCGCCGGTTACAACGTGGGTCGTTCCACGGTTTCCGGTGGTCCGTACACCATTATCAACACGACCCTGCTGGCGACCAGCGATTACGTTGACAACGACCCGGCCCTGGTCCTCGGCACCACGTACTACTACGTGGTCACCGCCGTCGACCTGGCCAGCCCGGCCAACGTGTCGGCTCCGACCCCCGAGGGTAGCGCTGTTCCTGTTGACACTACGGGACCCGCAGCGGTTAGCGGGCTGGTAGCGGTGGGTGGCGTTGACAGCCCGTCCACGGTGACCTTGACCTGGACCGCCAACACCGAGGTCGACATGGACCATTACGAGCTCTTCCGCAGTACGGTCAGCGGTGGACCGTATGTCGACCAGGGTGCGGTTACCTCACCCTATGCTGATCTTACCGGTACTCTCGGCACGACATATTTCTACTATGTCAGCGCTTGGGATGGTTCCGGCAACTTTAGTTCTCCGGGCACTGAGGTCAACGCCACTCCCGTGGATGTGACACCTCCCGCGGTGCCGACTGGTCTGGCTG
>CAZJGK010000080.1:0-14106 GCA_964545545.1 uncultured Fibrobacteraceae bacterium | reverse complement strand
CTGCCCACCAGCGGCTTGCCCACCGCCCGGGCCACCACTTCCAGCTGCTTCATCAATTCGTTCAGCCCCGCGAAGGTCAGGCTCTGGGGCCCGTCGCTGAGGGCGTGGGCGGGGTCGGGATGGGTTTCGACGATGATGCCGTCGGCGCCGGCAGCGGCCGCGGCCAATGCCATGGCGGGCACATACTGCACCAGACCCGCCGCATGGCTGGGATCGACGATGATGGGCAGGTGGGTCTTCTCGCGCAGCACCGGCACCGCCGAAATGTCCAGGGTGTTGCGGGTGGCGCGTTCGAAGGTGCGGATGCCGCGCTCGCACAGCAGGACCTGTTCGTTGCCGTTGGACATGATGTATTCGGCGGCCAGCAGCAACTCGTCGATGGTGGACATCAGGCCGCGCTTGAGCATCACCGGCGTGCGCACCTTGCCGGCGGCCTCCAGCAGGGCGTAATTCTGCATGTTGCGCGCGCCGATCTGCAGGATGTCGGCATAACGGCTGACCAGGGGCACCAGGCCCGGCGAGATGACCTCGGTGATCACCGGCAAACCCGTCTCTTCGCGGGCCATCGCCAGGATGCGCAAGCCCTCCTCCTTCATACCCTGGAAGCTGTAGGGCGAGGTGCGCGGCTTGTAGGCGCCCCCGCGCAGGATGTGACCGCCGGCCGAGCGCACCGCACGCGCCGTGGTAAGCAGCTGGTCTTCCGACTCGACGGCGCACGGCCCGGCCATGACCACGAACCGCGGCCCGCCGATGTGCACTCCGCCCACCTTGACCACCGTGGGTTCGTCGCGGAAGTCCCGGCTGACAAGCTTGCCCTTGCCGGTCAGGGGCGTGATCCTCGCCACCCCGGCCAGCGCCGCCACCGCCGCCAGGTCGGCCTCCCCCGCATCCATCACACCGATCACCGTGCGCTGGGCACCGTGATGGGGCCGTGGCGAAAAACCAAGCTCCTCCACGAAACTGATGACCCGGCCCAGATCGGCCACGGTGCTGTCCGGAAGCATTTCGATGATCATGATGACTCCTGCTCTGCGTTGATGGCGGCGCGCACCGCGCCCAGGAAGTTTTCCACTGAGGCCGCGGCCGCCGCACCGTCGGCAGCGGCGGCCACCAGGCGCAACAGGGCGCTGCCGATGACCACTCCGTCGGCATGCCGGCACACGGCGGCGGCGGTTGCGGCCTCCGCAATGCCAAACCCCACACACAGCGGCTGGGGGCAAACGGCACGAACCCGGGCCACATAATCCGTCAAGTCCCCGGGACCACCTGCGCCGGTCACCCCGGTGGTGGACACCAGGTAGAGGAATCCGTGCGCCGCCGCCGCGATCGCCTCCATGCGCCCCGGATCGGTGGTGGGAGCCAACAGATCCAGCAAGGCCACGTCCCGGGCCGCCAAAAGTTCGCTCAGCAGGCCGGCTTCCTCGTGGGGCAAATCGGGCACGATCAGCCCCTTGACCCCGGCTATGCCGCAGTCGGCCGCGAAGGCCTCTGCGCCGAATTTCAGGACCGGGTTGAGATATCCCATCAGGACCACGTTCAGTCCGTGCCGGTCCCGCGCCTCGGCGGCCATCTCCAGCACGGCCGGCATATTCACGCCCTGGGCCAAGGCCTGCTGGGACGCGGCCTGGATCACCGGACCGTCGGCCACCGGATCGCTGAAGGGAATGCCGATTTCCAGCAGACGACACCCCGAGGCCGCGACGGCGGCCAGCAATTTCGAAAAGGTTTCGCGGTCGGGGTAACCCGCCGTCAAGAAAGGCACCAACAACTTGCCGCCCCGCCGTCGGCGCTCAGCCACCAGGGTATCCAGGCTCAGGACGGCCTCACCCATGACATGCTCCCTCCAGGCTGGACATATCCTTGTCGCCACGGCCGGAGAGGTTGACCAGCATGATCTGCCCGGGCCTGGCCACGGCGGCCAGCTTGTGCGCATAGGCCAGGGCGTGGCTGGATTCCAGGGCGGGAATGATGCCCTCCCGGCGCGCCAGCTCCCCGCAGGCGGTCAAGGCCTCCTGGTCGGTGACCTTGTCGTAGTGCACGCGGCCGGTATCCTTGAGATGGCTGTGCTCGGGTCCCACGCCCGGATAGTCCAGACCGGCGGCGATGGAGTGGGCACACAGAACCTGGCCGTCGTCATCCTGCATCAGGTAGCTGTAGGAACCATGCAACACCCCGGGCTCGCCCAGACACAGGGCGGCGGCGTGACCCTGGCTGGAACCGCCGGCTTCTATGCCGTACAATTCGACGGAGGCGTCGGCCAGGAACCCGCTGAAGATGCCGATGGCGTTGCTGCCGCCGCCCACACAGGCCACGACCTGGTCGGGCAGGCGGCCCGCGGCGGCGAGGATCTGTGCGCGGGCCTCCACGCCGATGACCGCCTGGAAATCCCGCACGATGGTGGGATACGGATGCGGGCCTACCGCCGAGCCGATGATGTAGTGGGTCGCCTCCACATTGGTCACCCAATCGCGGATGGCTTCGCTGGTGGCGTCCTTGAGGGTGCGCGAACCGCCGCGAACCGGCACGACCCGCGTCCCCATCATCTCCATGCGCGCCACATTGGGGGCCTGGCGGGCCATGTCCACCTCGCCCATGTAGACGGTGCATTCCAGGCCGGCCCACGCCGCGACGGTCGCCGTGGCCACCCCGTGTTGCCCCGCCCCGGTTTCAGCCACCAGGCGTCTCTTGCCCATGCGCCGGGCCAGCAGCACCTGGCCCAGACAGTTGTTGATCTTGTGGGCTCCCGTGTGGTTCAGGTCTTCCCGCTTGAGATAAATAGCCGCCTTGCCGCCGTAGATTTCTTCCAGGTTGCGCACCCGATACAGGGGGGTGGGCCGGCCTGAGTAGTCCTTCAGCAACGCCTGGAACTCGGCCATGAATTCAGGGTCGCGGCGCGCCTCGTCGTAAACACGCTCGAGTTCGCGCAACCCCGGCATGAGGGTTTCGGGAACAAACTGGCCGCCGTACACCCCGAAACGGCCGGGACCCTCGCGGGCGATGATGTTCATCGGATGACCTCCTGGAAAAACCGGCGCACGCGCCGAGGATCCTTGCGCCCGGGTGCGGCTTCGACCGCCCGGCAGATGTCCAGACCGAAGGGACGCACGGCCCCGGTGAACCCGTTGGCCGCACGGGCGTCCAATCCCCCGGCCAGGATCAATTCGGCGCCCTGGGCCGCCAGAAAGGTCGCCGCCGCCCGCCAGCCCTGGTCGCCGGCCTGCGCCGGCCCGGCCTCGGTTTTGGGCTGATCCAACAGGAAGTATTTCACCGTTTCATAGGCACGGACAGTCGTTGCCTCCACGCCCTCCGGCGTCAGGGCCTTGATCAGCGGCAGGCCTGTGCGTGCGAACAATTCCCGACAATACTCGGGCGTCTCATGGCCGTGGAGCTGGACGAGATCGAGGCCGCAATCGTGGGCCAGATGGGCGATGACGGCGGGCTCCGCATCTGCGAAGACCCCCACCAGGCGCGCGGTCGGCACGGCCGCCCGAATGGCCCGGCAGCGTTCACGATCCACCTGCCGCGGACTGGGGGCAAATATTGCGCCCAGCAAATCGGCTCCCTCCTCATGACACAAGGCCGCGTCCTGCGCAGACGTCAGGCCGCATATTTTCACCCGAACGGCCCCTTCGGTTTCACGTCCGTTCAGTTCGCGCAATTTGCGTCCCGGGTCGCCACTGAGCAGCAACGCGTGGCCCACCAAAAAGGCGTCCACACCCTGGACGGCAAATCGTTGGATATCGCTGCGCCGGGTCAGGCCGCTCTCGCTGATGCGAATGACGCCCCGGGGAACGCGCGGCAACAGCCGTGCGGTGTGTCCCAGGTCCGTTGTCAGTGTGGCCAGGTCGCGGTTGTTGATGCCCACGATGCGGGCTCCGGCCGACAGGCTCTTGTCGAGATCCTTTTCGTCGTGGCACTCGACCAAGGCGTCCATCCCCAGGCCGTGGGTTACCTGGATGAATTCCGCCAATTGCGCAGGCGCCAGCAGGCGTGCGATCAACAGCACGGCGTCCGCGCCGGCGGCCCAGGCCGCGCGAATCTGCACCTCGTCGCAGATGAAATCCTTGCTGATCACCGCCAGCGAAACCGCGCCACGCATGGCGGCCAGATCGTTCAGGGAAGTGCCGAAGTTGGCCCGGTCGGTCACCACGGACAGGGCCACCGCCCCGCCGCGTTCATAACAGGCAGCCAGCTCCGCCGGCGCCGCCCGGTTTTGAAAATCCGGACGGCTGGGCGAAGTGCCCTTGACCTCCGCGATGATGCCCTCGCTGCCGCGCAGCGCTTCACCAAAGGGGCGCACGCCATTATCTGGATCGCGCGTTGGTGCCGGACCACTCTTCAGGACGGCGATCTCGGCTTCTTTCTGGAGGCGGACCTTGTCGAGGAAGTTCATGGCGGTCCCTTCGCGGAGGGAGCCTGACTGGCCGCCGTCAGTTCGTCCAACAGCAGCCGCGCTTTGCCCGCTTTCAGCGCCTGCCGCGCCAGATCCACGCCTTCGCGCACATCCTCCGCCCGGCCGGCCACCACGGCCACGAAGCCCGCGTTGAGCAGCACGGCCGTCGCGGCCTCGGGCCGCTTACCCGCAAAGATGTCCCGGATGATGGTTGCGTTTTCTGCCGCCGATCCTCCGGCCAGCTTCCCCAGGGGAACCGGATCCAGGCCCGCCTCGTGGGGCTCGAAATCGAACACGCGCACCGCGCCGTTGGCCAGGGCGGCAATCCGGGTTGGTCCACAGGGGGAAACCTCGTCGAGGCCGCCATGGCCGTGGACGACGAAAACCTTGCTGCTGCCCAGTTCCCCCAAGGCGCGGCACACGGGCTCGCAGAGGTTTGCGTCGTAGACACCCACGAGCTGGCGCTCGACCCCCGCGGGATTGGTCAGCGGTCCCAACAGGTTGAAAACCGTCCGCAGACCGAGCTCCCGGCGTACGGGCATGGCGTGGCGCATGGCCGGATGCAACCGGGGCGCGAACAGGAAGCCGACCCCCACCGTATCGATGAGACGTCCCACCTGCGCAGGTGTCAGTTCGATATTCACGCCCAGGGCTTCCAGCACATCGGCGCTGCCGCAGCGCGAAGAAACCGCCCGGTTGCCGTGCTTGGCAATGCCGATGCCCATGGCCCCGGCCAGCAACGCCGCGGCCGTCGAAATGTTGAAAGTCCCGCTGCCGTCTCCCCCGGTGCCGCAGGTATCGACGAGATCCCGGCGGGTCGTGGGGATGATCGCGGCGTGTTGCCTCATGGCCTCGGCAAAGCCCACCAGTTCGCTGACCGCTTCACCCTTGTTCCGCAGAGCCACCAAGTGGGCCGCCAACAGGACCGGCGACAGCTCGCCGTCCATGATCAGATTCATGAGCTTGCGCGCCTCGGCCCGGCCGAGATCACGCCCGCCCAGCACCTCATTCAGCGTTTCAGCGCCCATGGCCCGCCCCTTCGGCTCGGGTCATCTCCAGAAAGTTGGCCAGGAGCTTGCGGCCCTCGGTGGTCAGGATCGATTCAGGATGAAACTGCACACCCTCGGTGCGCTGCCCGGGCAAACGCACCCCCATGATCTCGCCGCCGGAGGTGTACGACGACACCTTCAGGCCGGGGGGCAGGGTCTCTTCGCGCGCGATCAGGGAGTGGTAGCGCGTGGCCGCGAAAGGATTGGACAGACCGTCGTAAATGGTCTGGCCATCGTGATAAACCCTGCTTGTCTTGCCGTGCATCACCCGGTCGGCCCGCGTGATGGTCCCGCCGAAGGCCTGCACGATGCATTGGTGACCCAGACAAATCCCCAGCACCGGAATTTTTCCGGCGAAGTGCTTGACCATGGCCAAGCTGACACCCGCATCATCGGGCGTGCCCGGTCCCGGAGAAATGATCAGGGACTCCGGTTGCAGATCTCGCGCCTCTTCCAGGGTGATCCGGTCGTTGCGGACCACCGTGATTTCGGCGCCCAGTTCACCCAGCAATTGCACCACGTTGTAGGTGAACGAATCGTAGTTGTCGATGAGCAGATGCATGGCTACAGCCCTTCCTCGGCGATGCGCACCGCACGCGTCAAAGCCCTGATCTTGGCCTGGGTTTCCCGGTACTCGTTGGCAGGCACGGAATCGGCCACGATGCCTGCTCCGGCCTGCACGCTGAACTCTTTTCCTTGCATCAGCAGAGTCCTGATCGTGATGCACATGTCCATGTCGCCTCGTTGGCCGAAGTATCCCACCGCCCCGGCATAGGGTCCGCGGCGGCGGTCTTCCAGTTCGGAAATGATCTGCATGGCGCGGATCTTGGGCGCGCCGCTGACCGTCCCGGCGGGAAACACGGCGCGCAGGGCGTCGAACATATCCAGCCCCGCTTCCATCCGGCCGGAGACCCGCGAAACCAGGTGCATCACATGGCTGTAGCGCTCGACAGCCATGAATTCGTCCACCTGGACGGTTCCCGTCCGGCAGACCCGGCCCAGATCATTGCGACCCAGATCCACGAGCATGACGTGCTCGGCGCGTTCCTTCTCGTCGGCCAGCAGTTCCGCGGCCAAACGCGCGTCCTCCGCGGCCGTCCCGCCGCGCGGTCGGGTGCCCGCGATGGGGTTGACCTGCAAGGTGTCTCCCTCCAGGCGCACAAGCATCTCGGGCGAGGATCCGATGAGCTGGAAATCGCCACAGTCCAGAAAGAACAGGTAGGGGCTGGGATTCAGGCTGCGCAGGGCGCGGTAAACCTGGAACGGGGATTCGCTGGTCCTGCCGCGCAAACGTTGGGACAAGACGATCTGGAACGCGTCCCCGGCCAGGATGTGCTCCTGGGCGCGGGTCACCATATCCTCGAATTCAGCCTGACTGATTTCTGATTCGAGGCCCTGGACGGGGTCACCCTGAGGGTCGGAGGTTGGGGCACGTCCACCTGGGACGGGAATTTCCAGGGGCGCCCCCAGGGCCGCCAGAACCCCGTCGATCTCCTGCGAGGCTGCGGCGTAGGCCGCGCCGGGATCGCCGTCAGCGGGGATGTTCAGCACCTCGATCTGATTCTGCACATGGTCGAAAACCACCATGGTCCGCGGAAACAAGAAACGATAATCCGGCAACCCGGGGCCGCCGGTCGTAGGCAAGGGAATCGCCTCGAAATCCCGGACCAGATCATAGCCCAGATAGCCCACAGCCCCGCCGAAAGGCGGGGGCAATTCACGGTCGCCGGCCGCCGGCCGCGGTGCGTGTTCCAACTCCTGGCGAACGGGAGTCAAAGGGTCGTGGCCTGCCAACGGCCGCGTCTGAGTCTGGGCAGCGTCACCGCAATGCCGGGTCGTGGTTACCTGGCCGTCCTGCAGACTGATCACCGTGCGCACACCCAGGCCGACAAACGTGTACCGCCCGACCTGCACCCCGCGCTCGACGCTCTCCAGGAGAAAGACCGCCCCCAGCGGCTGCAGCTTCATGAAAACCGACACCGGCGTCTCGAGGTCGGCGGGAATCCGGGCGCGCAGAGGCACGCAGGCGTTTCCCTCCGCGGCTGCCAGGTAATGCGCTTTGTCCGGTGATATCATGCCTGTCTCCCGTCGATCCCTGGTCTGTATGACAACAAAAAAGACCCTCATCCTGCGGTGGATGACGGGTCTGCTTCGGCACGGTGGAAATTACTTCTAGATCCTGTTCCTCCCCTGCACACAGACAGCGCCATCAGGCCGCCAGGCCCAATTGCGCCACCAATAACCGTTGCCCGCAAGGGCGGTCGTATGCAGTTTCCGGTTCATGATCCTGGTCGGCCCTGTGGAAGGAGCCCGGTTGAACTATTCCGATTCATCAGCCACTGATGATAGCATGGAACGAGGTCCTCTGTCAAACCAGGCTGATCAGGGTGAACGTCGAGACCGGGAATCGCCATGGGCTCCGCGGCCGGAGGCAAGGTGTCCATGGTCATGAGATAGCGGGCAATACTCTCGTCGGGCAAGGAGGTTCGAGAGTCCGGGGAACCCCCCTGCCATTCCACCAGTATGATCGCCAAAGCCGCGATCGCAGCCAGACCAGCCAACATCCTGAACCATCCGAATTCCCGGGACTCGGCGGGGGAGGATATTTTTTCCCGTACCCGTGCGGCGAAACCCTCCGCGGCGGCGACGGGCTCCAGATTCCGGAAAGCCTCGCGCGTATTTTGCAGCATCAAGAACGTATTCCTGCATGAAGGGCACTCCTGGAGATGTCTCCGGAGTTCGTCAGCTTCCGCTGGGGACAGTTCCCCATCGAGCAGGGCGCTCAATTGTTCAGGATCTTGATGGCATTTCATGACTCGACTCTTTCCTCGAGAACAGGCTTGAGATGCCTCGCCAGTTGCAGGCGCGCGTGGTACACCCTCGACTTGACCGTCCCTGGGGGAACCTGCAGAACCTCTGCCATTTCCGCATACGACAGGTCATCCCAATCCCTCAGCAACAGCACAACCCTATGCACGGCATCCAGTTTCAACACGGCTGTCCGCACCTCGTGCTGCCGTTCCCGGGCCACCAAGGAATCCAGGGCGTCGGGGCGGTGGTCGGGAACAACCATGGCACAGGAGGCCTCGGCGCTGCCCGCCATGGCGCCCTCACGTCGCAACCGGGCCCTCATGGCATGACGGCAAACATTGGCCGCCACACCATAGAGCCAAGCGCGAAACCGGGAACGGCCGGCAAAGGATTCCGTCGAGCGGAAAACCTGCAGGAAAACATCCTGGGCCACATCCTCCGCCTCGGCCAGCGACAACCCTGTCCGCCACCGGACGAACTGCAAAACCCTGTTCTGGTACCGATCCAGCAATCGGTCCAGGGCGGAAACCTGTCCCTGTCGGTAGGCGGCAAGCAGTTGTTCGTCGCTGACCTGTTCCACGTCAGTTGTTGAAATCCAGATTGGCCGGATGCTTGTGCTGGGATCCCATGTTCGAAGTCACGGGAACATCGTCGCCCACGACCTCCAACTTCAGATGGTCCCAGTAGGCTGCGCCAGCCCCCGACAAGATCAAGCCCATGGCCATGTTGTCACACTCCTGGGGGACATCCAACACGATGGAATAATTCTTCCAGTCGGTGGTACCGGTGATCGACCGGTCCTGCATGTTGTCGAAGGCGACAGTCTTGCCGTCGGCATCCACACGCATCCACATACCGACCCAATTCTTCACATCCGCGGTTTTGACCGAGGCGGACAAACGCACCCGCTTGCCCTTGTACTCGTCCGGCAGGAAGCTCTGCATGAGTGTGCCGAATTTGTTGTCGGCAGGCTTGAGGGATTTGATATAGGCGACCGACCCCTGGTCCATCTGCTCCGTGCCGATAACGTAACCCGTCGGATCATTCCCGGCCTTGAACCAGCCCTTGACCGTGCCGGGAGCGGCCAGCGTCACCGCGGTGCAAACTCCAACCAGCACCAAAGCCGAAAGAAGGACCAGGATTGAGCGTCTTGTCTTTTGCATCGGAAATCCCCCTGAACATGGAGTGAGAATGTGGGCCCTGCAGATACACGGAACCAACTTACAATACATACGTGCCCGAATTGGGAATAAAGTTCAAAATAATCTGCAAGGGCCGCAAGAATTGTGGCCGGTGACCAATAACCTGAAATAGGCTATGGTCGGGTCTCGATGGAACCCGCTGGAATTCGCCGGGGAGCAAATGATGCGCGCCTGTCCCACCCGTTTCTGCTGTCTGATCCTGCTGGCCCTCACCCTGGCGATCATCCCCATGGCCGCCGGTGGAGCCGAACCCGTCGGCGAACTGATCGCCCCCGGCGTGGTGCGTTTCGATGCCTCAAGCGCGGCTCACGACCGGGCCAGGCCCTCGCTTTGTTTGCTGGAACCCACGCAAGCGGCGGGACCTGTGCCGACCGACTGGCCGGTCGTACCCACATTCAACCGTGTCCAGGGACGGCCCGCGGTCAACATCGCCATCGAGACCGGCACCGACCTGTACGGCACCGGCGAGGTCCCCGGACCCTTGCGGCGCAACGGCCGGCGCAACGTGGCCTGGAACACGGACGCCTACGCCTGGGGCGACGGCAGCCCCAGCCTTTACCAGTCCCATCCCTGGGTGCTGGCCGTGCGCGCAGACGGAACAAGTTTCGGCGTCCTGGCCGACACCCCACAGCGCTGCCTCATCGACCTGAGCCAAGGCATCCGCTTTGAGGCGGCGGGGCCGGAATTTCCGGTCATCATCATCGCGCGGGACAATCCCCGGGACGTGGTCCGCGAACTCGGACGTTTGACCGGCACCATCCCTTTGCCCCCGCGCTGGGCGCTGGGCTACCATCAGTGCCGTTACTCCTACACTCCGGACGACCGCGTGCGTGAAATCGCTCACGAATTCCGCAAGCGCCACATTCCCTGCGACGTCATCTGGTTCGACATCGATTACATGGAGGGAACCCGCAGCTTCACCGTGAACACCTGGGATTTCCCCGACATGAAGGGGCTGGTCGGGGAATTGCACGATGAGGGCTTTCGGACCGTGGCCATCATCGACCCGGGAATCAAAGTCGAGCCGGGGTACCACGTCTACGACTCCGGTCAAACCATCGATGCCTGGGTCAAGACAGCCGGCGGCCAGGCCTATGTGGGCGCTGTCTGGCCCGGCCCTTGCGTCTTTCCCGATTTCACGCGCCAGGATGTGCGCCGTTGGTGGGCCGGCTTGTACGGCCCGTTCCTGAACCTCGGGTTCGACGGAATCTGGAACGATATGAACGAGCCCGCCGTGTTCAATGTACCCGGCAAAACCATGCCCACGAGCAACATCCATCGGGCCGATGCCGATCTGGGCGGGACCGACACCCACGCCCGTTACCACAACGTTTACGGCATGTTGATGGCCCGGGCCACCTTCGCGGGCTGTCGGCAGGCCCGGCCCCAGGTTCGTCCCTTCGTGCTGACCCGGGCCAACTATCTGGGCGGACAACGCTGGGCCGCCACCTGGACCGGAGACAATGTGGCGACCTGGCAACACATGGACATGAGCATCAGCGGGGTATTGAACCTGGGCCTGTCCGGTCAGCCCCTGGCCGGGCCGGATATCGGCGGGTTTGCCGGCGCGGGTACAGGCCGGCTGTTCGCGCGTTGGATGGGCATCGGTTCGTTGTTTCCCTTTGCCCGCGGCCACACCGGCAAGGGCAACATCGACAAGGAACCGTGGGCCTTCGGGCCCGAGGTCGAAGCCACATGCCGTCGCGCGCTGCAGCGTCGTTACCGACTTCTGCCTTACCTCTATACCCTGGCCCGCGAGGCCTCGTTGACCGGTCTTTCCATTGTCCGGCCCCTGTTCTTTGCCGATCCCGGTGATCTGCGCCTGCGCGACCAGGATGACGCCTTCCTGTTGGGCGATGATGTGTTGGTGGCCTGCAGGACCTCGCCCGATGGCCCTCTGCCCAACGTCTTTCCCCGCGGTCGGTGGCGGCGCATCGGCATCGTACCCGGTGATCGTGACGACCGGGATTTGCCCGCGCTCTATCTGCGCGAGGGCGCCGCCCTACCCCTGGGCCCGATCATGGAATACTCGGGGGAAAAGCCGCTGACCGAGATCGAACTGTTGGTCAACCCCGATTCCACCGGCACCGCCGTGGGCCTGCTCTACGAGGACGCCGGCGACGGGTACGGGTATGAACAGGGGCAGTACCGGGTGACCCGGTATTCCGCCCGTATGCAGCAGGGCAAGTTGGAGGCCAAGGGACAGGTTCTCGAAGGTGAGTATTCCCCCTCCCTGCCCACATTGGTGGTGCGGCTGCCAAATTGAGGATCTCGCCACGGAGGATACCCATGCTCAAGCCTTATTTCCGCCCGGCCTTTTTCAAGTTCCTGCGCGACCTGAAGGCCAACAACGACCGGGCCTGGTTCGAGGCCAACCGTGGCCCTTATCTGCGCGACGTCCGCGACCCCGCCCTGGAATTCATCACCGCATTCGGCGCGCCCCTGCTGAAGATCAGCCCGCATTTCAGGGCCGATCCCCGGCCCAACGGCGGCAGCCTGTTCCGCATCTACCGGGACATCCGGTTCAGCCACGACAAGAGCCCCTACAAGACCGCCGTCGGCCTCCATTTCCGGCACGAAGAGGCCAAGACCGCCCATACCCCGGGGTTTTATCTGCACCTCGAACCGGGCGGATGTTTCATGGGTGTGGGCATCTGGAGGCCCGACACCCCCACGGTGACCAAGCTGCGTAAAGCGGTCGGCGACACCCCGCAAGCGTGGCTTGACGCGGTTGAAACCAAGAAATTCACGGCCAAGTTGACCGTTTCCGGGGATAGCCTCAAGAGACCACCCCGGGGCTACCCGGCCGACCATCCCCTGGTGGAGATTTTGAAGTTGAAGGATTTCACAGCCTTGGCTCCACTGACTCAGAATCAGATCACCCAACCGGATTTTCTGGAGGAATTTGCGGAACTATGCCGTGCAGGAATGCCCCTGAACCGGTTCATCTGCAAGGCGCTGGCATTGCCATGCTGAGCCCCTGCACGTCCATCAAGTTACCAGCGCGATAAGCGAAAATAATGTCAACAGGATGATCACGGGAATCACAACCACAGTCAAAGCCAACATCAAATTGACGAATCCTTTCCAGGCCGACGAGAACCCCTGAACCTCGGCCAGGGCATGACAGAACAGCACAAGACTCCAGCCCCCCAATCCTATCAGACAAATAGAGGCCAAAATATTCAAGCCCTGGAGCAAAGAAGACGCGTCGATCCTGGGTGTGGCGGTCGTAAAAAGATCAGAGCCGAAAAAAATGATCATAAGGAACCAAATTCCCAGTGCCGCCACGGTGGGCACACTTCCCCAGGCCATGGCCGTCTTGATCTGATACCCGGGAGCTCGACCACCGATACTGCGACCGGTGAGATGAAGCACGTAAGACCCGAGCCAGAGCAGGACCCACCCGCTGAACAGGCCAGATAAGATAGCGCTGACCAGGAGCGAGGCCAGCATCATATGGTCCCCCTTGTTATCCGAGGCAAAATTTCCCAAGGATTCCGTAATTCCCGCCAATCCAATCAACGTGAACATTCGGTATCCCGGATCCGATCCTACGAGCCGGCGCACCGTCTCACGAGGATGCAGCCAAATGGTTTGGAAGGGATGAAAGGGCTGACGTTCGTCGGCATTTGGTTCAACAAGCGGGATGTCATCTTCATATTCATCATCATAACCGGACATGAGCTTTCCCTCCTGGCTCGCCATGTGATGGATTTAGACGATATCCATCCTGGAAAGATGAATTTCAAACATCGGCAAGCATTGTATCGCAGCCCCTTTAATCAGGGCAAAATGGATTTAAGGTCCTCCAGGTACCGCGCAAACTCGCGCTTTCCCTTGGCCGTCATCCGCACGAGGGTCACCGGCTTTTTGCCCTCAAAAGTCTTGGTGATGGAAATCAGGCCACCCTCTTCGAGCTTCGTGAGGTTGACCGACAGGGTTCCATCGGTCAAGTCCAGGGAACGGCGGATGGCGGGGAAAGAAAGAGGGCGATTGGAGCGCAACATGAAGGACAGGATCAGCAACCTGACCCGGCCGTGAATCAGCGGTGTTAACGGCGCCCGCCCTGTGGGGCTCTTGGCCGTTCTGGCTTGTCGCGCCACGCCCTCGGCCTCCTTGCCGGGCGTCTCCGCCGCTGCCCCGTCTTCAGCCAACATCCCTGTCTCGAGCAGACGGGTCGCGTAGGTCGGGGACCGACGAGTTCGGACAAGTCGCCGAACGACGTCGGCCCCCAGGTCTCAGGAACGGCCACCATGCCTTTTCCTGAAGCAGGTCTCGCTCTGATCGGCGCTTGCACGCTCATCAATCCAGACTGCGGCCGCTTCCTTGCGGCCGCCCGCCGTTGATGAGGGGGCGGCTGGCACCCAGGACCAGTTGTCCGCCCCCCTGTCGCCGTCCGGAGTTCCTTCTCCGACCCTCTCGGGATCCCAGTTTCGCTCCGTCGAGATCCGGCTCCACCAGCGCAAATGACCTGACCCGCCTTTACGGCCACGGGTCTCTCCGGCGACGGCCACCTGTCCGGACATCCTTGTCCGTGGCAGGCCTCCCGACCGCACGCATTACTTTAATATTCCAAGTACTTTTTTTATTCAAGTAAAAAACGCCCCCAAGATGAAGTTTTTTTCAGGTCCTTGTTCCCCGACGGGGA
>CAZJGK010000079.1:0-14903 GCA_964545545.1 uncultured Fibrobacteraceae bacterium | reverse complement strand
TGGCGATCCGCCACGGCGGCACGACTTTCCTGAATTTCACGAATTTCACGGGGAAGCCGGGCAATTTCCGTCGCAAGCTGCGGGTGTACGGGCGGGCCGGGCAGCCGTGCCGGTCCTGTGGCACGGTATTGCAGAAAACCGTCGTGGCAGGGAGGGGGACAGTGTTCTGCCCGTCTTGCCAGCTGGCGCTGCAGCCGGGTAACCCTTACCGTCCCGCTCCACTTTGATGTCCCGGTGGATGAAATCCGGCATTCCGCATCCATCCATGGTGTAAATTTCCCGGCCAAGGCCCCGCAAGCTTACGAGATCCATTGGGTGAATCATGGTGCATTCCCAGGCTCGCCAGGGTTGCCTGTAAACATTTTCAACGATGAATTTTTTTAGTTGTTCCTGCTTGAATCACTTGTAGCGCCATATCTCAGAACGGCGACACAATTTCCAAGGCATAACGAATTCCTTTCGTTTTTTTGATATCAGGTATCAATCAAAGCAGTTAGCAAGAAAATTCCATCATTATTACTAGGTTTTGTTAATTTTTTAACTTGCCAAGGGTGGTGACATTATTGTTTAATTGTTCAACAATTGTGAATGGCGGGTTGTCGTCGTGGCCAAGAAATGGAGAACCCATGTCAACCTATTCCCTGCTATTCGACCAGAGTCTGTGCATCGGGTGCGGAGCCTGCGAGCAGGCCTGTCAGGTCGAGCACGGCCAACCTCCCCACAAACCGGAAAAGCTGGATCATGAGTCCTTCACCTGGGTGGAAGACTTGGGGGGTGATCAATATGCGCGCCATCTGTGCATGAGTTGTGAGAACCCCACCTGCGTATCGGTCTGCCCCGTGGGGGCTCTGGAGAAATCTCCCCTCGGGCCCGTCACCTGGGATGGCAAGAAATGCATCGGTTGCCGTTACTGCATGATGGCCTGTCCCTTCGAGATCCCCACCTACGAATGGCACCGCGTGAACCCCCGGATCCGCAAGTGCGACATGTGCGTCCACCGCGTAACCAAGGGCATTCCCACCGCCTGCGCCAGCATCTGCCCCACCGGGGCGACGAATTTCGGCACGCGGGAAACCATGCTCAAGGAGGCCCAGCGGCGGCTGAAGAAAAATCCCCAGCTCTACATCGGAGAAATATACGGGGAAAAGGAAGCCGGCGGCACCGGCGTGTTGATGTTGCTGTCCCGTCCCGCTGTGGAATCCAACTTGCCGACCAATGTCCCCCAGCACGACATGCCCCACTTGACCTGGAACGTCCTGGAAAAATTGCCCCAGATCATCCCGGTGTGGGGCGCCTTCCTGGGCGGCATGTTCTGGCTCGGCAACCGCAAGGTCCGGGTCGCAGATGCCGAGCGACAGGAACGGGGGCGGGACCATGACTGAACGGAAACTGCCCAAACTGCATTTCTGGTCCTCCTTCTTCGTGGCGCTCATGATCACCCTCCTTGTCGTCCTGTTCCGGCGATATACCCTGGGGATCGGCTCCATTTCCAATCTCAGCGATGCCATGCCCTGGGGACTGTGGATCGGGTTTGACCTGCTGTGCGGCGTCGCTTTGGGCGCCGGCGGCTTCACCGTGACCGCAGTGGTCTACATCTTCCATCTGGAAGACTACAAACCCATGGTCCGGCCTGCGGTCCTGACCGCCTTTCTCGGTTATCTGATGGTCATCGCGGCGTTGCTGGTGGATCTGGGGCGACCCTGGAACATCTGGCATCCGTTGATTTTCTGGAATCCTCATTCGGTGATGTTCGAAGTCGGTTGGTGTGTGATGCTTTACACCACCGTCCTGTTCCTGGAGTTTCTGCCTCTGGTATTCGAGCGGTTCGGGTACTTCAAGCAGGTCCGTTTCATGCACCATTATCTGACACCAGGGCTGATCATCGCCGGGGTCCTGCTATCGACCATGCACCAGAGTTCCCTGGGGACACTCTACGTGATCGTCCCGCAGAAACTTCACCCCTTGTGGTACTCGCCCATCCTGCCGGTCTTGTTCTTCCTCTCGGCCGTCACCCTGGGCTTGGCCATGACCAACATCGAGTCGTTCCTGAGCTACCGCGCCTTCGGCAAACGCCTCGAACCCCAACTCCTGCGGGGCATCGGCCGAGCCACCGCGGTCATGCTGCTGGTCTACCTCGTCGTCCGCCTGGAAGACTTGATTGTCCACGGTTCGATCAAGTACGCGTTCGCCTTCGACACGGCCTCATGGTTCTTCCTGGCCGAGATCGTCATCGGCGGCATCATTCCCATGTTTCTGCTTTTCCAGAAAAGAACCCGCCACAGCCGCTTGGCATTGACGGCCACCCAGTTCCTGGTGGTCCTGGGCATCATCTTCAACCGCATGAACGTGGCCGTCACGGCCTTCCAGCTGGGCACGGGCGCCCACTACCGGCCCCTGTGGAGCGAGTTCGTGGTGTCCATGGGCATGATTGGCCTCGGCGTGTTCGCCTTCAGCCTGGCTGTCCGCTATTTGCCGGTCTTCCCGGAAGGTCCGCTGACTCATGCCAGGCCGCAGGATCCGTTCGTGGAGCAGTCCTGAACCTGGGCGCTGTTGCCTGGTGAAGCCGAAGGAGGTTGCGCATGAAACTCTCGGTATCGGGCAAGATGACCGTCATCACGACGGTGTTGTTGACGGCCATCTTCCTGGCGACGACCGTCGTCAACCTTGTTCTGCAGGAGCGGGCATCGACCCGGATCGTGCGGCTGAACGGGGTCCAGCTCGCCGAAACCGCCGCCGCCGTGTTGCGAAATTCCATGCTGAAGAACGACCGCGACAAGATCCAGGAGACGATCAACAACTTCGGCGCCCAGCCCGACATCGAACGCATCCGCATCTTCACCAAGCAGGGCCTGATCGCGTACTCCACCAACCACGAGGAGATCGGGGCGGTGCTGGACACGGCCCAGGCCCAATGCTTGGTCTGTCACGGCAAAGTGGTCCTGCCCAATTCGCTGCCGCCGGACGAGCGGGCGCGCGTGGTCAGCCTGGACGGGATGAAAATGCTGGGCGTCACCCACGCCCTGCTCAACGAACCGTCGTGCGCCACCGCCGCCTGCCACGTGCACCAGCACGACGGCCCTTTGCTCGGCGTCATGGACATCGACATGAACCTCGAGCCCTTCCAGGACGCCCGGCGTCATATCGCCTTCGGGATGGGGCTGGCTGCCCTGATCGGGATTCTGCTGGCCGTCGTCGTGGTTTATCTTGCCGGCCGGGAATTTGTGTTCCGCCGGGTCGATACCCTCATCGTTCAGGCCCGGCGCCTTGCCGCCGGGGACTTGACCGTGCGTGTTCCCGAAGGGTCCCAGGACGAGATCGGCACCCTTGGCCGCACCTTCAACCAACTGGCCATGGATCTGCAACATGCACGGAGCGAATTGCTGGAGTGGGGGAGCACCCTGGAACAGCGCGTTCAAGCCAAGACCGGCGAACTTATCCGCGCCCAGGACCAGATGCTCCAGGTGGAGAAGATGGCCTCGCTGGGCAAACTGGCGGCCGTGGTCGCCCATGAAATCAATAATCCCCTGGCCAGCGTGGTGACCTACGCCAAGACCGTCGTGCGGCGGCTTAACCGGCAAGAGGTGATCAGCGACGACTGCAAGGAGAACCTTTCCTATCTGGAGGCCATCGCGTCGGAGGCCTCACGGTGCGGCAAGATCGTATCCCAGCTGTTGGCCTTTGCCCGGCGCGGCAACGAATCCCTGGCTCCCGTGGACATCAACAAGACCGTGGAAAACGCCCTGTTCCTGGTCAACCACCAACTGGAGCTCAACGGGGTCGAGGCCGTGCGCCAATTGAATCCTGAGACCCCGCACATCCTCGCTGACCAAAACCACGTCCAACAGCTCCTGATGGCGCTGTTTATCAACGCCTCCCAGGCCATGCCCGATGGCGGCATCATCACCATCGCCACCGCCCCGGTTGAAGGTGGAATAGAGATCCGGGTCAAAGACGACGGGCCGGGCATGGAACCCGAGGTCTCCCGCCATGCTTTCGAACCCTTTTACACCACCAAGAGCAGTGGGACGGGTGTGGGCCTGGGCCTTTCCGTTGTCTATGGCATCATTAAACGGCATGGGGGCCGCATCGATCTGGAAACGGCCCCGGGACAGGGCTGTCTTTTCACCATTTTCCTGCCTCAAACCGCCCCAGGCGCTAACCCGGAGGAGAACGCATGACCCGGATCACTCCCCGCTTGTTGATCGTGGATGATGAGCTCCATGTCCGGGAATCATTATCGCACTGGTTCAACGAAGACGGCTACGAGGTGGAAACCGCCTCCAGCGGCCATGAAGCCCTGGGCCTGCTGGGCCGCAAGAGTTTCGACGTGATCATTTCGGACATCAAGATGCCCAAGATGGACGGGCTGGAGTTGCAAAGGCGGGTCCACGAGAAGGACGCCAACGTGGCCATTGTGCTCGTGACGGCTTACGCCTCGGTGGACACCGCGGTGCAAGCCCTCAAGGAGGGGGCCTATGACTATCTGGTCAAGCCCTTCGATCCTGAGGAATTGTCCAGGGTCGTGGCCAAGGCCTGCGAAAAAGTGACACTCACCAAAGAGAACCAGGCCCTGAAGGAAAAGCTGGCCCAGGCTGGTCCCACCATCGTGACCGGTTCAAGCCCCGGCATGAAAAAGGTGATGGAACTGGCGGAAATGGTCGCGCTCACCGACACCTCCGTGCTCATCCACGGGGAATCAGGCACCGGCAAGGAACTCGTGGCCCGGCGCATCCACATGCGCAGCGGCCGTTCCTTCGGGCCCCTGGTTTCGGTAAACTGCGGCGCCCTGCAGGAAAGCATTCTGGAATCCGAACTCTTCGGACACGAAAAAGGGGCTTTTACCGGCGCAGCCAACCGCCGCCAGGGGAAGATCGAGCTGGCCGACGCCGGCACCCTGTTTCTGGATGAGATCGGGGACATTTCTTCCAAGGTCCAGGTGGAGTTGCTGCGAGCCCTGGAGGACCGCAAAATCACCCGTCTGGGCGGCAGCCAGGAAATCCCCGTGAACTTCCGGTTGATCTGCGCCACCAACAAGGACCTGGAACAGGCCGTGGCGGAGGGGTCGTTCCGGGATGACCTGTTCTTCCGGATCAATGTCTTTGTCATCACGATTCCCCCGTTGCGCGAACGGACGGAGGACATCCTGCCCATCGCCCAGCATTTTCTGGAACGCTACGCCGGGGCCATGGGCCGCCGTGTCACGGGATTCTCGAAGGAAGTGGAAGCCTTCTTCCTGCGCTACCCCTGGCCCGGCAATGTGCGGGAACTCGCCAACGCCATAGAGCGCGCCCTGGTGGTTTGCCGGAGCAGCCAGATTGGCCTGGAACATCTCCCCTTGGTCAAGGCCCCCTTGCCGGAATCTGTAGGAGACGATGGCCTGTCTCTGGCCGCCCTTGAAGAACGGCACATCAGGCATGTCCTGAAGCAAGCCGGATTCAATGTTACCCAGGCCGCCAAGACCCTCGGCATCGACCGCGTCACGCTCTACAACAAGATGCGCAAATTCGGCATCGAAAGGGAATAGGGGTGGCCCCGTGGAGCTTGGAGTTGGTCCGGGTGGGTACGGTCACCCCCGCGTTGCTGCGCAGGCTGCAAGGCGACCTGGCCGTCGGCCTGGCGCATCCCGTCATGGTCGCGGAACGGGAGTGTTCCCCGAGTCTGGCCTTTTCCAAGGAGCGGCGTCAGTATTCCGCCGTGGACCTGTTATCGCTGTTGCAGGATCCGCCGCTTTCGCCCGGGATGCGCCGGATCGGGGTGACTGATGTGGATCTGTTCCTGCCGGTCTTTGCCCATGTCATGGGCAGCGCCCAGCTCCAGGGCCAGGTCGGCATTGCCTCGGTTTTTCGTTTGCGTCCTGAATTCCAGGGCGATCCTCCCGATCCCCACCGCCTGCGCCTGCGCATCCTCAAAGAGGTCCTGCACGAACTCGGCCACACCTTCGGATTGGTCCATTGCATGGTGCCCTGGTGCGCCATGAGTGCCTCGCTTCGGCCGGAACATGTTGATCTGAAAGACCCGTCCTACTGTGACTCCTGTTCCGAGAAGCTGGGAGTGCCGCGGGATGGGATCCTGTCCTTCTTCCTGAAAGAAGAGTAGTCATGAGATTCACCGCGATTGTCTTAACCCTGTTGGTGGGGGCGCTTGTTTTGACCAGGCCGAGCTTGGCGCAGACACCCCAACCCGCGGCCCCGGATACGGTGAGCATCGACGGATTGAGCCACTGGTTCGGTCCGGTCGTTTTTCCCCACGGAACCCACGCGGACATGACCGATTCCTGCGCCGACTGCCACCACCACGGGGAGGGCTCCGGGGACATCAATTCCTGCGACAGTTGCCACCAGGAGGCCTTCGACCCCAACGAACCCGACACGCCGGCTCTCAAGATGGCCTACCATCAACTGTGCATCGGGTGTCACCGAGCTGAAGAATCCGGGCCGGTCGCCTGCGTGGAGTGCCACGCGCGCAAGGCGTTGCCCGCCGGGCCCGCGTTGGGGGAGGGCAAGACGCCTTAACCTGAAATATTCGTCCTGAAGGTTCGCCGCGGAGGGAATAACACGGCCGCTGTGTTCTTCCCAGGTATTCCGCGCCTCGAATATATACTTAACTCCATATAAAAACAACGAGTTAAATAAAAAGTTCTAAAATTATCCTCTTTCGGGAACTTCCGCAGGCCTCCGGAGCGTTATCCCATTGTTCAGACCAACAAGGGCCCCCGGTGACGGATCGGCCCCTACAACACGGAACCTCTTTGGGGGAGGAAACAACTGATGAAATTTGGAACGTTTGCAAACCCCGCCACGGCCCTGATTCTGGCCGCGGTCGTCCTGTTCGGAACCCTGGGCGCAGAAGCGGCCGTAGTGGACTACGTCGGATATGCCTGGGAAAACGGCGGCATCGACCCCAGCAACCCGGGCGACCAGCTGGCAATCGCGACCGTGGTTACCCAGATCGACCCCTTGTTCAACGTCGACCTCGACGCCCAGGAGGGGACCCTCTACATAGACGGCTTGACCAGCCTAGGCTCTGTTCTGGACCCCTCCACGGGCGCCACCACCATTCAGTACTCCGGCGGCACCCTTTCCGTCTTCTCCGGCCCAGCCCGGAACCACGACTGGGGCACGAATCCCGCAAACGGCACCGTGCCGAGCACCTTCATCGACGGCGATCTGGTGTTCGCGGGCACCTTCATCAATTTCCGGGTCATCCTGCAGCCCTCGGGGCTGGGGGTATTCGAAGGATATCTCAACGGAACCGGCGGCTCGGCCCTGGCCGGCCCCTGCAGCAACTGCGCCTACACTTTTTCCGGAAGCTTCACCGCGCCCACCGGAGCCAACATCCCCGCAGGCTACGACATGCAGGTCGACGGGATACTGGAATTGGAATCTGCAGTGCCGACTGAGACGATGAGCTTCGGTTCCCTCAAGCAGCTGTTCCGTTGAACCAACAAATGACGACCTTTCGAGGAGGACAACCAACAATGAAGAAGTCCGTTATCGCATCCGCGCTGCTCTGCCTCGTCGCCCTCGCGGGCCCCGCGTCAGCCGTGCAGCTCTTTGATTTCGACGGCCAAGCCGTCCTTCCGGCCGGCCCGGGCGGAACCGCGGTCGCCTTCGCCCGGATCGTGAGCGGCGAGGCCGTCGCCTCGCCCCTGCCCTTTGATTACGCCAATTACGAGTATACCCTGGTGGTCACGGACCTGACCCTGGACACCGCCGGGACGACCAGTTTCTTCTCCGGCGGCGTGGTGTCGATCTACCAGGATGACGCCACGGCCTCGGACTGGGCCGCCCCAGGCTCCTTCAGCGACGGGACCATGGTGCTCAGCGGCAACCTCGCCACCCTTCAGCACACCATGATGACCGGGACCCTCGGCAGCGCCAACGGCTACGTCGACTGGACCGGCGGAACCATGCTGAACGACCTGGCTCCCTCCGACCAGACGGGTTGGCCTTTCCTGGTCCTGGTCTCCCGCGCCGCGAGCCAAGTCGAACCGAACTACACCGAAAAGTGGGACGGCAAGGTCGAGCCCACCACCGACGTCGTGCCCGACGAAAAGCGGAGCTGGTCCGACCTGAAGGCCCTCTTCCGGTAGGACCGCGCGGAGCGGAGGATGAGAAACGGTCGGGATCCACTGCACGGGCAGCAGGATCGCATCAGGTAAATCGCATCGGATCCCGGCCGTGAACCCAAATAGATAGGGACAGCCCATGAAATTAGCCATAGAATCCAGGGAGAGTGGTTCGTCCATCAACAGAAAGAACCTCGCCCCGTGCTGCCCCGGTTGTCCATCCAGGAAAATGACCGCTTCGAGACGGAAATCGTCCCACACCTTGACGTTCTTTACCGCATGGCGCGCACCGTCTGCTGTGATTCCGATCTGGCCGATGATGTCGCCCAGGATGCCTTCATCAAGGCCCTGCGAGGGTTCGGTGGCTTCGCCTCCGGCACCAACGGCCGCAGTTGGCTGGCTCGTATCGTCCACAACACATGCCATGACCACAGGCGCTTGCGCGCCCGCAAGGACGAACGGCCCTGGGACGACGACCTGGTTGCCGAGTTCGAAGCCATGGGCGCTGAACCGGACTGGGAGCCGAGCATCGTACGCAACGCATTCGACGACGAAATCGAGACGGCATTGAAGGAGCTTCCGCCAAGCTGGCGCGCCTCGGTCCTGTTGGTGGACGTGGAGGGCTGGAGCTACGCCGAGGCGGCCCAGAGCCTGGATATCCCCGAGGGCACCCTGCGTTCGGGGCTCTTCAGGGCTCGCCGGGTGCTCTATGGAAAACTATCGGAGGCCGCCGGCAGGCGAGAACCCACCAGACGGGAGAATTCCGCAAGTGAATCGTGACGAACGGCATTGCAGGCTGGTTGGGGAGGACCCCTACGGCAGGGACTGGGATGATGAGGTCCGAGCCCATGCCGAAAAATGCCCCCGCTGCCGCGCCTTCCTGGAGAGCATGAGTGCCCTCAAGGAGCGGCTCACCGGCCTGGCGTTGTTCAACGAACCCATGCCCTCTGCACTCAAGGAAAGGATGCTGGCCCAGCTTGCGGGAACCCCCGCCGGCATCGACCCTGGACAGCCACGACGACGCGCCCGGATATTCCCGCTTCGCCACCTGCGGGAGGTTGTGGTTCCGATGGCCATCGCCGCCTCGTTGGTCGTCGGCATTCTTCTGGGAAGCAACCTCCAGACAGGCAAGCCGGAAACCGGTCTCGAGGTCAATCGAACCATCGGCATGTACATCAACGACGTGACGCACGACCATTATCTCCTCCAACGCCTCAACCGGCCGCTCGAAGTGGCCATGACCGACGAACATCAATTGTCGCAATGGCTGAGCGAATCGTTGAATTTCACCTTGGATGTGCCCGCCTCCGACCCTGATTTCACGCTGGAGGGCGGACGCGTATGGCACACGGTGGGACGTCTATCCGCCATGGCCTCGTACGTGACACCTCGCGGAGACAGGGCCATCCTCTTCGCCGTGCCCGCCACCAACCTGCAATTGCGCGGCGCCGAGTCGTCCCTGGTGAACGGGCGACAGGTTTTCACCGGGAAAGGCTGGGGTCGCCAGGCCTGGGTCTGGATCAAGGGTGATCTGGCCGTGGCGCTCGTCGCGCCCGAGGGCCAAATCCCCTCGTCATGGGTCGAGGAATTCCTTCCCTGAGCTTCGCGCCCTGTTCAAAGCCGCCTTGTGATCAATTTTTCAAGTTGTGCCTCGGAAATTGTGTCTGCCGTTATGGTATATGGCGCCTTGGGTGGTCCAGACAGGCATAATCCCTTGGTTCATGGCGTCATGGAGGCCCGGGAGCCATGGAGGGCGGGCGGGTCGGAATGCCGAGGTTGGGAGCGACAGGAGGTCGCGACCAACCGTCCATGAGACAAGGGATTATGCCTGTCTGGGGCACATCAGGAGGCATATTCTCACCCGGCAGGCACAATTTCCGAGGCACAACCGCTGGATAAAAAGAAAGGAGGCCATTTCCGGCCTCCCTTCACCATCCCCCACCAACCTGTTTTCTTGTATCAGGTTACTTAACCTGGGTGAATTCCTTTTCAAACGCGTCCCAGCCCTCGGCATCCAGGCTGCAGGCTGCGCCGATCAGGGGCAGCGCGCCGTCGGCAGCCAAGACGCCCATCATCTCTGGGCTCGTCCGGGCGGTCAGAAAATCGGTGAACCGCTGCAATTCGCGGCCCAGCCAAGCGGAGGCCCGGTCGCCAATCTTGAGATCACGCAGGGCTTCGGTATGCTCGGTGGGCCAAACCGTGGCCAGCCAGCCGCGACCGTATGGATCCTGATTCACGCCGTAAGGTTCATTCACGGCATTGTCGTTGACCGCCACGACCGTCCCGTTGACCGGGGAAGTGACATTGATCTTGTGGCCCAAGCGGGTCACCGTCGCCATGTGGTCACCCTTGCGCAAGGAGGTCCCCGAAGGAACGATCTGGACCTCATCCACAAAACCCAGGGCCTGGCTCAGCAACTCGTCGATCCCAACTTTCAATTCACCCAGTTCGGTCAGACGGACCCAGCTGTGATTATCACCCAGGAACAGGCCCTTGGGGAACCGGATGGCGGAAAAGGCGGGGACGGCTTCGGGAACCTCGACTTCCCCACGGCGACGTTTGATGTAGAGCTTGAGGGCGTCGATAGCGAAGACGGCTACAACCATGAGGATAACCAGAATCGCTGTCATTGTTCTTGCCTCCGTTTATGTTCCAAAGGAACCGGGTTCATCTTACGAGACATCACACCTTTCCCACTGCATTTGATGTGCCACACGGTTAACCTGTTTGTTTTCACTTAATTAAGTAAATTTCAACACCGGGGAGGGACCCAATATCGTTTAACAATTCATCGCTTTCCGCCTCCAGTTTCTGTTGGTTTACCTTATATTGTTATTTGGCAATAGCTTGCGAATGTTTACATATTCGACGGGTGATTGTATATATTTTCTACACCAGGGGGGCGTCCAGGGAACGCCCCCCAAAATATCTTCGATAAAACCCAATAAACCCTATTTTCTCTCTTGGGCGGTCGGTTTCATCCAGCTGGTCGAGCTCGCCTACGGCGCCTCACCCTCCCGCAACAGATCATAAGGCGTCTGCACCTTCTCGATCACCTTTTCCATTTCATTGGCGTCATAGGCCCGCATCGTATTGGTCCGCACATTCCCCAGCGCCGCCAACGTGAAGGCGAACGTGGCGGCCGCCTGATCGTCTTCGGCCTCGAAGAAATGCACCAGATCCACCGACCCCACCGTCCACAAGGTCTGCAGGATGGTGATACCCTGGCTCTTCATCCTGTCGGCGAAGGCACCGGCGCGGGCTGTTGTCTTGCGTAGGTTGCGGATTCCGGTATCGGTGAAGGTCACAAGACAGACGTACTTTGTCATCGGATTCTCCCATCGTTTCGACAGTTCACTGTCAGAAAAGGCCATGCCTACCCGGGCTGGCAGTCCCCTTTGAATAAGGGTAGGATTCCCGCAAAACCTCCCGCCGTCCAGATTTTCCGTGGGGTGCGATGCAGATCAGGAACACCGATATCAGCAGCATTGAACGGTTCTGGCCTTTTGAGGCACGATCTTCCTTCAATTGACAGACATGCGCGCCGGAAACCTATCCTGGGCACAGGAAAATCAAAGCACCAGTTCCTCCCGATCCTTCCCACCATGGCTGATTATACCAACTCCCACCCCTGCTTCCAACCGCTTTCTGCCGGTGCGCGGTGGCGTGGAGGGTCCCTTCTGCGTCCCAAGGGTCCGATGGAGGACGTGGGCATCTGGTCGAAATCCCCCTCTTCCCCCGCTAGCCATCATCCCGTTTCCCCCTATAGTGTTATGAAAACCCCGAACCCCAGCTCCGGAGGCTCGCCATGCAGGACATTACCGGCCTGATCGACCTGGAGGCGCTGACGAACAACGCCGTCGCCTTCATCCCCCGTCTCGTCACCGCATTGATCATCATGTTCGCCTTCTGGATGTTGTACCGCCTCAGCCGCCGCCCCCTGCGCCTGGCCCTGGCCCATTCGGGCCTGCACAACAAGCTGGTTATACTGCTGGTGGACAGCATCTATCGCTACGCCATCTTCGCCTTCGGTCTGGTGATGGGACTTTCGCAGCTCGGGGTGGACGTGGGCGCGGCGGTGGCCGGGCTGGGGGTGGCCGGCATCGCCATAGGGCTGGCCGCGCAGGACTCGCTGTCGAACACCATCGCCGGGTTTACCATTTTCTGGGACAAGCCCTTCGTCGTCGGCGACTGGATCACCGTGGCGGGGCAGTACGGGATGGTCCAGGACATCACCTTGCGCTCGACCCGCATCCGCACCCCGCGCAACTCGTTCGTGGTGATCCCCAACAAGCGGATCATCGACGAGGTGCTCGAGAACGACAGCACGCACGGCCATGTGCGCGTGGACGTGCCCATCGGCATCGCTTACAAGGAGGACATCGGCGCGGCGCGCGAGACCCTGCTGGCCGCCATCGTCCAGGTTGAGGGGATCATGACCGACCCCGCCCCGACGATCGTGGCCGAGGCCTGCGCCGACTCGAGCGTGAACCTGGTGATGCGGGTCTGGATCGAGGAGGCGAGCGCCCTGCAGGGGGTCAACTTCCAGGTTCTCGAGGCCGGCAAGCGCGCCCTCGACGACGCCGGGATCCAGATCCCGTTCCCGCACCTGCAGGTGTTCTGGGACGACATCGAGGAGAGGGTCGTCGAGAAGCTCAAACCCCTGGGCCGCCGCGAACCGGCCGCCTAACCGAGCCCGGGCCGCAAGCTCGAACGAAAGGGAATCTGACCGAGGGAACTACTCGGGTTTCCAATCTTCGGAACCCCGGTGATGGCTGCAAAGGGTGGTGGGACGGGGTTGTCCTTGATCATGTGTGGGAAAAATGAATTAAATGGTAGGGACAGGACACCTTGCCCTGGAGGATCGGACCGAGATTTCATATCATGGTCCCGATCAGAAGAGTTTCACATTTCTGACTAGTCCAAGACAAATGGTGAGGTTATGCCGCTGATTCCGCCACAGGAAATCGACGAAAGGCTTGAAGCCTTGTACGGTCTGGTCGGTGAAGAGGAAGATGCACGGGCCTGCCGAGACCTGGACGACAGCGCCTGCCACTGGGTGCCCCGCAACTTCTTCGTCGTCCTGGCCGCCAAGACGCTGACCAATCTGGGTGACGTGCTGTCCAGCCCGAAGACGGTGCTGACCTGGGTCCTGGGCGCCGTGGGCGCCCCGACGGCCATTATCGCCATGCTGGTCCCGATCCGCGAATCGCTCTCCATGCTGCCGCAACTGATGCTCGGCGGCTGGATCCGGCACCGGCCGTTGCGCAAACCGATCTGGCTGGTGGGGAGCATTCTGCAAGCGATGGCGATCCTGGGCTGCGCCGCCGCAGCGGCTTGGCTGCGGGGTGTGGCCGCCGGAGCGGTCGTATTGGGCTGCGTGATCTTGTTCTCGCTGGCCCGATCGCTGAACTCGATTGCCAGCAAGGACATCGTGGGCAAGACGATTCCCAAGGGGCGGCGCGGGCGGCTGGGCGGCTGGGCGGCTGGTCTATCAGGCCTGTTCTCGCTCGGTGTCGGCGTCTGGTTCGCGCTGGGCGGAAGAAACAACCAGGACGTGATGTTCTACGTCGGCCTACTGGTTGGCGCCGGATTGTTGTGGGTCGTGGCCGCGGGCGTCTTTCTGATGCTGAAGGAATTTCCGGGCGAGACCGCCGGCGGAACCAGCGGCTGGCGCGAGGCCTGGAAGCGTCTGGACCTGATGCGCACGGACGCCAACTTCCGTCGCTTCGTCATCACCCGCTCGCTGCTGTTGTGCTCGGCCCTGACCGCGCCTTTCTACGTGGTTCTGGCCCGTGAGCACGGCGGCGGAGACGTCTCCCTGCTGGGAACCTTCCTGGTCGCCGGCGGTCTGGCCTCCAGCCTGTCGGCCCCGGTCTGGGGCACGATGGCCGATTCCTCCAGCCGCCGCGTAATGATCCTCGCGGCCCTGCTGACGGCCGGCTTGGGTATCGGCGCCTTTGCGGTCATGATCTTGGCGCCGGTTCTGGCCAAGACCGCCTGGCTATTTCCCGCCTTCTTCTTCGGTCTGGGCGTGGCCCACTCAGGCGTGCGCGCCGGGCGCAAGACCTACCTCGTGGATCTGGCCGGCGGCGTCAAGCGCACCGACTACGTTTCGGTCAGCAACACACTTATCGGGATCGTGCTGCTGATCGTGGGCGGCGTGACCAGCGCCCTGTCGTTCCTTCCCCCCGAGCAGATCATCCTGGGCCTGTCGGTGCTGGGGTTGGCCGGAGCCGGTTTGGCCTCGACGCTGCCCGAAGTACAGTAGGGTTTCTACGGCCAACGGGGACAGCGTAAAGGCATTGGTCAGGGAGCAACCGCGCGCTCGGTGCTTCGTTTCCTCCAGACGATGGCGCAGGCGGCCGGCTCAGCCGGTGAACCCGCGGCTCAGCGGCAGCCGGCGGACCCGTTTGCCCGTCGCGGCGAACAGCCCATTCAGCACCGCCGGTCCCAGTGGGGGATAGCCCGGTTCGCCGATCCCACCGATCGCATCATCGCTGTCGATGGCGATCACTTCAACCTCCGGCATCTCGTCGAGAGTCAGCAACCGGTAGTCGTCGAAGTTGCTCTGGTTGACTCGTCCGCGTGCGACCGTGATCTCCTCGCGCAGCAGCGCCGACAGTGCGAAGCCCACGACGCCTTCCATCTGCGCCTTCAGTCCGTCCGGATGGACGACCGGACCACAATCCACGACTGACAGCACGCGATGCACGCGTACTCGGGGACCGTCCGCCGACACTTCGGCGATGGTCGTCACATGGCTGCCGAAACAGGAGTGGGTGGCCACGCCCTGGCCGTGTCCGGCGGGCAGCTTGCGGGGCCAGCCCCACGC
>CAZJGK010000078.1:0-15033 GCA_964545545.1 uncultured Fibrobacteraceae bacterium | reverse complement strand
TATTTCGACAGTGACCTCAACCCTCTGGATATCAATGGCGGCAACCTGGCCCGGGTGGTGGCCATGCTCACCGACGGTGTCTCGATCACCTACAAGGGATTCGGAGTTCACGACGCCGGCATCCCAGACGTCGAGTACAACCTGGGCCCTGCTCTCAGTGGTATGACCATTGACGGCGACGAATATACGCGGGAGTTTCGCGACGGAACCGTTGAGTTACACATGCGTTCGGGAGATTTCCCGTTCCCCTTCGATTACCGGGTGTATCGCAAGGGTGAACTCATCGATCAGATTAAATTTCCGGGGACCAACTGATCACATCCACGTATCCAGCCATTCGGTGCCGTAGATTTTCCGGGGGAAGATCCGCGGCACGAGTCCGTACAGGAACTGGCGCAGCTTAAGCGCCAGATGATTGGCGTCGTGGGATCCGCAGACCGTGCGCAGGTAGCTTTCGAGGGTGTAGATCTGGATCTCCACGGGGTAACGGTAGGGTTGTCCGCCATCATCGCAGAGGATGTCCACATCCCCCTTGAAAACCTTGTACTGCTTGCTGCTGAAGGAGTTCAGGGTGCTGCTGACCGGGACATCCTGCAGGGTGTCCGTCACGTTGCGCCAGCCAAGGGGCGCACCGATGCAGGAATCCAACAATCCCAGCAGGTCGTTCAGGTCGTTGTTGTCGTTGACGATGAACATGGCGCCGATGATGTCCCCGATGGCCTGGGGATTGTTGATGTCCTTGCGGATCATCTTGGACAGGATTGAACCGCTTCTTCCCTCGCGCATGTCTCCCCAGCGCAGGTGCTCCACGACGTGATGCTTGCCGTCGATGACCTCGAAGGTGATGGGATTGACCGCGCGCTTGAAGCGGCAGTTGTAATACAGGATGTCCAGGGCAACGGACCGGCGGCCTATGGGTTTCTCGATGAAGGTCGAACGGAACTGCCAGCGCTGATCTTCGGGGCCGGGCTGTGTCGAGTAATGGATAGTGTCACCGTCTTCGCTCAGCCGGAAACCGATGCTCATGTCATGGATCTGCTTGGAAAAACTCCAGATACCTTCGTTCAGCAGATTCTCGAAGTAGCTCATGTGCGCGGGGCCGTCCTGGACGTCGCGGGTATGATCGATCTGCAGGAGCATCTGGGCCAGGCAGAGCTTGCGCCGGGCCTCGTAGCGCACACGCTCGGTATCCCCGTAGAAAGAGAGCCCCATCATGTCGCGGACATCCTTGCCGGAGGTCACCACCGGCAGGGGTAAAACGGCATCGCGGCAGGTGTGGGGCAACAATTCGATGGTGGAAGCCAGATAGACATCCGCCTCGACCAGATATTCGGCGGCCATGCGCCTCAAATCGGCCATGGAGGCGTCATGGGCCTGGTCGGAGTCAACGGGGTAGAACAGGCGCGAGAGCTCCCGCCGGTAGGCCTGATCATCCTGCACGATGCGCCGGTAAGTCAGCCGGGTCAGGGTTTGCAGACGCGAGGAATGGTGGGTAAAACCAGGATCGAGCATGGGGTGGGCGGTGAAGTCCACCGCCCACATGTCCTGTTCCGTGTGATGGTTGAGCTTGGTTGAATCGACCCAGTTCCTGTACATCACCCTCGTTTCAAGGCCGGTCGGGCCGGGTTAGATCAAATCCAACGCCTGTGACATATCCGCTTCCAGGTCCGCGTAGGTCTCGCAGCCCACGGCGATGCGCACCAGATCGTCGCTGATATGAGCGGCCATCCGCTCCTGGGGCGGAATGCCGGCGTGAGTCATGCTCGCCGGGTGCTCGATCAGCGACTCGATCCCACCCAGGCTCACCGCGAGAGTAGGGATCTGGACGTTGTTGATCAAGGTTTTGCCGGCCTCGATCCCGCCCTTGACACCGAAGCTCATCACGGCCCCCCCGCCCCGCATCTGCTGGAGCATCAACGCGTGCTGGGGATGGCTTTCCAGGCCGGGGTAGCGAATCCAGGAAACCTTGGGATGCTTTTCCAGGAAGGCCGCCAGCTTCATGGTGTTCTCCTGGGCGCGTTCCATGCGCAGCCCCAGGGTCTTGACCCCGCGCAGCACCAGCCACGCCTGATGAGGATCCATGGTCCCGCCCATATTATAGTGTACTTTGCGCAGGCGGGCGAGGACCTCCGGGTCCTTCGCCACGACGATGCCCGCGACCACGTCGGTGTGGCCGTTGATGAACTTGGTCATGCTGTGAAGGACAATATCGGCGCCGAGTTCCAGGGGATTCTGCAGGTACGGCGAAGCGAAGGTGTTGTCCACCGCGATCAGGGCGCCGTGCTGGTGGGCGATCTCGGCGCAGGCCTTGATATCGGTCAGGATCAGGGTCGGGTTGGCCGGAGTCTCCACGTACACCAGCTTGGTGTTGTCCTGCATGGCCGCGGCCACGTTGGCCGGGTCAGAGCTGTCCACGAAGGTGCTTTCAACCCCGAAGCGGGGGTACTCGTTCTCCAGGATCATGCGGCTGGGACCGTAAAGACTCTCGGTGGCGACGACATGGGTGCCCTGGCCCAGCAAGGTTAGATACACCATGTTGACCGCAGCCATGCCGGAAGCCGCGCCCAAGGCGCCGCAACCATGCTCCAGGGTGGCGATGTTGTTTTCCAGGGCCTCGATGGTGGGATTGCCGAGCCGGGTATACTTGTAGCCCGGGGCGCCGCCGAAACAGGCCGCCCCGTGGTCCGCATCCCGGAAGGCAAACGTTGAACTCTGGTAGATGGGTGTGGAAACGGCTCCGGTGGCGGGATCGCTGTGCTGGCCGGCATGGATGATACGCGTCATCATGCCTTTGTCCTGGATATTCTTCATGGGGTGTTTTCCTTCCTCCATACCGGTTACAGACAAGATGGGAGGATTCTACACGACCGATCCCCGATCTTGTACGAGAACTGTGCGACCCCTATAATATGGTTTGTACCCCCGCCATTGCCAAAACCCGATCCCGGGTGGGATTTTGACCCTTGAGGTTCGTTCCACGGAGGTTTCCTATGCGCCGTCACATTTCTACTTCACGGGTGATCTTTGCCTTGGCTGCGGCCCTGGTCCTGGTCCCGAGTTTCTTCTTTCTCGGCGGCGCCGCTGGGGACCAGGAATGGAATTTCCTTCCGGCGCGCCAGACCGGCGCGGTGGCGTTTGCCCAGGCCCATCCAGGGTTTGACGGCCGCGGCGTGGTCGTAGCCATCCTGGACACGGGCATCGATGCCTATGCTCCGGGGCTGCAAACCACGACCACAGGCGAGAACAAGCTGATCGAGGTGCGGGACTTCAGCACGGAAGGGGACTGGAAAACCGCCCTGGCCGAGGTGGACACCAGCGGCGGAGCGGGCTCTCCCGTCTTCAAGACCGCCGAGGGCTTGGTCCTACGCGGGGCGGGGTCCCTGGCCGTTGCGCCGCGGACGGATGATCCGCTCGGCTATCCGGTCTACATCGGGACCATCAAGGAAAGCCGGTTCCTCAACAATCCCGACGTCAACGACCTGAACGACGATGGCGACACCTCGGACAGCTTCGGTTTTCTGGCCTACGCCGCCCCGCGGGATGAGGTCGAGCAGGCCCTGGGAATCGGCAAGGGTTACGACCAGCTGCAGAATCTGAATGATACCGCGGCCCGCACCGTGGCCCGTGAACGCCAGTCGAAGCTGGTGTGGCTGGTGGTTGTGGACACCGACGGCGATGGCGACCTGGCGGGCGAAACGGTGCTGCGTGACTATCACGTCAACCATGACACCTTCGCCTTGGCCAGCGACAATGCTCCGGACTCGCGCGTGCTGATGGCGTGGGAAGTGAACGTCCGGCCTGAAGAGGATCAGCTGGGCACGCCTTTGCCGCCTACGGTGGAATTCCATTTCGATGACGGCAGCCACGGTTCCCACTGCTCCGGGATTGCCGCCGGTCACGACGTCATGGGGCAGGCTGGTTTGAACGGCGCCGCGCCGGGCGCGTACCTCATGTCCCTGAAACTGGGCGACAACCGTTTGGCCGGTGGGGCCACGCGTACCCAGAGCATGAAGAAAGCCTACCAGTACGCGGCTGACTTCGAGGAACGCTACGGGATTCCCGTGGTGATCAACATGAGCTTCGGCATCATCGCGGTGGAAGAAGGCGACGATGCCATGGGCGGCTGGCTGAACGATCTGCTGCGCAAGCACCCCCACCTCTACGCCTGCACTTCCGCCGGCAACGAGGGCCCGGGGATTTCCAGCATCGGTCTGCCGGCCACGGCCTGGAGCCTGATCAGCTCGGGCGCTTTCCTGTCCCGTGATACGGGCCGTGATCTCTACAACGCGAACCTGGTCGAGAACACCCTGTTCAATTTCAGCAGCCGCGGGGGTGAAACCAACAAACCCGACGTGGTCGCCCCGGGTTCGGCCCTCAGCACGGTGCCCGGTTTTGTCGACGGTATGGCCCGCTACAACGGGACCAGCATGGCCTCGCCCCAGACCACCGGCGCGGTGGCGTGTCTGGTGAGCGCGGCGGCCCAGGAGAAGCGGGATATCCACTGGGGGATGGTCAAACGCGCTCTGATCGCCGGTGCCCAACCTGTGCCGGGCCTGGGCCTGTTGGACCAGGGCGGCGGCCTGGTGAACGTGCCTGCGGCCTGGGAAGTCTTGCGCCAGCTGGCCGGCTCCAAATCGGCCCACGATGTGCTGTGGTACGAGATCAGCACGGATTGCCCCTTCCAGGCGGACGGCAAGGCCGAAGCGGCCTACTGGCGGACGCCCGGCGGTGAGCCCGAGGCCCCCCGCACCGTGACCTTTACCGTCAAGCCGGTGTTCCACCCCGATCTGGGTCCGCAGGAGAAGGACAATTTCTTCCGCAGCTTCAAATTCAAAAGTGACGCCGATTGGCTCGAACTCGTTTCCGGTGAACGCTACATCCGCGGCGACATGGGCATGACCGTGACCTGCCGCTACAACGGCCAGCGGCTGCCGAAGTCCGGCGCCGTTTCCGGCCGCATCATCGCCAGCCTCGATGGCGGCGACCTGGGCGGGTTGGCTGCGCGGGAGTTCTACCTGTGGAACACCGTGGTGCGGGGTGACGCCTTCGGGCCGGACAATGACTATCTGCATGTCTACGAGGGCCAAAAATTGGCCCAGAGCTCGGCGCGCCGCTATTTCGTGAATGTGCCGCCTGGAGCCAGCGCCATGCGCGTCCGGCTGGAAGTGAGCAAGGACATCGGCGCATCCCAGGGCGCGGCAGCCCTGACGGAGATCTTTGACCCCGACGGTCATGCCTGCGGCGGCTATCATGGTTATGCCAGCGTGGACGGACGGCCCGTGCTGGAAACCGCCATTCTGAGCCCGGATCTGGTGACCGGAACCTGGGAGATCGATGTGGCGACCTCGATCCTGGCCCGTGCGACAACCAGCTACCGCATGACCGTGGCCTTTGACGGATACACGGCCACCCCGGCGGTGGTGAGCAAGTTGTCCCGGTCGGCTCCCGGCAAGTCCGCCAAGGGTCATGTGCAGGTGACGCGGTTTCTGCCGGGTGTTTTCCGGGGCGAAGCCGAAGCCCTGATTCAGGGGTTCAGTGATGAGCAGGATGTTTCCCTTGCGGATACCGACACCTGGAGCCGCAGTTTCACCCTTGATCGGACGACCCCGCGGGCGGAGTTCCACCTGAAGATGACCAAAAAAATCGCCAACCTCTTTACCGACTGCGCCGTGAATATTCTCGACGCGGACGGCAAGGCCGTGCACGCCGCCGGATTCGACGGCCAGGTGGTGGACATGGGGGTTTCCCTGCCTCAGGGCCAGGAAAAGGCCACCTATTCCCTGCAGGTGGTGGGGGCCTTTGCCATGCCCGGTGACATGGCCGCCTGGGGCTTCTCCTGCCGGGAGCGGGATTTCCTGGCCACACCCGTGGGCGGTAAGGTCAGCGGTCCCATGGATCCTTTGCGCCTGTACGCCGGAGTGCCTGCGAATCTGGATCTGAGTTTTGCAGGTGACTGGCCGGAGGCTCCGGGCGACCGCAAGATCTTTGGGGTCGTGCGGTTCAAGGATCCCGACGCCAAACCCCACGCCGCAAGCGGGCCGGGCCCCGTGGTGCTCGAGGTTCCCATCCTGCTGGATTAGGCTGCCGGATGAGCATGGTGGTTTGGTTGAGGCCGGTTCCCCGGGGGACCGGCCTCATTCGTTACCGCGCCATGACCTCGGTAAGAATATTTTGCAGGTTTTCCATGTGGGTTTTGCGGGAAGCGTTCTGCTCGGCCCAGGCGCGCGCTTTTTCGCCGACGTGTGGCGTGAAGGCCGAGGCCTGGATGATTCCGGCCAGCAGGCTGTCGGGGTCATGGGGTTCCACCAGGATGCCGTTGCGCCCCTGGGTGATCATCTCGGGGATGCCGCCCAGACGGGTGCCCACAACGGGAATTCCGGACGCCAGTGATTCCAGGGCCGCCATGGGGGCATTTTCGTACCATTCGCTGGGTAGAACGGTGAAACGACAGCGGCCCAGGGCGCGCCGCAAGGCCTCCGGTTCCAGGGAGCCCAGTAATTCCACGGTTTTCAGTTTCAGAGCCCCGGCGAACACCTTGAGGTTTTCTCCGCAGGGCCCCTCCCCGGCGATCAACAGCTGCAACGGTGGCGTGGCCACCTCGTCCGCGGCATGGCCGGATTCCCACTTGTGTTGAGCTTCCAGCAGGGTGCGCAGGCCCTTTTCCCGGGAAAGACGCCCGAAGAAAAGATAGGCGTCGCGGGATTCCGCCCGGGGAATCCGGTCGGGATGCCACTGCTCCAGATCGACGAAGTTGGGCAGGTGCCGCAGTTTGTGGGCGGGAAAGCCCCAGGCGATGTACTTGTCCCGAATGAAGCGGCTGGGGCACAGGAACAGGTCCACCTGGTTTTCGTACAGGCGGCGTGACCGCTGGTGAAAGGTTTCGACCGCGGCCAGCAGGGAGGCGGTGCGGGAATCCTTCACGCAGCGTCCGAGCACCGCTTGATGAAAGTTACCGCCCCGGCACCTTTCACAGATTTCCCCGTTGCGCAGCATGTGGATGGCCGGGCAAAGAAGGCGCAGGTCGTGCAGGGTCATGACGATGGGAATGCGATGCCGCCGCAGGACGTTCAGGATGGAGGGGGACAGGTGGTGGTAGATGTTGTGCACGTGCGCCACGTCCGGTTGGACCCGCTCCAGCAATTTTTCCAGCTTGGCTGCGGCCTCGGTATTCCAGATCAGGGAAATGGCGTCCTTGAACCCTCCCCAGCCGAACCGAGGTTGGCTGTAGTCCCGCGCCTTGACGAAATAGTCCGACCAGACGCTGGGGCGGGCCGAGGGTTCGGCCATGGCGAAGGGCACGATTCTCCAGCCTGCTCGGGCAAGGTCCTCTTCTTCCTGGACCAGGTAGCGGCCGACGCCGCCGGCCGGCCCGGTGTCATGATAGTACTTGTTGATCAGCAGCAACGTGTGTTTGGACATCGGGCCCTCTCGTTTCCGTTATGCGGTGTTGTCTCCCATGATGGCCCCACGGGCAACCAATGGTCAACCCCTCGGGTTTACCGCCGATAAATGCTGAGGAATGGAACCGGGCCCAAGGCCCGGGATTCGCGCTCGGGGGTGCGCGTCTCCGTTTCCGGAAAGGCGAAGATGAGAGGCCTGTCCCAGAGAATGAAATACCGCGTCGGCGACCAGCTGTTGTGGTCGAGCGTGCCGTTGTTTTTGCTGTCCCTGGTGATCGTGGGTGTCTGCACCTGGATCCTGGTCAGCGACCGTGTTGTCCACACCGAACTTGCCCGCTGCTATATCGCGCTGGGTTTGGTCGTGGGTGTGTCGGTTCTGGTCATCACCCTGGTGGGAATCATGAGGGTGATCCGCTTGGCCAGCCGCCGCCTCTATGCCCTGGGAGACGCCATGCGCGATGTGGCCCGGGGTGATCTGGATCGCCGGCTCGAAATCACCTGCCGGGATGAAGTGGGAACCCTGATTTCCTACTTCAACAACATGGCGGATGATCTGAGCAGACACCGCAACCTGGCCGACCAGCGCGCCGCGCAATTGCGGTCATCCCTGGATGACCTCAAGCGGCTGGACAAGGCCAAGCAGGAGTTCCTGACCCTGGTGTCCCACGAGGTGCGCACGCCGCTGACGGCCATCAAGGGCGGAGTGGAATATCTGCGTTCCTCTATACGGGACGTGTCCGCCGCCGAAAACGAGATTTTCGAGGGGCACAACCTGCCGGAGATCCTGAATATCATCGACAAGAACATGCAGCGCCTGGGTGGGTTCATGAACGATGCCACCGTGATGGCCAATATCCAATCCATGCACAAGCGGATGACGATCACCCAGGCGCCGGCACGGGATCTCATCCAGGATATCCTGAGCTCCCATGCGGAAGCCATCGCGGAGAAGAAGCTGGAAGTCCGCCACGAACTGCCCCCCGGGTGCCCCTGGGAATTGCTGGGCGATATGGAAATGCTTTACCTGGCCCTGGAAAAGGTCGTCAACAACGCGGTGGCGCATAATGTGCCGGGGGGCCTGGTTGTGATCAGGGAAGTTTTTGGTGTTCCCGATGCCGGTGGTCCGGAGGATCTGCGTGCGAGGGTGGATGCGGCGGCCGGTGAATTGTTTCCCGACGGACGCTGGCATGACCACGCGGTGCGCTGGCGTCTTATCGAGATCTACAACACGGGCAAGCCCATCCCTGAGGATCGGCAGGAGGCTCTGTTCACGGTTTTTGAACTGGTCGGGCCCATCGAGAACCATCAGCGGAGTACGGGCCTGAGCATGCCCATCGTCAAGACCGCTCTGGAAAGGCATGGGGGCGGCGTGTTCGTGTTGGCCAGGGAAGGAGGCGGCAACTCCTTCTTCTTGCTGGTGCCCACCCTGGATCAGGGGGACGGGATCTCGGGGCGGCCGGAGTCCAACCTATGGAGCGAGGTTGGGCAGGGTTTCGGCGGCATTCCCGGGTATGAAGAAGTCGACCCGCGGGGTCAGGGCGCTGGGTGCGAGGTTGAATTCGCAGACCTTGGCGCCGTGACTGTGGGCCAGGTCTGCCAAACCGGCCGCGGGGTGGACCAGACCAGCAGTGCCGACCACCAATAGGACCCCGCACTCTGAAACCGCCTGGGTGGACCGCGCGAGGATGTCGGGGTCGATACTTTCGCCGAACCACACCACACCGGGGCGCAATAAGCCGCCGCACATCTCGCAGCGCGGGGGAATGGGCAAGGGTACGCGCCTGTCCACCGTCTCTTTTCCACATTGAAGGCAGCGGACTCTCCAGATCGAGCCGTGGAATTCCCAGACCGGAGTGCTGCCCGCCTGCTGATGATATCCGTCGACGTTCTGGGTGATAATGACGACCTGGGCCAGGGTCTGCAGCCTCGCCAGGGCTTCATGGCCGGGGTTTGGCCGGGCGGCTGCGATCAGGCTCCGCCGCCAATCGTACCAGCGCCACACGAGCTCAGGGTCACGGTTGAAAGCCTCGGGAGTGGCCAGCTCTTCCGGCCGGTAATTGGCCCAGAGGCTGTCCTGCGACCCACGGAAGGTGGGGATGCCGCTGGCTGCGGAAATTCCCGCCCCGCTGAGGACGGCGACGGAAGTCGCGGGGGTTATCAGCGCGCGTATCCGGTTGAGCTTCTCCTGGATCATCGCCTTGTCGGGTGCCATGATGGGGGCCTTTCGGGGGGGATGTCCCTGGCAACTGTCAGAATAATACGGCTACGATTTTCCGCAAAGGCAGGCCCATGACGATCCGGCGGTTTCTGGTTGCGATCATTTTGACCCTGTGGATGCCTGCAACCGGGTTTCCCGGGAGCCCGGGCGCCACGGAGTCCGGCCGGGCCCGTGCTGCAGCATGTTTCGTCAACTTCCAGTATGACACGCCCGCAGGCGCTGCGGTGGCAAAACGTTGTGCGGCGGTTTGGCAGGCCGAAGGAGCGGCTTTCACGGCCGGGTTGCTTCCGTCAGAGGTTGATCCCGATACCGTGATCTGCCTGGTTCTGAGCAGTGACGGTTTTGTGCAGAAATTCGGCGACAAGGTGCCCGATTGGGGGGTCGGGGTGGCCCTGGGACCACGCTTGATCGCCTTGGACTACGCGCGGATCCCTGCGGTGGGGCGCGGGGTTCGGGAAATCTTCCTGCATGAAATGGCCCATGCCCTGCTTTTTCAGGGAGCGGGTCGCGCCGACCTTCCGGCCTGGTTTCACGAAGGGGTCGCCATGCGGGCGGCCGGTGAATGGCGGTTCTGGGATACGGTTTCCCTTGTTTTCGACGGGCGGGTCCCGGATCTCAGCCGTCTGCAAAGTCGGTGGCCGTCCCTGGCGGTGGCCTCGAATCGCGCCTACCGCACCAGCCTCCTGGCCGTCAACAGGCTCCGCGACCATTTCGGCCCGGGCGTCATTGCGGCCATCGTCGCCGAAACCCGCCGCACCGGATCGTTTGCAGCGGGTTTTTCGGCGGCCACGGATGTGACCCTGCAGGCCTTCTATGCCGATTTCAACGGCGCCATGCGCTTGCGCTTCGGGTGGGTGACCCTGCTCTCGAATTGGCCGGGTCTGTTTGCGCTCATGGCTATGGTGCTTGCTGTGGGGGCGGTCCGAAAAATCATCGTGAGCCGCCGGCGCCTCGCGGCCATGGAAGATGAGGAAGATTCGTCCCACTCGGAATAATTGGACACCTCGGATTGCAATCTGCATGACTCCCGGCGGGAAATCCTTGCCCCCTGCACCGGACGGCCAAGCGCAGGATTCGATCAAGCAGACCCACCGCCGACATAACCTGTTTTAAAACAATGAAATAAACCTGATTGAAAATGGATCCAAAGCCAGGGAATCCTCAATTTCCCCTGGCATCAGGGTTGCTGCCCTTGGGGTGTAATCGATGACACTGATCACTCCGATAAGGGCGGAAAAACGTGACATCAGGCCTTCGCATCCAAGTTCTCCTGGTCCTGGCTGCAGCTCTTGTCGCCATGGGGGCTGCGGCCCAGGACCTCGAGGTCCAGTTCACCTGGGAACGATGTCCCCAGGTGGGGGAATACGGCCTGGGGATGGGTCCAGCGGTGCAGTACGCCGTGTGGGCTTCCCGCAACGGGAACCAGGAGGAATTGGTGGATACGACCACCGATACCCTGTATACCATGGCCGTGGAACCGGGGACCGATGTGCGGGTGCGGGTGCAGGGAATAGACGACCAGGGCACATCTTCGGTCAAGAGCGATTGGTCCGATCCACTCTATTTTGAAAGTGTGGGTGTCGGCGTGCCTCGCCCGGCGTATCTCAAGCCCAATTACCCCAATCCGTTCAATCCGGAGACGACCCTGCGTTATCTGGTTCCCGAGGACCTGACGCCCGGCACGCCCCTTTCCCTGGATGTCTACAACGTGCGCGGCCAACATGTGCGCCGGTTGCCGGTGGAGCGAGTGCCGGGGCTGCACAATGTGCGCTGGGACGGCAGGAACGCGCAGGGCGAACCCGCGTCTTCGGGCCTGTACCTGGCCCGGCTGGTGGTCGGGACCATGGTGGAAACCGGAAAGATGACCCTGACAAAATAGCGCTGGACTTTCCCTTGACGCGGTCAATGCCTATTATAGCCCCTCGTGATCACACGAGGGGCTAGGCGTTTGGTGCCGGAAGGGGAATCATGACCGAGATCGATCCGCAGGGACCGTCCCTGATCAAGTTGGGCAAGATGGCCAATGGCAAGGAATTCGGCAAACTCGAAACGGTTTGGCTGGACGCCTTGAACCACCCGGGATACACATGGCGTGAACTGTTGCCCATCGCGGGACAGGTTGGTCGGCTGGGTAAACGCGGGCGCGCCGACACCCTCCTGGAAATGCTGATCGGCTGGGTGGAAGAAAATCAGGGCCCCGAAGCGGCTTTCGAAGCGGTGTGCAAGGCGGCCGGTCAGTTGCCCGCCGGCAAGAGCATCAAGCCTCAACTCAAACGCCTGTTTCTGCTCCAGCATGGCGAAGATCCCCAACTGGAGGAACTTGTGGATTTTCTGCTCGCCCAGGAGCCGGACCTGGACAAGGTCGTTAATGAGTGTGGGGTGTACGCGAGTCTGTTGCCTGGTTCCTTTGTTACGTGCAGCGATTTTCTGGTGCCGGGCGTGGTGGAAAATTTTGTTGGCTCCCAGGGGAAGGTCAGTATTCGCTTTGATGACCGCGAGGCGGAATACGACCGGGATTCCCTGGGAAAATTGACCCCGCGGCCGGACGATCATTATCCATCCCTCTTGCTGTACGGTCCGGAACGGCTGCGGGAATTGGCGGTGGACGACCCGGTGGAATTCATCAAGACAGCTCTCCGTTCCAAGCGGGAAAACCGGTTCGCATATCGGGAGCTCAAACAGAATTTGACGGATCTGCTGGGTGATGCCGGCTGGCGTAAATGGTGGCTCAAGGCCAAACCCCTGCTCAAACGTGACCCCCTGGTCGGGATGAGTCCCGGCTCCCAGCCTGTTTTCAACCTCTTGCGCCGCGCCGACCACTACGAGGAACGTCTGCAACGCAAGTTCGATCATGCCCCTGATCCCCGGACCGGCCTGCAGGTCGTGCTGGATTATCTCAACGAAATCGCTCGTGAGGAAAAATCAGGCCGCGGCGACGATGGCCTCGACAATGAGCTGTTATTGCACTTCGGCAACGGTGCGGCCCGTCTGGCCGTGGCTTGTCTCAAGGATAATGAACCGGCCTTGGCCCTGGCCGGCCTGGCTCTTCATGCCGCCATCGCCGCCCGGGGGATTGCCGTCGCGCGGCCCAATCCGCGTGCGGCGGCCCAGGTCCTGGGCAAACTGAAAGATCCGGGTGATCTCTCCCTGCAACTGTCTGAAGCCATGATTCAGAAGGTTCTGGACTATGTGCGTCTGTCCATGCCTGATCAGTGGGCGGAGGTCTGGGCCCGCGTGTTGGCCCGCAGCGGCAAGCGCATGTGCGACGTGATCGCCAAGGGCCTGGTGGAAGGCGGGCAGTCCGAGGCCCTGGTCAGGGCTATGCAGTTGGCCATGCAAAAACCCACGAACAGCCCGGATCTGCTGGGCTGGATGTGGCGAACCCGGCATACATCAGGAGCCATGGGAAAATTTCTTGCCGGTTGCGAGGAACTGCCCGGTGAGAAGGTTGCCGAAGCCATGCTGACCCTGCTGGATTCCGTGGGCAAGCTTTACGGCATGTCCCTGGAGGAAAAACACTTGAAGGTTCTGGAAGCTGCGCGGGCAGCCCTGGCTACACAGAACAACCGGCCCTTGTTGGCCTTGCTGGACGGCGCCGCAAGACTCGATGCCCTGCGCCTGAAGAACATCCTGGCGGACAATGCGGGCCTGAGCTCCGCGCACAAGGCCCAGCTTTTGGGATATCTGCGCTCCAAGCATGCCGATCTTTTCGTCGAGGTTACCCGGGAGTGGGAGGAGCCTGGTCGAATCTACACCACCGAGAGCGGACTGCGGCAGGCCGAGGAGGCCATGAATCATATCGTGAAAGTTGAGATTCCGGAGGTTGCCCGCCAAATCGGAGAGGCCGCCAGTTTCGGGGATCTCAGTGAAAACAGCGAGTACACTGCGGCCCTGGAAAAGCGCGACCAGCTGGCCAGCCGGGCCACCCGCATGGAAAACGAACTGTCCATGACCAAAGTCATCGACCATGAAATGGCCGCCAGTGATTTTGTGAATATCGGCACCCGGGTGACCGTGCGTCTGCTGCCCGAGGGAGATACGGAGGTCTATACCTTTCTTGGCCCCTACGACACGGATGTCGAGAACCGAATTCTCAATTACCAGGCGCCGTTGGCCCAGGTTTTCATGGGTGCCAAGGTGGGGGAAACGGTGACGTTCGGCGATGATGACCAGGAGCGGCGCTGGGAAGTCTTGACCATCGAACCGGCGCCGGGTATCTGACCAGAAGTTATCCTTTGGGAAACAAAATTTGGGCGCAAGCCCGTGGGAAGATAATTCCTGTGGGCTTTTTTATTATATTTAAAATTGATATACAATAATTTTTACCACCCACAAAAATTGTTTAAAGTCAAATATGTGGCGTTTCCGCCAAGGACCCTACCGATTTCGTGACGAACAGCCCCCTCTTGCAAAGCGATCACCAAGAAGGAACAGGATTTGCGGTGGGATACCGGGTTAATGTCCCCGGAGGGGTTCCGCCTGGTATACAGGAGGGCCCGTTTGCCGGTGATCAACATGAGAATTTTTGCGGGGAAAATCAATGGCGAAGGTCAAAACCAAGCGCATGGGGGAAATCCTCGTCGAGGCGGGGATCGTCACCGCGCAAAAGCTGGAAATGGCCCTGGAGGAGCAGAAGCAGACCGGCGAGAAGCTGGGCAAGGTTCTGCAGCGTCTGGGTATCTGTTCGGAAAAGGAGATCTCGCAGGTGCTGGCCGGGCAGGCCGGGGTGGATACGATTGACCTGACCCATATCAACATCGACCGGCACGCCATGGATCTGATCGACGGCGAGTTTGCCGAGAGGCACTCCCTGGTGGCGGTGGAGCATCACGGCAGCACCTTGAAGGTCGCCATGGCCAATCCCATGGACCTGGAGACCATCGACCAGCTGGGCCGCATGACCGGCAACTATATCGAAGTCGTCCATGCGCCCGAAAGTGAGATCCTGGACATCCTGGTGCGGGTCTTCGGCACCCAGAGCGACGGCTTCGCGGAGATTCCCGGGCTGATCGAACTCGCCCAGGGCGCGCTGGCCAGCGGGGTCCAGCTGGGCGACGGCGATTCGCCCTTCATTCGTCTGGTGGACAAGCTGATCAGCCAGGGCATCGCCGAGGGCGCCACCGATATCCATATCGAACCGGAAGAAAAGGTCCTGCGGTGCCGCTACCGCATCGACGGCCATCTGATCCAGGGGGCGGTGCTGCCGGCGGACCTGCAGGGCATCGTGATCACGCGCGTCAAGATCCTGGCCCAGATGAACATCTCCGAAAGCCGGGTGCCTCAGGATGGCCGGATCATGTTCAACACCGGGCGCAAGAATGTGGATCTGCGCGTCTCGACCTTCCCGACGGTCCACGGCGAGAGCATCGTGTGCCGGGTGCTGGACAAGGAGAGCCTCATCGTGGGGCTTGAACG
>CAZJGK010000077.1:0-15342 GCA_964545545.1 uncultured Fibrobacteraceae bacterium | reverse complement strand
ACCCGTAGCAGACATGCCGGGCGTCGTGGAATTGGCGTTCCTGTTCCTGGACCCAGTTCCTGGCGGCGGCGGTGTTGACCGGGGCGGCCAGCCCGATGAAGCGGGAGCGTTTGATTTTGATTTCACAGGTAGCCGCACCTGCCAGGGTCAGGAAGTGGTCTTCGGGGGGAAGGCTTGCCCCCAGCGGTTCGGTCATGATGATCCTCGCTGACCATTATTCAGCCAAGAGCCGTGCTCGGCGGCCGCCGGGAAATCCCGGCTGGTGGGGATATTATGCAATTCATGATACAACCTATTGCCGTGTAAGGCAATAGGCTGTCCGGGGTCAGGGTTTGGATTGGCATCCCCCTTGCAGTAGCCCAACCAATTGTATTGCCGTGCCGACCCGCAAGGAGGGGATCATGACCAGAACTTACCGGGGCAGGCGGACACCTCCGGTTTGGGCGGGGTGCCTCCTGCTGATGGCATTGGCGGCTATTATATGCGCGCCGGCGGTGGCCTCCACGCAGCAGGAGAACCCGCGCCTCTCATTGCCGCGATCCCATTTGGGGATGGATCCCAACGGGCCTGTCTATCTGGTGGGACGAATCGGCACCGGGGGGGGATTCTCCCGTGACAACGGCCAGTTCGGGTACGGTGGGGCTGTAATTTTCCACCCTGATTATGCGAGCAATTTCCTGGATTTTCTAAGGGCCTGGAATTCCGGATTGGTGTTCCAGGTCGATTACCAGGAGATGTATACCCATTATCGAATTCGCTCGGGAGATTTGATTGTGCGGCATTACCTGGCGGACCCCGACAGGTGGCCGACCGCCTGGAGCCCCTATGTGGGAATCGGCATCGGCATAAGTGAGATCAGTTTTTCCGCGGGGCAGGAGCGTGGCACCCAGACCGGTTGGGCTCCGTTGCTGGGTGTGGGTATGGAAGGTACTTTTCACCGCCGCTATCTTGTGGAAATCCGCGCCCAATACAGGCAGTACAAACGCCACGGTTACGACTACATCAACTGGTCCGCCCGGATCGGGCTGGGCATACCGCTCCCCTGGTAACCCGCGGTGGCAACAAAAAGCAGGCACGATTTCCAGCTTGGGCTATAATTGCGGTTAACCCCCTGCACGTGAACTTTCTGAAAGAGGTTGGCCCATGAATCCGCTCCGCTTATTCGTTCACTGTCGCGGTGTTGTCCCGGTCCTGGCCCTGGTTCTGGTTGTCGTCCTGGGCCCCTCCGTTTCCCACGCCGCCACCGCGGGTAAGGCCGAACTTTCCTATCAACAGTACCGGCAACTGGACTGGACGGCCAAGCGCCTGGCGCATGTGGCCGAGTTCGAGCCCTTGAACGGGGAAGCTGGCATGTACATCGCCATTGCCGAACGCTTCGGATCCATCCAGGTGATAAAAATGACGCCTCGGGGGGCGGAACAGGTCTGGAAGAGCAAGACTCTGGCGGGCGTACCCGAGGAAATCCTGGTGGCGGATCTTTCTGGTGACGGCTTGGATGACAGCCTGATTTGCCGGACGGCCAACGGGATGGTTTACGCCTGGTCCCTGGACCAATACACGCCCTTGTGGGAAACCCTGACCGGGGAGTACACGACAATTTCCTGTTTCACCGTGGCCAACCTCGACAATGACCCGGCCTCGGAAATCCTCATGATTGCCGACGGGAAGCTGGTTCAGATCGATGGTAAGAACTTCACCCGCGACAACACCAGCATCAACACCTTCACGGCAACGCAGGTTCGCTGCGGGGATGTTGACGGTGACGGGCGCAACGAGGTGGTCCTCAATTCCGGCAAGGTCATTGATCCCATGAGCGGCAACGTGGAGTGGGATGATGAGAATTTCTACAGCCGGATCGAGCTGCTGGACATCGACGGGGACGGGATGCCCGAGGTCCTGACCGAGAACGAAGACGGGGGTCCCTTGAAGGTCTTCGATGTGGACCGTCGTTCCGAGGTCCGCTTCCAGTAGCGAACCTTCCTGGAATAATGCGCCTCCGATTTTCCCGGCGCCCGGAGGCGCGGCTTGTTCAACGGACAGCGCGCATGACTTCCAGCATCTTGTCGGCGTGCTGGAATCCGGAGCTGCTGCCATGCAGCACCTTACCGCGGCTGTCGATGAAGACGACACGAGGCAGGCCCGGCACCCTGAATTCCTTCCTGATCGCCTCCATCTCCGCGTCGTCCGGGGCCGTGGCGTCCACCTTGACGGCAACGAAGCGCTGGGCTTCGGCGGCCACCTCCGGATCGTGCCAGACCAGCTTGTCCAGCTTCTTGCAGTAGACACACCAACTGGCCCAGAAATCGATGACCATGGGTTTTCCGGCGGCCTTGGCCTCGGCGCGCATATCCTCCAGGAATTTGCGGACCCCTTGACCGGTCTTGACGACGGCGAATTCCACCTCGGTCGGCCCCGGTTCCACGCCTGGGGTGTCGCTGCTGCCGGCAGGGGGGAGGGCCGTGTCCAAGGTCTTGTCCGGCGCCGAACCGGACCACCCTTGGGACTGGGCGGAGAGGTCTTCAACCAGAGTGCCGGAATGGAGGGAAAATCCCCAGAACAAGATCAGGATCCCGCTCAGGAACACGCAGATGCCGAGGCCCTTGCGCGTCTTGCCCCACCAGTTGGTCTCGGTGGTGATCTTGTCGAACGCGCCCATGAATACCGAAACCAGGATCGTGGTCACGCCCAGCAGCGGATAGAAATACTGGGCGGGGATAACCGCCTCCGGCCTGACGAAATAGAAGGCCATGGCCAGCAGGACAAGGCCCATGCCGTTGCGTACGGTGACCATCCAACCGCCGCTGGTGGGCATGGAGCCCAGCAGGGAAGGGAAGGTGCCCACACCGATCAGGAGTATCCCCATGCCGATGCCGAAGGTGAACAGGGAAAAAAATCCCAGGACCACGTTGCCGGTGGTGGCGACCCAGACCAGCAACGCGGCCAGGAAAGGCCCCACGCAGGGAGAGGCCACCAGGCCGGCGACCATACCCATGAAAAACACACCCGCCAGGGTTCCGCCCTTGCCTCCGCTCTGACCCTGCAGCTTGTCGCGCAGAAAGGCGGGCGCCTCGAGTTCATAGGCCCCGAACATGCTGAGGGACAGGGCCGCCAGCAACAAGGCTATGGGAACCAAGACCACAGGGCTCTGCATGAAGGCGGTGATGCCGCTGAAGACGGTGGCGCTCAGGGCGCCCAGGATGGCGTAGACCAGGGCCATGCCAGTGACGTAGGTGACCGAGAGCAGGAGCCCGTGCGCCGGTCCCTTTTCCTGACTGCGCGCGCCGATGACCGCCAGGGTGATGGGGATCATGGGGTAGATACAGGGGGACAGGCTCATGAGCAACCCGAACCCGAAGACGGCCAGCAGGAACAGGCCGAGCCCTTTGCGTTCGATGTAGGAGGTAATCTTGTTCGCGGTCCATTCATCCGGGAAATCGACCTTGATCGGGCCGGTCCAGGTCAGGTTTGCGGGGGTGCCGTCGGTCCACTTGCCCTGCAGGGTAACGGTCAGGATGCGCTCACCCACCACGCTGTTTTCCAGCACGGGGGCGTCCCACTGGAAATGGGCGGGGGTCCAGAAGGCCCCGTCTTTTGCCGCCTGGCTCAAGGCCTTGACGGGATATGCCTGGTCGAGGAAATCGGCGCCGGAATTCTCGACGGTGATGGACAGGTCCTCGGCGACAAGGCCCTGGCCCTCCGGTGGCGTGATGGTGATTTCCAGCTGGAGGTTCCGGCCGATTTCAGCCACATCTCCCTTGGGATGGACCTGGAGGATTCCGCCCGGGGTCTGGGCGACAGCCGCGGTCACCCCCAGACAGACCAGGATCATGACGGCAAAAATGGTAGCAGGCCAGGTTTGCGGATTTAGCTTCGACTTCAAGGGTGCTCCTCGGCAAAGGTTCGGGTTCCGCTGGGATTTCATTTACAATACGAAGGATCGACCAGGACACAAGTTCCCTTCTCGCTGTCATCCCCTTCTAATGGTCTGGCAGGGGACCATTGCCACCGCCCGATGATTTTACCATATTGGCTGGTAACAGTAACGGAATGTTGTTCATCACTTCCCACTCATGATCCGAGGTAGGAAACAAATTGCGTATCATGTTCAAGTTTGCCTTGATGGTTCTGCTGGCCCTGGGGATGGGGGTTGTCTGGGGCTGTGAACATGAAAATTCCGCTCAGCAGGCCCAGCAGTCCACGGCATCCGTGGCCGGGATCGGGTTTGCCGTGGGACAGGTTGCTCCCTCTTTCAAGCTGGAGCGGGTCGACGGTGGCAGGTTGGCCTCGTCGGATCTGAGCGGCAAGGTGGTCCTGCTGGATTTCTGGGACACCTGGTGTCCGCCGTGCCGCAAGGCTCTGCCGCATCTGCAGGAAATCAGCGAAGAGTACCCGGATGGGTTCGAGGTGGTGGGGGTGGCGCTTGGCCAGGAAGGACCGGCAAAGGTAAAATCCTTCATCGCCGGGGGAGGCTTCTCCTTTCCCTTCGTGCAGGGCAATGGCGAGCTATTCCAGAAATTCGGCGTGCAGAGTCTGCCGACCACCTTCTTGCTGGACAAGGAGGGTGTGATCCGCAAACGCTGGGTCGGGGGTTATCCCAAGGTTGAATACGAAAAGGCGGTCAAGGAATTGCTTGGCAGCTGAAGCAAATCGGCCATGGCAGTGCTGCTTCCGGGCATGAAAAAGCCCCTGACCAAAGCGAGCGCCATGAATCAGGGGCCTAGATCGAGCTGGTCATTTTCTCAACCACCAAAAGAGATCGATCAGTGAAAGACCAAGAAAGATGTAAGATTCAGGTCCCATTTCGATCCCCCCCTTTCCTGTCCTGAGGGTTTCACGGGGTACGGACTCTGGTATTATCGTCGAACGGAGAATCGGCTTTAGCGCTGATTCACTGTCCCGCCCGAATCATTGCAAGAGGGATACCAGAGCCGTCTGTTATGTGGTCAAGCTGTTGAATTGTAGTAGCATAGCGGTCTTGTCATCCGGTTCGCCGTCACTGCCGAAATCCTCGACACTGCTAAATATCCGGGCAATATTGTCTTGTGAGGAACCATTTACCTGCCGGGAGACCGTGTCGCAAAGGCGCTGGATATCGAAGAATTCGCCCTGGGGATTCCGTTGTTCGGTCAGTCCGTCGGTGTAAAACAGGATGCGGTCCCCGGCCTGCAATTTCAGGCGTCCCTCCCGGTAACCCTGGTCCGGGTTGATGCCGAGAACAGGGCCGCCCCGGCGCAGGAATTCACGGACGGCTGAAGAGGCCCGGAACAGTACGGGCGGATCCATGCCGGCGTTGCAGAAGGTCAGAATTCCCGTACGGGGATCGAGGATGCCGAAAAAGAAACACACGAATCGTCCCTTGGAGACAAGGCCCTGGATGGTGGTGTTCAGCCTGGTGATGACATCCCGGGTGCCGGAGGCGGGATCGGCCTCGCTGCGGAAGGCCACCCTCAGGGAGGTCATCAGCAAAGCGGCCGGGATGCCCTTGCCTGCAACATCGCCGATGGCCATGGCCAGGGTGCCGTCGGGCCGCTGGAAATAGTCGAAAAAATCTCCGCCAACCATGCGGCAGGGTTCGTTGCGGCCGGCGATGGAAAAGGCGGGGGTAGCCAGGGGTTCGGTCGGGAGCAGGCTGGCCTGGATATCGCGGGCCAGTTTCAGCTCGGCTTCCAGGCTCTTGCGGCGCAGGCTCTCGCCGTAAAGCTGGCGGCTTTCGATCAGCGGCGCGGCCTGGACCGCCATGGCCTGCAGATTGGCCAGGTCTTCCTGACTGTAAAGGGAGTGGCCCTTCTTGTCGCCCAGGGTGATAAAGCCCAGCAGCCGGTCCCCCGTTACCAGAGGGACCACCAGTTGCAGTTTGTCGATCCGGGCCAAAAGCTGCAGGGAATCGGAATCGCTGCCGGAGGCCAGGAGCAGATCCTCGATTTCCTCGCTGAACAGGGGATAGCGGATGCGATTGAGAATGTGAACCAGGGAGCTGTCGGCAGGAAGGCCCGGAGTGAGCGGCTGCCTGGGTCGGCAGGTCTTTTCAATGCTGGTTGAATGGAAGTTTCCCTCGTTGTCGGCCAGGAAGACGGCGAGGCTGCCGGGTTCAAACAGCGACTGCAGGCTCCGGTGCAGGACCCGGGTCACTTCGACGGCGTCAATGATCCCCGTCAGCTCCTCGGCCAGACGGTTCATGGCTTCCCGGTTGGCCCTGCGGGCCGGGTAGAACGTGCGGTCGATCCATTTCTGGACCAGACCCTTGAGCGGCAGCACCAGCAATCCGCTGGCTGCGACCAGGGCGAGGGATAGCTGGTCCGAACGAACACCCAGCAGCTTACCGAACACCAGGCCCACACACACCACAACCGCGAAATACCCCAGCAACACCATGGCCGTCAACAGAGCATACGTCAGGCTGGTGCGGATGATGAAATCCTTGTCCAGGGCCCCGAAACGCATGATGGCCAGGGCGAAGCTGGCCGGGACCAACAGGAGAGAAAAAGAGAAATACTGCCACAGGGGAATGGCGGATTTGGGGGCGAGATTGCCGAGGATGGCCGTGGCCAGGAAGGGGACCAGGCCGCAGATGATTCCGATGAGGACCACGCGCATCTTGGTGTGTTCAATGGGGCGCCCGCGACGCCTGATCTTGCGGCCGAAGATGACCATTCCCGCCAGGATGTAGCCCACGACGTACAGCAGGGAAATGCTTTCCAGCCAGGAGGCAAGATGGGGCAGAACCCTGCCTAGTCCCGTCAGGTCCCCGACGGTGGTCACCAGGAACAAGGTCCAGGCGGGGATCAGGAGCCGGCGCATGTGGTCGGGTTGACCCGAGGAGGTGAGCCGCGGGGCGGGAAACTGGATAAAAAACCTGAGGAAATAGGCTGGTAGCAGCAGTTGGAGCAGCCCTCTGGCCCCCTCCTTGAACCACAGATAGGCCAGAAATGGGCGGTCAGGAATCTCCATCAGCATAAAGGCGAAGATCACGCAAAGCCCAAAAAAGTTCCGGGCCACCGGATCATGGCGGCGGAACAACACCCACCAACCGATCGTCAGGAAGGCCAGCCCGACCACCCACTGGCTATAGGAGCGGATAAGGCGTTCCTGGGTCGGAGGTCGGGGGATGAGGGTCAGGGGAATCAGCTGACCGGACCGTTTCACGGTAAGGGGCAGGGGGGCGGGAGTGCGCTCGCTGGCCAGGGCGGCGTAATAAGCGGGCATTGAGGTTGTAGGCCTGCCGGCAACGCTGACGATCATGTCGCCCGGCAAGAGACCGGCGACGGCGGCCGGTCCGCTGACGGTGGCGACCTGAAGCCGGCGTACCGAGAAGCCAAAATCCGGTTTGAGGGGGATTTCCAGCAACACGGCCAAGCCGAGAATCGACAGCACCGGCACCAGGGCATATAGACCCAAACGGCGGGTGAGCCGTTCCAGGGACGATTCACTGTATACGGAGCGATAGCGCATGAATCCTCTCTTTGGTTCGCCGGGTGAGGATACCAGAAACCGTTGCGGGAGTCAGGATTGAATCGGGCCGTTGTGCGCGGGGACCGCAGATGTTAAATTCGCCTCCCGAACAAATGTTTGCGTCAGATCCCGGGAGTAAGCGAGTGAACAGCACACGAAATTTGAGCCAATACAATCCAGAGGGAATCGAAGAGCGATGGTATCAGGCCTGGGAGCAAGCCGGTCTTTTTGCCCCCGATCCGGATCTTGAAGGTGACGCATTCGTGATTACCCTGCCGCCGCCGAATGTGACGGGCATCTTGCATATGGGGCACTGTCTGGGCAACTCCGTCCAGGACACCATGATCCGCTGGGCTCGGATGCGGGGGCAGCCTACCCTCTGGATCCCGGGCACTGATCATGCCAGCATCGCCACTGAACAGGTCGTCACGCGCCAGATGGCCGCCGACGGGATCAACAAGCATGAAGCCGGTCGCGAAGCCTTCCTGGAGAGGGCCTGGGCCTGGAAGGAACAGACCCATGGCCGTATTACCCAGCAAATTAGGCGGTTGGGGTGCAGTCTGGACTGGAGCCGCGAAGCTTTTACCATGGATAAGGATCGTAACCGGTCTGTTCAGGAAGCCTTCATCCGGCTCAAGAACAAGGGTTTGATCTACCGGGACATGTACCTGGTGAACTGGTGCCCCCACTGCTTGACCGCCATCAGTGACGACGAGGTGGAGTACAGGGAATTGCAGGGCAACTACTGGCACCTGACTTATCCTCTGGCCGATGGCACCGGACAGGTGACCGTCGCCACCACCCGGCCCGAAACCATGTTCGGGGATGCGGCGGTGGCCGTGCATCCGGGCGATGCCGAGCGCAACGGATTGATCGGCAAGCTGGTGAAGCTGCCCCTGACCGGCCGGGAGATCCCCATCATCGGGGATCATCACGCCGATCCGGAAAAGGGAACGGGCTTCGTCAAGATCACCCCGGCCCACGACCCCAACGATTTCCAGGTCGGCCAGCGGCACGACCTGCCCCAGGTCGTCTGCATGACACCTGCGGGGGTGATGAACGAGAACGCCGGCCGGTTTGCCGGTCTGGACCGCATGGCTTGCCGTGAAGCCGTGATCGAGGCGCTGAAAGCCGAAGGTCTGTTGGCCCGGGTTGAACCCCAGGTCCATCAGGTGGGACACCATGACCGCTGCGGTTGCATCATCGAACCCTACCTGTCCCGGCAGTGGTTCCTGCGTATGGACCAACTTGCCGAACCGGCCATCAAGGCGGTGGCCGAGGGTGAGGTCACCCTTTTTCCTGAGCGCTGGGTCGGTGTCTACAATAACTGGATGCACAACATCCGAGACTGGTGCATCAGCCGGCAGCTCTGGTGGGGACACCGGATTCCTGTCTGGTACTGCGATGGTTGCGGCCACGAAACGACGGCCACGGAAGCCCCCACCGCCTGCCCGGCCTGCGGTGTGCAGGACCTGCGCCAGGACGAGGACGTGCTGGACACCTGGTTCAGCAGCTGGCTGTGGACTTTTTCTCCCCTGGGTTGGCCCGACAAGACTTCGGATCTCGAGAAATTTCATCCCACCAGCGTGTTGGTGACAGCCGCCGACATCATCTTTTTCTGGGTGGCCAGGATGATCATGGCCAGCTACGAGTTCCTGGGCGAGAAACCTTTCCACGAGGTCCTGTTCACGGGCATCGTGCGGGATGACCAGGGCCGCAAGATGAGCAAATCCCTGGGCAACAGCCCTGACCCCATCGACCTGATCGACAAGTACGGTGCCGATGCCCTGCGCTGCAGCCTGGTCATGCTCACGCCGACCGGACAGGATATCTTTTTCACCGAATCCACCCTTGAAGTCGGCCGCAATTTCAGCAACAAGATCTTCCAGGCCTCCAAGCTGGTGCTCGGCGCCTGGGATGAAGCCGGCCTGCCGGGACACGACGAGGGTCCCGGATGCGCGCCACGTGTTCTTGACCTGCAGGCCGAGCTGGCCGCGGCCGACTGGCAGGATGATGGCGGTGCCTGGTTCACGGCACTGTGGCGGGCGGTGTTCGGGCAGGAACCGCCCCTGGCCGCGTCTGATGACGATTTGCAACTTGCGGACCGCTGGATCCTGGGCCGGATCATGCAGACGGTGGCCGACTATCAGGACGCCATGGAAAAGCGCAGACTAAACGACGCCGCCTATGGCATCTTCAATTTTTTCCGGCATGAATTCTGTGACTGGTACCTGGAGGCCATCAAGCCGCGCCTGCGCGACGAGGATGCGTGGGGCCCCGTCGTGCAGGTGGCTGTCCTGTTGCTCGGGATGGCGTATAAACTCCTGCATCCGGTCATGCCGTTTATCACCGAGGAACTATGGAGCTGGTTGCCGCCGGCCAGGGGCTTTTTGATGACCTCTTCCCTGCCGGAAAATCCCGGCCCCGCGCCCTTTGGCACCGAACAGGCCCAGTTTGTCCAGGCCATGGACATCGTGACCGTGGTGCGAAATCTGCGCAATGAGCTGGGGGTGCCGCCCGGCAAGCGCGGACACGTTGTGTTGCGGGTATCGGATCCCGGTGATGTCGATCATCTGCAGCGGATTGCGGAGCAAATCACCCTGCTGGCCAAGCTGGAGGATGTCGCGGTTGTATGCGGCGGAACCGATCCGGCGCCTGCCGGCACCGGCGTGTCGGGCACTGTGGAAATCTTCCTGTTGATGGCCGGGCTGGTGGACGTGGAGAAGGAACGCGCGCGCCTGACCAAGGAACTTGAAAGGATCAAGGGCTGGATTCGTGGTTGCGAAGCCAAGCTCGCCAATGGGAAATTCACAGCCAATGCTCCGGCGGAGGTTGTGCAGATGCAGGAAAAGCTGCTTGCGGAAAATCGGGGCAAGGCGGCTACTCTTACCGAGCGGCTGGACGCCCTCGATGCGGGCCGTTGAAACCCGCGGATCACGCTGACCAGGGATGGATATCATGAGCGAAAATCATAACCTGCAGACACCGGGTGAAATTATCGCGGCCGCCCGCAAACAAAGGTCCTTGACACAGGCCCAGGTGGCTGAACGAACGAAGATTCCCGAAGCCATGATTGCAGCGGTGGAGGCTGACGAATACCACAAGATTTCCGGGGATCTTTACGTCGTGAGTTTCCTGCGCACGATTTCCGCGGTGGTGGGCGCCGATGCGGATCAGGTTCTGGATCTCTATGCGCGCCTGGCTGGACAGGAAGGGGGCAAGGGCACGGGGGGCACGCCTGTTTGGGATTCCGAGGAGGTGCTGGTGCAGCGGGTGGGCTTTGCCTGGCGGTCATGGCTGCTTTATGCCTGCCTGGGAATTTTGGTCGTGTTGGCGATCCTGTTGCTGGTGCGCGGGTGCGGCACGAGCAATACCGCGAACGGTCAACAACAGGCCATGTCCGCCTCCACCCGGGAAACAGCGGCGGCGGTTGTTGTTGATTCGAATATTGCCGCCGGTGTGTCGGACGTTGATTCCCTTGCCGCCGGCAACCCTGCGGAGGCTGAAGCGGCGGCCCTGCCGCCGTGCTTTGCAAACCGGGATGAAATCGCTTTTTCCGGAAAACCATCCTTCTCCCTGACTCTGGCGGTCACCACCGATCACGTTGTCAGTATCAAGGTGCGGGCCGATGGCCAGAACGGTTTTCATAGTGCGGACTGGAGAGGCGTCGCGGACGACATCCCGGTCTTGCCGCCGGGAGATGTTACCCCCGGAAGGGTATACCGCTGCCACGGGGGCTTCGTTGTTTTCTGGGGCGCGGCAGATCATTTCGGGCTGAAATTGGGCGACCTGGAAGGGGTGGCCGTGCGTCTGCAGGGACTTCCCTACACCCTGGACGGCTTGGTTCCTGATCAGGAAATCATTCTCGACCGACAATCCGTCGGCCGCTGAGCGACATGGGAATTTTTAACCTTGTTGCCCCCTTTGAACCCACCGGTGATCAGCCCACCGCCATCGCGGAACTGGTGCGCCAGGTGCGGAAAGGGAGCCATTTCCAGACCTTGCTGGGAGTGACCGGATCCGGCAAGACCTTCACCATCGCCAGCGCCATTTCCCAGCTCGAGCGCCCAGCGCTGGTTTTCAGCCACAACAAGACCCTGGCCGCCCAGCTCTATGGCGAGCTCAAGGGTTTTTTCCCCGACAATGCCGTGGAATTCTACATTTCCTATTACGATTACTACCAGCCCGAGGCTTTTATCCCGGCCACGAATACCTATATCGAGAAAGACACCAGCATCAACGACGAGATTGAACGCCTGCGTCTACGGGCGACCAGCAGTCTGTTGTCGCGCCGAGACGTGGTGGTGGTGGCCAGTGTCTCGGCCATCTACGGGGTGGGCAACCCGGTCACCTTCAAGGAGGGGATCATCGGTCTGCGCCGGGGGATGGAACTGGACCGGGATGAATTGCTGGCCCGCCTGGTGAAAGTGCAGTACCGGCGCAACGACCTCGAAACCGATTACGGAACCTTTCGCGCCCGCGGCGACACCGTGGAGATCCGCTCGGGATTCGACGACCGCATCTTGCGTGTCGAATTCTGCGGTGATGAGGTGGAGCACCTGACCTGGATCGAACCGCTGACGGGCAGGACCCTGGCGATAGCCGCTGACGCCGCCATCTATCCGGCAACGCAGTTCGTCATGGGCAAGGGCGGGGTGGGGAGGGTCGTCGACGCCATCGGCAGGGATCTGGAACTGCGCCTGGGAGAACTGGACCGGGAAGGCCGCACCCTGGAGGCGCAGCGCCTGGCTTCCCGCACGCGCTACGACATGGAGATGATCCAACAGCTGGGGCACTGTCCGGGCGTGGAGAACTATTCCCGCTACTTCGACGGCCGGGAAGCGGGGCAACGGCCCGCCTGCCTGCTGGATTATTTTCCGGAGGACTATCTGCTGGTCATCGACGAATCCCACGCCACCGTGCCTCAGATCGGCGCCATGTACCAGGGGGATCGATCCCGCAAGGAGAACCTCGTCGAACACGGTTTTCGCCTGCCCAGCGCCCTCGACAACCGGCCTCTGATGTTCACGGAATTCGAGGGCATCATCCCGACGACCATTTTCGTTTCCGCCACGCCTGGGGACTACGAACTGGAAAAATGCGGAGGGGTGGTTGTGGAGCAGGTGATCCGCCCCACCGGACTTGTCGATCCGCCGGTCACGGTGCTGCCGGCGCGTTTCCAGGTGGATGATCTTCTCGAGCGGATCAGGGTCGTCACGGCACGGCAGGAGCGGGTTCTGGTCACGACCCTGACCAAGAAGATGTCCGAGGATTTGACGGGTTACCTGGCCTCCGCGGGCGTCAAGGTCAGTTATCTGCATTCGGACATAACCGCCCTGGACCGTATCGAGATCCTGCGCAATCTCCGGCTGGGCAAGAGCGATGTCCTGGTCGGGGTAAACCTGTTGCGCGAAGGGCTCGATTTGCCGGAAGTTTCCCTGGTCGCCATTTTGGATGCGGACCGGGAAGGGTTTCTGCGCAGTGAACGGAGCCTGATCCAGACTTCGGGCCGGGCCGCCCGCAATCTCAACGGCGAGGTGGTGATGTATGCGGACAAGATCACGCGGTCCATGCGCCGCGCCATTGATGAAACCGAGCGCCGGCGCAAACGGCAACTGGCCTGGAACCGGGAACACAACATCACCCCGCGGTCGGTGACCAAATCCCGCGCCGAGATCATCCAGTCCACGAGCGCGGCCGGGCAGCGGGGACTCGAGAAAGCGGCTCCGGATGAGAAGCCGTGGGCGGCGGTGTTGCGCGAAGATCTTTCGCCCCGCGAACTGGTCCAGTGGCTGGAGCAGGAGATGCTCACCGCAGCCGATAACCTGGAATTCGAAAAAGCCGCCACGTTGCGGGACCGCCTGGAGGATCTCAAGGCCCAGTGGGGCATCGGCGGCGCAAGGGGGGATGAGAATGTCAAGTGACGGCAAGCTGGTCTTTCCCGCCGAGGCCTGGGTGAGGACCCTCGTGCGCCAGAGCTTGCAGGAGGACGTGGGCGCCGGGGACGCCTCCACCAGGGTTTCGGTCGCGCCGGCGGCCAGGGCCAAAGCCGAAGTGGTTGCGCGAGGTGATGGCGTGGCGGCGGGTTTGCCCCTCCTGGAAATGGTCTATCATGAGCTGGATACGCGGGTCAAGGTGCAGGCCCTTGTTAGCGACGGCTCACCGGTCCTGTCCGGTGGCGCGGTGGCGGAAATCTCGGGGCCGGCCGGGGCCATCCTGACCGGTGAACGCACCGCGTTGAACTTTCTCCAGCATCTGGGGGGCATCGCCACCGCAACGGCTCGTTATGTCACTGCGGTGGCGGGCACCGGCTGCCGTGTTCTGGACACCCGCAAAACCCTGCCGGGTTACCGTGTCCTGGCCAAGTATGCCGTGCGCTGCGGAGGCGGCTACAACCACCGGATGGGTTTGGACGATCGCATCATGCTCAAGGACAACCATTGGCTGGTTCGACAACAGGGCATGGTGGACGTGGTGGCGCGCGCGCGGCGGGAGTATCCGCATCTGGCGGTGGAAATCGAGGTCGACGATCTGGAACAACTGGGCCAGATCCTGCCCCTGGGCGTCGAGTGGATCCTGCTGGATAATTTCAATGTTCAGGACACGGCCTCGGCCGTGGGTTTGCGTGACGCAGTCGGCGTGAAGACCCGGCTGGAATCTTCGGGCAACGTGAATCTCGATACCGTGGCCGGATATGCCCGGGCCGGTGTTGACGCCGTGTCGGTGGGCCGTCTGACCCACTCGGTTTGTGCGTGGGATCTGGGCTTGGACTTTGAACGACCTGGTGGAGGCCGGGGATGAACATCTATCCCGACCATGACGGCGCCCCCGTGCAAAGAGACTGGTTCGGGCTTGCCTCCTTTACTCCGGGCGAACGCTTTCTGCGCAACGGGGGGCGTCTGTACCTGCTGGACAGTGTGGGCAGCACCAATGACTTCCTGCGGGGTGGCGGCTCTCCTGCCCGTGGACGCCTGTGTTTGTGGGATGGCTGGGGATGGCGGGCTCAACAACTGGCTGATCTTGACCCGGTCCCGGATGCGGGACCGGGCATGGTCGTGGTGGCCCGGTACCAGACGGCCGGACACGGTCGCCAGGGTCGGCCGTGGGCGGATTGCGGGGGGCTCAATCTTTCGGTGGTGATCCCCCCGCATCGGGTCTCGCTGGAGCGGGGTTTTTCGGTGTGGCTGGGATTGATGACCGTCGTAATGTTGCGTGAGGTCCTGCAGGTTGATGCCCGCCTGAAATGGCCCAACGATATCGTGGTCGGTGAACGGAAACTGGGAGGCATCCTGTTGCAACGGCAGGTCACCGCCGACCAATCCCTGACCGTGGGCGGTCTGGGCTTGAACCTGTTGACTCGTCCGGGCGGGTTTCCCGCCGCCCTGCAGCGCACGGCCACCAGTGTTTTTATCGAAACCGGCCGGGAAGTGCGGCCGGCGATTCTGGCCGGCGCTCTGCTGGGCAAGGTCGAAGCTGAGCTAGACCGTTTTGAAATTGATGGTTGGGCTCCGTACCGGGAAAGCCTGGGACACCTGGATTGTCTGCTGGGCCGGGAGGTCCAGGTGCAGTCCATCAAGCGGAACCACCAGGGCCGGGCCATGGGCATCGACGATGGCGGTGCCCTGCGTCTGGAAACTCCCGATGGCGCCACCGAGCTGGTTCAGGTCGGCGATGTCCATATCGTGCCGATCGCCTCGGGTGAGCAGAAGTAGGAGGTCAGAATGTATGCCGGCGCCAATCCCGGGGGTCATACCATGGCTGTAATCGATGCGGGAAATTCCAGTCTGGCCCTGGCTTTCTGTGATGCCGGAACCCATTTGCCACAAGCGGACAGCAAGGGTGACCGGCTTTCTCGGGGTCTGCCGGATATGGCTGATTCCCGGGGATTTGAAC
>CAZJGK010000076.1:0-15361 GCA_964545545.1 uncultured Fibrobacteraceae bacterium | reverse complement strand
TGGTCCATCGGCTTGAAACCGTTGCCGTCATCGGCCTGGCCCAGACTGTATTCGAGCCGGACATAGGAGAATTCCGACGGCGTCCAGGCGATGTTGAACGACCCTCGCGTCATCTTGCCGGGAATCGGGTCCCCCGCGGGATCCACCAGAACATCGGTGAAGCTGTCCTTGGCCTGCTCGCCCCGCACGCCCATCCACCAGCGCTGGGAAAATCGGTACTGGAACGAGGTGTACCAACCGTTCGCTTCCTGGTGATATTGACCGCCCGCGTAGTTCGCCTTTTCGAGGTACTCGCCCTGCAGGATCCATCCACGTTGATTCGACTGCCGCAGCGGGACGTTGCGAACCGTCACGTTCGCCCCGTAGGCCGCGTGCCGATGGCCGTCTTCTCCGTGCCCTTGCAGCATGGAGGCCCCCAGCTCCAGCGTCGTGTCCTCGTTGAGATCCAGCACGTTCTTGAAGTGACCCAGGAAGGGAATGTTGCCGTGGCTGGCGGATCCGAAGTCCAGGGGGTTCTCGCCGTCCACGCCCATGGCCTGGTAGGCCCCGCCGGTCAGCTCGGAAAACCAGGGCAACGGCGTCAGCCACGAGGCCTCCACCCCGGAATCCTTGAATCCTTCTTCGCCGATGGTGTTGGCCATGATGACCGGCGCCTGAATGAACGGATAGGCGTGGGTGTGGAGCAGGCCCTGCTTGCCGAAGGTCCCGCGGAGCTTGCCCAGTTTGAGCTGGATGCCCGGGATGCTGTTGGTGCGGGCCCAGACTTCTTCCGGCGACACCTCGTCCGGTGTGAACACGATGTTGCTGGACAAGGTCCACACCGGATCGACGACCGAGATCACGCTGAGTTCGGCTTCATCGAAATTGAAACCGTACGGTTGATGCAGATTGGAAGCGGCCTGCCCCGAAAACAGGGCGTTCATCCCGATGGAAGGGTTGGCCAGATTGGAAAAGATGGAACGCGTCTGGGCCGATGCCGCCAACGGCGCGCAGGCCAATACGAGCACCAGGAACATATATCGGCTGAGTCTCATGCCAAAAACCCCCTGAAGGTGGTGAGAACCTGACAAATAAAATCGGTTGTTTGTCCGGTCAGACCACGGGGGGGGCGCGTTGATTCCGGCAGTGGATCAGGGGGGATGCGGGGAGCGTCTCCTGGATGGCGCTCACGATGGCCACAACCGTCAACGGGCGGGCCGGAGTCGGCGGCACCGCAGGCGAGGTCACCTGGCAGGAGGCGAAGATACAGAGGGCGCAGTGGTCGCTATCCTGTGGGTGAACATGGTGATGGTGCTCCATGAGCAAAGGGGACGCGGCCAACAGCACTGCGGCCACGAACGCCAGCACGGCGATGCCACGGCCACCAGGTCTGTGTTGCAGGCTCGTCATCATGCTCATTCCTCAAACGGCATGCTTCTGGCCCGGGCCCGGCGGATCACCGGGAACACCAGGTTGTCGGGGTAATAATATCTGATTGTTAAATAACGTCAAATGCCCGGCACAGCTTAGGCTGCGTTGGTCCTACCGGCTCTTCGGATCCATCTGATCATCTTCCAGGGGGTTAGCCCCGAGCCGATCAGGCCAGGAGCTTCTTTTTCAGCTCACTCACGAGAATGAGCACAGCCAGCAGCAGGCATATGGCCGCCGCTCCCAGCAGGACGAAAACGTTACTTTTGAGGCCTGTTACAAGGACCGCCTTGGCTGGATCGTCAGGGTTGAAAAATACGGGAATCTCAGCTCCGACGGGGTACTTTTTCAGGATGTCGGCAGCGCCGCTGCTCGTTTTTTCGTAGGTATCGGAGGCGGTGATGCGGCTGCCGATCAGGGACCGGCCGGAGACCGTATAGTCATATCTGACGGACGGCATGTATTCGTTCTTGTTGTTTGTCCGGCGGGGAGCGACATGGGAAGAGACGATCTTCCCTGTCACCGACGGCCACTTGGAACTTTCCTTGCCCATACCGTAACGCTGGGCGCCAAAAAACCCCAGAACAAGCGCAAAAACCGCCAAGGCAACCACCAGGATCAACGGATTGGATTTCCCGGTTCCCTTGGCAGATTCACCTGAAGCCATCCCTCTACCCCCTCACTAATTTGAGATGCTCACAGGCCCCCGGCCTTCATGAAGTGGTCAGATTACAACATCCCCACATGGGACGGAAAATATAAATGGTTGAAAAATGAACTCCCTCAGCCAGGATTACGCAGAAATCTTCTCCCCCACGACCGTCAATGTCCGCCCCAGCCCCATCTCCCCCAGCTTGGCGTACATTTCGGCCAGCAGGTCCGACCGGCCCGCCTCGTGCAGGGCCAGTTCCAGCGCCTTGCGGCGTCCGTGGACCACCGGGCCCAGGTCAGGGTCGGCGATGTAGTCCTCGCCCATGAGCGCCAACAGCTCCAAGGGGAAGCTGCCCAGCCGGCGCCGCATGACAAAACCCCGGCGCGACAGCAACCGCTCCAGGGAATCCCGGTCGAAATAATTCACGTGTTCGCGGGGATCCACCCACCACCGCTCATGGCCACGCAACTTGACCAGCGCTTCCTGCAGGGGATTGAAATCATTGGGCACCGAGACACAGATCAGCCCGGACGGCCGCAAAACGCCGTGGGCGGTTGCCAGCATCTTTGCCGGGTTGGGCACATGCTCCAGCACGTTGTTCAGGTGCACCACATCGAACGGCTCAAGCCCGGCCACGGCCTCGGCCTCAAAAAAGCCCGTGATCACGTCCAGGCCCAGCGTATCGCGCGAAAATGCGCTGACCGGCGGGGAGGGCTCGATGCCCACGGCATCCCAGCCGCGCTCGGCCCCGTACTGCAAAAACCAACCCGGACCGGAACCCACATCCAGCAACCGGCGGCGCCCGCGCGGCAGCATCTTCTCGAACAGGTCGTACCGGGCCGCGAAGTCCAGCCGCCGCCAGGGCAGATCCTGCTGCTGGCTTTCGATATATCCGGGGTGGTCATCGTCGTAGAATTTCCGGGTGTACAGGTGGCGATTGCGCGCGTCATCCGGCAGGGGCACGGAATGCTTGAAACCGCAGACCCGGCAATCTATGACGGTGACACCGCGGTACTCGGCCTGCACCGGTCCGCTGTGATCTTGCCAGGTGTGTTGCGTGGGATGCGGTGTGTTCATGGGATTCTTTCTAACCCCATCTGCGATCCAGGTCAAGCCCGCCGCCCGATCAGGACCCTCGCGCTGGAGACCGGCTCGGCCCTGTGCTATCGTGTGCCCGCAATCCCTTCAACCTTGAGGTTAACGTGTCCCGTTCCCTGACCATCCTCTGCGCCGGCGCTTATGGCATTCGCAACGCCGGCGACGATCTGCCCCTGGTCTGCCTCAAGGAAGGCATGGCCGACCTGTTGCCGGGCTACACGCTGGAATTCCGCGCCCTGTCCCGCCACCCCGACCCCTGGGAAGAGGCCCACTACGGCGTGACCATGATAAAGAACCTGGAGCACGACAGCGGCCAACAGGCCCGGGGCCGCAAATTCCTCGGGTTCAACGAAGGCGATGATCCTGCCCATCTCGAACGCGTCAAGCAGGAGATCGCCCGCTGCGACCTGCTGGTGCTCGGAGCCGGCAACGCCCTGCTCGATATCACCATCGGCGACATGCGCGGGCCCATTCCCTTGATGGCCCTGTACGGATCTCTGGCCGGACGGGCCCGCAAACCCGTCATGCTTTACGGAATGGGCGTGGGGCCCCTGCACACCGGGGTGGGCCGTCATCTGACCGAGGGCCTGTTGCGGACAGCGGCGGTCATCAGCGTGCGGGATCTCGATTCGGCCCGCCTGTGCCGGCAACTGTTGGGCACCGGATCCGAACGGCCCGCAGACCGCCCCCCGTATATCCATGTCTTGCCGGATGCCACCCTGAATGCCGTGTGCCCCGGGCCGCATCGTGCGCGGGAAATCCTGGCGGCCGAAGCCATCACGCTTCCGGCGGATCGTCCCGTGCTTGCCCTTGGCCTGCGCGATATCGGCCGCAGCGTGAGCGCCGCCGCCCAACGCCGGCTGGAGGATGCCCTCCACCAAATGGTCGCCGCGATGAAGGACGAGGTCTCCTTCCTGTTCATTTCCCAGTCCACGTACGCCGAGGATGATGACCGGATCCTGGCCCGCAAACTTGTCGCGGCCGCCCCGCCTGATGCCCGGTGTTTTGTGATCGAAGGCCGCTATCATCCCCGGGATCTCATCGCCCTTTACGGTTCGGCCACCGCAACCCTGGCCGTGCGGCTGCACGCCGCCGTGTTCAGCGCCATCGCCCATACGCCCATGGCCGCGGTCGCCTACCATGCCAAAGTCACCGGCTTTCTCGACCAGCTGGAAACCGGAAGCGAATCCCTGGGCACCTGGGATGTCACCCCCGAGGCCCTGGTCGCCATGGTGCGGCGCAGCATCGCCTGCGGGGGCGACGACCGCCGGGCCCTGGCTGCGCGCGTGGACGAGTTGCATCTCCGGGCTGCCATGTACCCCCTGATCGCCGCGGTCCGGGGACTTCAAATCAAGATCGGGGCCGACAGCATGCCCCGGGAAGAGGACTCCTGATGAACGGAGACCTCATGCACACCTTGAACCCGAGGAGTCGCCATGCGTTTGCAGGATAAGGTCGCCCTGATCACCGGCGCCGGCCGCGGCATCGGCCGGGCCATCGCCCTACGGTTTGCCGCCGAGGGATGCGATGTCGTGGTGAACTTCCGGCAGGACGCCGCCGCCGCTGCCGAAACCGTCTCCCTGATCGAAAAGACCGGCCGCCGGGCCCTGGCTGTGCAAGCCGATGTAACCCAGCGCACCCAGGTTCGCGCCATGTTCAAGGCGGCGGTGGATCATTTTGTAAAAATCGACATCCTGGTCAACAACGCCGGGGTGAACAACGTCTGCACCTTCGAGGAGGTCACGGACGAGGACTGGGACCGGATCATGGCCGTCAACCTCAAGGGGCCGTTCATCTGTTGCCAGGAAGCCTGGCCCCATCTCAAGACCGGGGGAGGCCGTATCATCAACATCGCCTCGGTCGCCGGCCAGTACCACGGCCCCAAGACGGTGCACTACGCCGTCAGCAAGGCCGGATTGATCAGCCTTACCGCCGCCGTGGCCCGCTACGGCGCCGAGTGGGGCATCCTGGTCAACGCCATCGCCCCGGGCATCATTGCCACCGACCTGACCCGCGAAGAACTGCGCGGTCCCGGCGGCCTAATGGTCGTGGGCATGACTCTGCTCAAACGCCCCGGCGAACTTCAGGATGTCACCAGCGCGGCGGTCTTTCTGGCTGCGGACGACGAGAACTACATGACCGGGCAAGTGCTCAGCGTCGCGGGCGGCGCCGTGTTGCCGTGAGGGTGCTCAACCGACCTGGGCGAGGGTGCCCTTTTTGTACGCGTCGTAGGCTTCCCGGACCGTCATATCCCCGGCGCCCGCATAGACCGCCACCTCGGCCGCCTTCAGCACGGCAGCCGCATTGCCCCCCGGGCCGTTGCCGGTGACCAGAACCTGGGCCCCGAATTCGGCCAGCTTCTGCGCCGTCTTGGGTCCCGCACCGTGGGCCTCGTTCTCGATGGCGGTGTTGTCGTAGGTCAGGACTTCCTCGGATTCCTCGTCATAAACGAAGAAAAAATGTGTCCGGCCAAAGCGCGGATCCATGGGCGAATCCCAATCGGTTCCCGAGGCGGTAAAGCACAATTTCATTTCCTTCTCCACATCAGTGGGGACCTGCGGCCCCCGGTTTCAGACGGCCGCCAACTGGATGATCTGATCCCAGCACTCACGGACCCGCTGTTCCAGCCCGGGGTCCCATTCAACGACGGTTTTGCCGTTGGTGACCGCCTCGGTGAATTTTTCGTCATAGGGAATCTCGGCCAGGAGCGTGATCCCCTCTTCCTGCAGAAAACACCGGATATTCTCCAGGACCTCCGGATTCAGATCGGCCTTGTTGATAATGCAACCGGAATCGATGCCGAACATCTTGACCAGGTTGTAGACGCGCCTGAGATCGTGCAGGCCCGAGACGGTGGCTTCGGTGACCAGCACCACCAGCGAGGCTCCCGACAGGCTGGACACCACGGGACATCCGACACCGGGAGACCCGTCCACCAACACCAGGGGTTTGCCCTCCCGTTCGGCCAGGGCCTTGGCCTCGTTCTTCACCTTGGCCACCAGTTTGCCCGAGTTGTCGGCGCCGATCTTCAATTGGGCGTGGACCATGGTCGTGCCGGTCCGGATCCGGGACCGGTACCACTGGCCCACGTTCTGGGCGATGTTCGTGATGGCCTCTTCCGGACAGACCCGGGCGCAATAACCACAGCCCTCGCAGCCGATCTCGTCAACCACGAGGCGCCCGTCAATCATCGAGATGGCGTCATAGCGGCACACGACCTCGCACATCCCGCAATCTGAACATTTCGCCGGATCGATGACCGCCAGCTGACCGCTGAAGAAATCCTCCCCCTGACCGAAATCCGGCGCCAAAAGGAGGTGCATGTCGGCCGCGTCCACATCGCAGTCGGCAACCATCAGGTTCTTTCCGCCGAGCACGGCGAACGCTGCGGTCAACGAGGTCTTGCCCGTCCCGCCCTTGCCCGAGATGACCACGATTTCCTTCATGAGCAGCGGCCCCCGATGCGGGAATGAATCAGCCGGGCAACCGTCTTTACCGCCGCGGCCACTTCGGGAATCTCCCGGTACAGGAGTTTGCCGGCGGCGTAGGTCTCGGCGATGCGGCGGCTGTTGGGGATGCACGCCGTCAGCTCGATGCCCTCGGCTTCACAGTATCGCTCCACCTTGTCGTCCCCGATGCCCTGCCGGTTCAGGACCACCACGAATTCCCGACCCAGCTGGCGCACGGTGGCCACCGCCAGCTTCAGATCGTGCAGCCCGAACGGGGTTGGCTCGGTGACCAGGATCACCAGATCCGCCCTGCGAACGGCCTCGATCACCGGGCACGAGGTGCCCGGCGGCGAATCGAAAATCCGGATGATGGTGTGCGGAAAATTCGCGGCGACATAGTCAATGGTCTGCCGAATCAGGGGAACAGCCTGCTCCTCGCTGACCATCAGACGGCTTTCGACAAAATCGAGCTGACCGCTTTTGACGTGCTTCAGCTCCCCCATCTGCTTGGGCTGCATGGGCAGGGACTCGGTCGGACAAAGCTCTGAACAGGCATAGCAACCGTGGCAGAGTTCGGGAAACACCATGATGCTGTCGCCCATTTTCAGGATCGCGTTGAAGTTGCAGACGGCCTGGCAATTGCCGCAGAGACTGCAGGTGTCCTGTTCCCAGCCGGGAATCATCTTGTATTTCGGTTCTTCGTGCTTCAGCGTGCCGCTGATAAAGAGGCCCGAGTTGGGTTCCTCCACGTCAAGGTCAGCCAGAACCACCGGTTCGGTTTCGGCCATGAACATGGCCAGATTGGTGGACAGGGTGGTTTTTCCCGTACCGCCCTTGCCGCTGGCGATGGCGATCCTCACTGATCAATCTCCGCAAGTATGTTGGTGGCCTTCGGTCCCGTGGTCACAGAGGTTGTCCCCCGTCTTCAGCTCATTCCGGAGATACTGCTCCACCAGCTCGGCGGGATCCTCCACGCCAACACCCATATGGACCTCGATGTTGTTCTCCCGGAACAGGTTCTGGGCCATGACGCCCATCCCGCCGGCGATCACGATCCCCACCCCTTGATCCGCCAGAAAGCGGGGATACGTTCCGGGTTGATGGGCCGGGGGATCCACAAACTTCACGGCGCCCGGCCGGCCGTCTTCAACCTCCACCAACGCGAAACTCTGGCAGTGCCCGAAGTGAGGGCAGGACTTTCCGTCCATCGAAGGAATGGCAAAAATTTGTTTCACTGGTTCTCTCCCTGCTTTTTCCGACTGTTCAGCAATTCTTCCCGGACCATGGTCCGCCCACAGTCCGGACACTTCAGGTTCGTGCATTTCTCACCCCGTTGGTGTGGCACCTTCTTGCCACACCCCGCGCAGATGCAAAATCCTCCGGCGCCGAATCCGCCGCCCTTGTTGCGGCCACCGCCGCCGCCACCGGGACCGCTTCCGTCTCCTCTTGGCATTTCCCTACCTCCTCCTGTTTCCTTGATGCCGCCGGCAACAACGGCCGTGACCGAAACCATCGGCCAGATCCACCAGGTTCGTTGAACCGCATGCCGGACAACCGGTTGTCTCTCCATCAAATGCGGTGGTTTTCAAATGACCGCAATCCTCGCAGCGAATCAGGTTGCCCTGAAAATGGATCGCGCCGCCGTCTATCTGCAGGCGCTTTCCTTCGATGAGAAATTCGGCCACCTTGTGCCGGGCCCGCTCCACGAGTCGCGAAAATGTCGAGCGGGAAATTTCCATTTGCCGAGCGGATTCCTCGTGGTCCAAGCCCTGGAAGTCGGCCAGTCGAATGGCTTCGAACTCATCCAGAGTCACGGCGACCGTCTCCAGGAACCGCGACGGCACACCGACCGGTTTGAAGCCGGCGTGCTGCGGTGGGCAAAGCACGGAGCGCATTTTCTGGGGCCTCGGCATCAGATCTCCTTCACTGGTTTCCCCCATACATTGTGCACATATGTGCGAAACAACAAGGAGAACTTTCGCGGGGGGACGGCGGGGCGACACTCGAAGGGGCCCGGTCTGACCGGGCCCCTCGCTTCAAATCTTCAGTCCTGCAAAGGTTACCGATACATGGCCTTCAGCGCTCCCCACGTCTGGCCTTGATCGGGCACGGTGTCGGCGGTGATACGGATCTCATTAATCTGCCCCTCACACGAGGAAACCGCGATGCTGTCGCACATCCCACCGACCGGAATGAGCGTGACCGTCTCATCGGACGAAACAACGGCGTTTTGGGCCGAGGCGACGGTTGACCCGGCATTGTAAAGGAATCCTCTCGTGCACCCGATACCGCACGCGTCATACCAGTCGATTTCCACGCGGGTCACATTGTAGGATTGCCCGAAATCCACCAGCAGGCGGCTGGGGTAGAGCCAGACAAAGCCGGCGCCCGGACCAGCGCCAAAGGAGCAATTCCCGGCCCCTTGGTCGCAATCCTCGGCCGTGGTCAGCACAAAGGACACATCGACTTGGTTTTCCTGCCAGACTTGGCCACAGACAACCCCGGCGGGAACGGCGTCAAATGGAATGACGGTAGTCACCTCGGCAAAGGCGGGAATTGCAAACAATAACAGCATCAGAATCGGGATAATCAGGCGGTAGCATTTCATGGCGGCGTCTCCTTCCCCACTAATTGACCTTCGCCCCGAAAACCATGGCGCTGGGCACCAGGAAAACAGCCGCCAACGGGCCGCCCTCCCCGCGCCCATTTAAGGAGAAAACCCTAACACAATTGATCCACATTTGTCAACGGCCCGGGCCAAACATCAAACCCCTGTACCGCCGGGCACCCACCATTTAACATGCCGGCATGAGCACCCACGCCAAACCCGTCCTGCTGGTCCTCGGTGGCGGCACCGACCAGCTCTTCATGCTGGAAACCGCCCGCGCCATGGGGCTGGGCGCCGCCTGTCTGGACGGCAACCCCGACGCCCCCGGTCTGCGGACGGCCGACCTCGCCGCTCCCATCGATTTCAGCGATCTGCCGGCCGTGTTCACGTGGATCGACGCCCAACGCGCCGGCGGCGTGAACCTGGCCGGGGTCTCGACCATGGGCAGCGACGTGCCCCATCTGCTGGCCGCCATTGGCGAGCGCTACGGCTGGCCCGCCCCTTCGCGCGAAACCGGCGCCCTGGCCACCGACAAACTGGCCATGAAGATCCGCTTCAAAGAGCGCAGCGTGCCGGTGCCCCTTTTCCTGGCCGTGGATTCGGCCGCCATGGCCCGGGAATGCTGGAATGACTGGGGGTGCGACCGGGTCGTGATCAAACCGACCGACCGCGCCGGGTCGCGCGGCGTCCGGGTGCTGGCCGACCCCGACGCGTTGCCCCGCGCCTTCGCCCATGCCCGGCAGGAAGCCAAGAGCGGCCGGGTCATTCTTGAGGAATTCGTCCCGGGTCCCCAGGTTTCCACCGAGACCATCATCTGGCAGGGCCGGCCTTTGACCTGTGGTTTCGCCGACCGCCTATACGAGGGCATGGAGGTTCTGCACCCCCAGATCATGGAAAACGGCGGCTGGCTGCCCTCGCGGTTCGCCGGCACACCGCTGCAAAAACAGATAGAACGGCTGGTGGAATCCGCGGCCTCCGCCTTGGGCGTGGCCTCTGGCGTGGCCAAGGGCGATGTCGTGGTCTGCCCCCGGCGAGGGCCCATGGTGATCGAGATGGCCGCGCGCCTTTCCGGCGGCGACTTCAGCGCGGGCCTCGTACCCCTGGGCACCGGGGTGAACTATGTGGCCGCCGTGATCACCATGGCGCTTGGCCGCGAACCCGACTGGTCCGCGCTGGTCCCCTCACGCCATCTCATCGTGGCCAACCGCTACTTCTTTCCCCCGCCCGGCCGTTTGGAAGCCGTCGAGGTTCCCGCCGAACTTGCCGCGCACCCGCAGGTGACAAAGTTGGAGATCACCCGCACGCCCGGCGAAATCCTGCCGGTCATCGCCAGCCACGGCGACCGCGCCGGCGTGATGGTCGTCACCGGGAATGCCCGCAGCGAGGTGCAGGGACTGATCGACGAGGTCTACGACCGGGTCCGGTTCAGGATTGGCGGGCATTGGCACCAGGGGAGACCCGGCGTTCAGGCTCCCAGGCGATAGAGGTTCTCGCAATCGGCCAGTTGTTGACGAACATCCCAGACCAGCGACTCCCAACGATCTTCCTCCAGGCCGATGCGGGTCATCGCCGGCAGGAAAGGCAGGGCGGGCATCTCTTGGCTCAGGTCGACGGGCGTCTTTCGGCCCACGCCCCACTGGTCGCAGACCCCTTCGGCGAGACCCAGCAGGACACCCCCCGCGCTGCAGGCGTCATCTTCGGGACTGCCGTGATGGTTCCTGACCGCGTCGGTGATTTCCGGCGGCAGGTTCCATTGTTTCAGCAGGTACTCGGCCAGCTCGGCGTGGTCCAGGCCGACAGCCTCCCGCTCCTGTTCAAGGCTGACCGGGGCCCTGTCCTCTCCCGGCAGAAAATCGTCGATGATCAGTTTCCCGATATCATGCATCAGGCCCGCCACAAAGGCCTCTTCACCCCGCAGGCCCGCACCGGGCGCTGCGGCCCCAAAAACCTGGGCCGCCAACCCGACAGCCATGCTATGCAGCCAGAATCCCCCGTCGGATTGGAAATCGTAATGGACGAGTTCGCGGCGGGTGAGGCCCTCGGTGCTGATGGCGTAGACGATCCGCTTCAGGTTGTCCAGCCCGATCAAGACCACCGCTTCGGGAATGGAGCGGATGGTGCGGGAACGGCCGTACAGCGCGCTGTTGGCGACCCTGAGCAGGCGGGCAACCAGGGCCTGGTCCTTGCTGATGACCCGCTCGAAATCCGCCGCTGAATAATAATCCTTCTTCGAAAGCACAAGGAATTCGTGAATGACGGAATTCAGGCTCGGCAGCTTGTCGATTCGCTCCAGAACTTCAAAGCGAACGTTGCGCCAGCCGTCCTTGCCCTCGGTTGTCTGACCTTTGCTGTTCATGCACACTCCCCCAGATCCTTCATGGAAAATATCCTGCTACACATCCAGATTCGGCACATCCTCCCCCGGATGCTTCGGGTTGGGCCAATAGGCTACCTCGGGAGCCTCGACCTTGGGCGTAAAAATCATGATCCCGACCAGAAAAAGATAAAGCGACCCAACCACGACATCGGGAAGCCAGCGGGGAATATTCGAGGCCCCATCCAGAATCACATCCGGAGCCAACGGCAACACCCGGTGACCGATATAGGCGACCAGCAGGAACGCGTAAATAAAGCGGAAATTCCGCACCAGACGCGCCCGGAAAGCCTGCAGGCGCGTCATGTGGAAGCGGGGCCGCAACAGATCGTCCGCCACCCGCATGCCCCAGCTGTTTTGCGCGCTGGCCTGATCCCGGCGCAGGATACCGCCGTAAAAATTTTCCTCCATCATGCGGACCCTCGCGCGCCAAACATCGAAAAAGCGGAACCGGCGGGCCTCTATGGCCAGGAAAACCACGTTGGCAAACATCCCCAAAATAATGGATTCGCTGACATAGCCGGGGTTGTTCAGGCTTGCCGTAAGAATTGCCAGGGTCGACACGATGGCCCAGTTGGTGGTGGTGTCCAGGCGCGTCCGCCAAACCAGGGCGCGGTGCATTTCCGCGCGGTAAAAATGAGCCAGCGCCATGATGTACTCAGCCCTGGTCAGGGGCGTGTCCTCGAACTGAGGAACGCTTTCCTCATCCACCGGAGGATACCGGCCGGCAGGCGGGGAATCCAGGGTTATTCCCTCGTCATCGGCGTATTTATCGGTCATGCCCTTGTTCCTCCTGCCGGGGAAAAACCCCATCCAACGCCTCGCGCAGAATGGCCTTGAGATCCTCGCTGAAATCCTTCTGCAGCATCCACTCCAGATAGCTGCGGCCAGCCGGCAGGGCACAAACCTCTTGCAGGATACGCTGGTTGAACTTGCCGAAGGTGAACATGGCCTCGCCCGTGTCGGTCCAGATCAGCTTGCGGTGGCGATCCAGATATTTTCCTTCGTCGGGGTTGCAGAAGCGGTGCAGGTCCCCGATATCACGGGGCAATTCGGGATACCGCGCGAGCTGGGCGTCCAGCACGTCCAGGGTCGCGGTCACATCCGCCAGGGCATTATGCGCGCCGGTCAGCTCCCGGTCGCAGTAGAAACGGAGGGCCGCCGTCAGATCCCGGCGTTCCATGGCGTGGAATATGCGCATGGCGTCCAGATGCCTCACCCCGCGCAAATCCAGAAAACCGCCGACGCGTTTCAGTTCGGTCTGCAGCAGCGGCAGGTCAAAGCGGATGGAGTTGAAGCCCGCCAGATCCGCATCCTTGAACATCTCTTCCACTTCGGCCCGGATCCCGGCCAGCGTCGGCGCGTCGCGCACATCATCATTGCTGATCCCGTGCACGGCCGTGGCCTCGGGCGGGATGGGCATCTCGGGATTGACCAGGGAATCGAAGGTCACCAGCCTGCCGTCGGGCGCCACCCGAACCAGGGCGATCTGAACGATGCGGTCCCTGTCCACATCCACACCCGTGGTTTCCAGGTCGAAACCGACCAGGGGCCGTTCGAGTTTGAGATTCTGCATAGCCGTTCCTTCCCCGGTGTTCGAGCCTGTTTTCCTATTATGCCTGCAACCTTCAGGAGTGGCAAGCCGGGAGACCCTGTCATATTCCGGTTTCCCCGAGCCCGGGTTTGGGTTAGACTATGGTTTAGCAGATGGATCTGCACCACCGCCCGGCCTCCCTGATCCGGGCAAGGCGATAGGAGACGCCTGGCCGATGTCCCGTTTCCCGGCAATATGGTTGCTCACCCTGGCGCTGATCGTGCCCGGCGGCCTCGTGCTGCCCTGGCCTCCGGCGGCCTGTGCCCAGGAATGGGAAACCCACCGGGTCCGGCGCGGAGAAAACCTCACCGTCATCGCCAACCAGTACGGGGTGACGGTTCAGGACCTGCGCGACTGGAACGAGCTGAGCAGCGATGAACTGGCCATCGGCCAGCGCCTGAACATTCCCCAGCGGGACCGGCAATGGTACGTGGTCAAGAAGGGCGACAACCTCTTGGGAATCGCCGCCGCCCACGACATCTCCCTGGCTTATCTGCGCTCTTTGAACGACCTGGCGACCAACACCATCTTTCCCGGCCAGAAGCTGTGGATGCGGCCCTCGCCCCGGGACGAGGCCGCGCATGTGGTGACACCCGGTGAAAGTCTTTCGCGCATCGCCAAGCACTATGGGGTTTCGGTCAGCCATCTGAAAAGCATCAACGGTCTCAAGAACGACCGTATCTTCCCCGGGCAAAAACTGCGCCTGCGCGAGGCCGCTCCCTCGGTCCACCTCGTCGAGGCCGGCGACGCCCTCTGGGAAATCGCCGAGGCCTACGGCCTTTCCCTGCAGCACCTGAAAGACATCAACGGCCTGACCTCGGACCGCATCTACCCCGGTCAGGAGCTGCGCCTGAACGGCGCCACGGCGCCGCGCATCGCCACCTACGTCGTCACCCGCGGAGACAACCTCAACGAGATCGCCCGCCTGCACCAGATGAGCCTGCGTGAACTGCGGGAAATGAACGGCATCAAGGGTTCGCTGATCCGCCCCGGCCAAAAACTGAAGGTGCGGCCCCTGCTGGGTGGCCCCCCCCTCGACGGGGATGCCGCGACCGTAGCGGGCTCCAGCCTGAGTCTCGACCTGGACGACCTGGCGATTGCCGTGCCGGGGGTTGGCCGGCTCAAGTCCCCCAACGGTCCCTATTATTTCGAGGCCCCGCGCTCCCCAACCCAGAAGACCCGGTACTATTTTGAAAAATCGAGCATCTCACCCGCGGTCTGTTATCAGCATGGCCGCCTGCTGCTGAAACAGTTTGACCGCACCCTGGCGGCACAGACCCCGTTGAGCCGCCGGTTGGCGGGCTGGACCTTCGTCCTGGACCCCGGCCACGGCGGCATCGATCCCGGCACCATCGTCAGCGCCAAGGACGCCACGGGCAAGCGCTTCTACGTGGTGGAAGACGAATATGTGTATGACCTGGCCTTGCGGGTTTACGCCCTGTTGAAACTGCACGGAGCCGACGTCACCCTGACCCTATTGAGCCCCAACCATTTGCTGCGACACAACACGCCCCAGACCATGACCTTTGTCCACGACCGCAATGAAGTCTTCAACGACAGGGCCTGGAATCGCCGCAATGCCGAAGACACCCATCCCATGGGGGGCCAAAAGTACCTCAATGAGCGCAAGGCCATCGCCCGTCGCGCCTTCGGCGGCAACAACCTCCATCATACGGTTTTCATGAGTTTCCACGCCGACAATGACCCCGAATCCGGCGGTGTGTTCACCGTCTTCCACTTCCGCAATCGCCACAGCACCGACACCGTCAGCCGCAATTTTGCCCGGCGTATGCTCCCGGCCATGGGCGCCGGCGCCCGCACCCGCGGCCGCAACCTGGGTGTGCTGCGGAACAACCCCGCCCGCTACAAGATGTTGGTGGAAATGCGCAATCTGGCCTTCCCCGACCACATCTGGGCCATCCGCTACGACGAGATCCGCCAACGCGACGCCGAAAAAATCGTCAAGGCCCTGCTGGAATCCATCGACGGCCTGGATCCCCTGGCCAGGCGGTAGGGCCGGCGCCGTCAACCGGTCGGGCAGGAAATTGGATTTTTGCCATCAAAATCTCCCTTCACCGTGCTATGCTGCATTGAGATCAATCGCCGGGCCTGCCCGGCGTAAGGCCAGGGTTGTTTTGGGGCGTTCGATGGTTATCGGGGTCCGTATAGCATCATTTGG